>DOCI01000355.1:77623-106313 GCA_003503535.1 Planctomycetaceae bacterium
TCGGGTTGAATTCCAGCGGCGAAATCAATCTCTTTTACAGGAGCCTTATCACCGCTGTCCAATTTTTCCAAAGTTGTCGAAGCGGAAATTTCAGGGATTTGTTCGTAGACTTGATCTGCTTGAACAGGTTGGGCAAGTGAAATGGAAATCAATCCCAAAGCACATTTCGAGAATTGGGAATTGAACATTGAGAGCATATTTATCACGAACATCTTGTTTCCATAGATAGCGGTAGTGATTCAATATCAGCAAGGATCCGTTTCAGGAAAACAAATCCAGGAAAGCGAATGCGAATTGTGAATGCTCGCATTGTTAGGACAGCGGTGTCAAGCCAACGAAGTATTCAACATGACAACATCCCAATCAAAGCAGCAACACCACCACTTAGCTCGATATCGATTTATTAGTCATGGGATCAACAAAATGTACGTACGCATTGATTATGACTCAATTAGCTGTTCAAGAAAAATGTTTGGAACGGCAAGCCATCACTCCTTAGTTCCAAATAAATGATTGTGCTCTTCTTGAGTGATATATCCATCCTGATTCCGATCCAGACGTTTAAACAAATCTGGCGACGCTGAAAATTCCTGTGCAGATATTTTGCCATCGTAATCTTTGTCAATACGATTCAGAATCTTCTCAAACGAAGGCCTAAAGCGTTCATTGGGATCAGGCCTCGAATCCGCCTGGGCTGTACTCTCAGAAGTTATCGCCTGAGCCGGTTCCTTTTCACCTGAATTGTCCTTCAATGTGGAGTCAAAGAACTTGAGAACCATTTCGTTCAATTCGGGGGCGTCAAATCCCGGGCGTCCATGACCTGCTCCATGAATCGTATGAAAATGCACACTCAAATTCTGTGACTTCATTGCCTTAAACAGCAACTCACTCTGGTTAATCGGCACGACGGGATCCTTGTCGCCATGTACAATTAAAAATGGAGGATCGTCTTCGCTGATATATTCGATGGGATTGGCACGGGCTGCCTGCTCTTCATTTTCCAGCACGAGGCCGCCAATCAGTTTGGATTCAGGAGAATAAATATCGGCATGTTTTGTATATCCGGGTGTTTGCACGAAGGCGATCAGATCGGTCGGTCCGTAAAAATTACAGACCGCCTGAACGCTGCTCGACTGTTCCATGTAGTCGCCGACATCATATTCAGTAACACCTCCAGAAGTTCCGACCAGCGCCACCAGATGACCGCCAGCTGAACTTCCCCACACTCCAAATCGATCAGGATCGAGATTGTATTCTTCAGCGTGACCCCGCAGCCAGCGAATTGCCGCTTTACAATCTTCAATTTGAGCCGGGAAAATCGCATGACCGCTCAATCGATAATTAATACTGGCGACGGCATAACCATGTTCTGTGTATCCTTTGCGCAGAGGAGGACACCCCTCTTTACTTCCGTTCTGCCAGGCACCACCATGAATCCAGATGATTAAGGGCAAGGGCTCACTCGCTTCCTTCGGAAGAAATAAATCGAGTTTATGTCGTTCATGCCCATCGGAGACATATTCCAAATTCTGATGAGTTTTTATATTCTGCATCATTCGTGCACGGTCGGGGGGATTGCCGGGTCGAGAAATTCCTTCAGGTTGACCGAATGTCATTTCTATACTCATTAGCAAGAAACCTGCAGTCAGTAAGCACAGCAATTTCATTTTCGTTCTCCATGTTTGAATTTCATGATAGCTCAGTGATATGTCAGAGGGAGTTATTCTTTCAAATTACAGCAGCCCTATTCCATTAACCACTCCCGTAATGTTTCGTCGCGGTTACGAGACTCGAATTTTGAAATTTCAATCAAATCAAGTGAGTGCAATTCACGTTCCCGATCTTGTAAATTGATTTTAATCTTAAAAGTCACCACGCTGTAAGATACGAGTTCATCAAAAAGCTACTCTCACTGAACTAATTGCAAATGGAATTTCAAATACTACAGAGCCTGAAACCCTTCTGGCGAAAACTGATTGTGGCCGATATCGCTTTCAAGCTCATTCTGTTTCTTGCTCTCACGCCCACTATCAGTCTGATGTTTCGTTTTTTTGTGGAGTTGTCTGGAAGAACTGTTCTAGCAGATACCGATATTGCGATATTCCTGATCCACCCACTCGGCTGGCTGGCCTTTATTATTGTCGGGAGTGCTTTTGTCTGCACTTTAGCACTGGAACAAGCGGTCCTGATAACTCTTAGTCTGTGTGCGTTTCACGGTCTTCAATTGAGCGTTTGGGAAAGTTTGAGGAGTGTCTTACATAATGCCACTGGCATATACCGGATTACAGCTCGAATAATTATTCGTTTACTCGGGCTCGCAATTCCGTTCCTGGCAACCGGTGGAATGCTGTTCTGGTATTTCCTGACCGATCACGACATCAATTACTATCTGACCGAAAAACCACTTCCGTTTTGGTATGCCGTCTTTAGCATTGGTCCTCTACTGTTGATCATGGTATTGCTTGTGCTGCGAAGTCTGGTGAATTGGAGTTTTGCTTTTTCACTACACCTATTCGAACATGTGGCTGCTACAGATTGTCTGCGAATCAGTCGACAGAGAACGCATGGTCACAAATGGAAAATCGCCAAAGGAATTCTCCTCTGGGCCATTGGCAATTTTCTAATCTCGGCAATTCTCACAGCGGTGACGGTAACGCTGGGTTCATTAATCGTCCCAGAAAACGTCGATTCCATCTGGTGGTTAGCGATCACTTTAGGTTTCGTTCTCTCGATCTGGACTCTTGTAAATTTCATCACGAATCTGTTAGCGAATATTTCCTTCGCGGTTTTATTAAGCTACCTCTACGTTTCCTACGGGCGTTCTGAAGCCTTTACGCTTCCCGAAGATTCAGGCCATCAATTTTCCTGGGAGATTCGTTGGACTCGAAGACGATTAGCGGCTGCATTCGTGATTGCCTCCTTGCTTGCAACGACAATAGGGATTACTGCAATCCATACTGTTCAACTGGAGGATGATGTCGAAATCACTGCTCATCGTGGCGGAGCATTCAAGGCTCCCGAGAATACTCTGGCCGCCATTCGTCAGGGGATTGCCGATGGTGCCGACTGGATTGAGATAGATGTGCAGGAATCTAAAGATGGGATCGTGCTGGTCGCCCACGATAACGACTTGATGAAAGTGGCTGGTTCGCCACTTAAAATCTGGGAGGGAACTGCGGCTGAGTTACAGACCATCGATATCGGCAGTTACTTCAGTGCCGACTATGCCAGCGAACGCGTTCCTACGTTAGAAGATGTTTTGAAGCTCTGCAAAGGCAAAGCTCGCGTCAATATCGAACTTAAATATTATGGGCACACACAAAGCCTCGAACAAAAGGTTGTCGATCTTGTCGAAGCCAATGACATGGAAGATCACATCGTTGTCATGTCCCTGAAAATCGATGGGATCAGAAAAATCCAGAAGCTGCGTCCTGACTGGACGGTTGGCTTACTGACAGCAGTTGCAGCTGGAGACTTGACGCGCTCCGATGTGGATTTTTTAGCTGTGAGTACCAAATTGGCAAAACGAGACTTCATTCAAACCGCTCATCGCAAAGGTAAATCAGTTTATGGCTGGACGGTCAACGACCCTGTCACTATGTCGACAATGATCGGTCGCGGAGTCGACAACATCATCACGGATGATCCGGAAATGGCTCGTGAAGTCCTCGAAGACCGAGCCGAGATGAGCCCCGTAGAGCGAGTATTGATTGAATTCTCATATCTGTTTCGCAGTCAGGAGCCAGGAGTAATTGAGCAGTGAAATGATGACGATTCATTCCTCCTTTTTCTTCGGGTCAATAAATATAATGAGTCCATTCACAATGACCGTCAGCACAACTACAGGCAATGCAATTGCGTAATAACCAAAGCCACACGCGATACCGACCGAAGCGATGACCCAGATTCCAGAGGCCGTCGTTAAACCGTGTACTGAAGACTTTCTGCGAAATATGGCACCGGCTCCCAGAAAACCGACTCCGCCAATAATGCCCTGAATCACGCGAGTTGGATCGATCTTAAACCAATCAAATCCTTCAAATGTCTGCGGAGTATGAATGGAAATTAATGTAAAGGCAGCAGAACCCAATGCGACGAGCATGTGAGTTCGCAGACCAGCAGACTTTTCGTGTGTCCCTCTTTCCCAACCAACCACTCCACCTGCAATGACAGCTGCGAGCAGTCTCATACAGATTTCAAATTCGTGCTTGAATTCCATGTGTCTGTGTTTCTCTTTCATAAATAACTTCACCAAGACATCTAGCATTTTGGCAGATGGCGTCTGGCAAGCAAGCGAATTCTCTGTCTTATTCAAGGATAGGGTTTGCTTAAAAGAGTAAATCGACTATTCTGGAGCATTGACAAAAATTTAACAGCGTTGGCAAATGCTCATGCCACTCGTTTGCAATTAGGAAGAGCACAGGAGTTGTTGTGTTATTTTGCCGGTCCGGCAACGCGGATTCCAGTTGTGAAACAGTCTCTTTTGTATCTGTTTTACTCCTGCTGATTATCTTTCAGGCTTCGTCTGGATTCGGGCAAAATCCGTCCTCTGAAAACTCAGAACCCCCTTCAACATCATCCCCTGAAGCAGCACTCGCGGTCTCGCCTCCTATCGAATTTGTTCAGAAAAAGTTTGCCGACGTTCGTGAAGGTTATATCGATCTTCGCTGGAGCGCAGTCGAAGGGGCAGCAGAGTATCAGGTTTTCGAGAATGATGGCCTTGTCGTATTTCGCGGTGCCTTTCCTCAGGCCATGATTTCGGGGTTAGCTAACGGCGAGTATTCGTATCAGGTCAAAGCCCTTAACGCTCAGGGAGAACTGATCGCTCAATCGAATGAGCCTGCATTAGTCACGGTAGATCACTGGCCATTGTGGCAGGCTCTGAGTCTGTTTTCGATTGGTTTGATTGTCTTTCTGGCAATCATCTTTGTCATAATTCAAGGAGCGATGGCTACCCGGGAAACTCAACCTGAATCAGTTTTAGTTCAGAAGGAAATAGCGGAATGATCCTGGCTGTCGGAACCATTTTAAGTCCGCAGGCTGGGTATGTGATGCTCGGGCTGTTTGGTGTTCTGTGGGTCTCCCTGGGAATCTGGTGGGGGAAACGTGCGAAATCCTACGATGGTTTCGCAGTGGCTGGCCGCAATGTCGGACTGGCATTAGGGACTGCAACGGCTGTTGCAACCTGGATCACTTCCAACACAACCATGCTTGCTCCGCAGTTTGCTCTGCAACTGGGAATCTGGGGAGCGCTTGCCTACTCGACAGCAAGTTTTGGACTGTTTGCATTCGCACCGATGAGCGGCCGAATTCGCCAGTTGATGCCCGAGGGATACACTGCCGTCGAGTTTGTGCGGAAACGATATGGTCAAATTGCAACCGTACCATTTTTATTGATCTCGCTGTTTTATGCAATTACCTGGTTGATTTCCATGTCGATGGCAGGCGGCAAATTATTGAATGTCCTCTCAGGAATTCCGTATCCGATTGGCATGACCGTTGTACTGGCCGTTTGTGTGCTCTACACCTTATTCGGTGGGATGTATGCGGTCATTGGAACAGACTTTATCCAAAGTCTGATTATCCTGATTGGTCTTGTCGTTGTTTCCATCGCAGTTCTGATGCAGGTTGATATTGGCGATGTGTATACGAAACTGGAGGTTCAGCGGCCGATGCTGCTCTCGATCTTCTTTCCGGCTGCATTGATGTCTCTGTTCAATAATATGTTGTTTGGGTTTGGTGAAATCTTTCATAGCAACGTCTGGTGGAGCAGGGCGTTTTCCATGCGAAAAGGCGTTGGCCCCAAAGCGTATGCCTTAGGTGGTTTGCTGTGGCTACCGGTTCCGATTGTGGCAGGCTTTTTAGGGTTAGCTGCTCCCGCATTGGGAATTGGAATCAGTCAACCCGATACCGTAGGCCCACTTGTTGCGGCCACTTTGCTGGGCTCTGTGGGCGCGTTGCTGGTATTCATCGTCATTTTCTGTTCATTAGCGTCCAGTATCGATAGCTTACTGGCTGCGACAGCTGATTTGCTTGTCAACGATATTATTGAACCCATCATACCAGGAGAAATTTCAGACACATCCAAACGTCGCTGGGCGGCGATGAGTATCGTCGGATTGGGTCTACTGGCGTGGGGAGTTGCCTTACCGAATGTGGGTACACTGGCAACCGTTTTGTTTTTTGCAGGACCAATGGTAGGGAGCTGTATCTGGCCGATTGTAGGAGGATTGTACTCTCGCAAAGCCAGTCCCATCGCCGCATCTCTGGCAATGATTCTGGGGACAACGTGTGGTTTAATCGCCTATTTTACGATTGGCTGGTTTGTTTCTTCGCTCATTGGAGCGACAGTTTCCGGAATTGTTTTCGGAATCGCGATGAAGATTGCTCCCGATAATTTTGATTTCAAAACACTCTCCGCCCCACCGCCGGACAGAAGCATTCCTAAACCTATCTTAGCAGAGGCTTCCAGATGATTTTATTTCCACTCTGGTTTTTGCAACTGATCGTTTTTGGTGGTCTGTTCTTGTGCACACTGGGAGTCATAGGACTGTTGACATTTTTTATAATCGATTCCAAACAAAATAATATCTGGTAGAACCATGAAACGGTTGTCCGAAGAACAAATTTCGCGTGCGCTGACAAATTTCGCATCCAATTCCAAAGGCTGCAAATTGAGTCCGCAGCAGTTGCTGGATTTTACAAATGGTAAAATCGATCGAGAAGCACTCGACTCAATCGCAGGGCAATCCATTTTGAACCCGCGTCAGTTTGATCGTCGAACCATTGTCGCGATTGCTCAACTTGCGGCTTTACTGGAGTCGAGAAATGTTGAGATGGATAAACCACTCGATGGCAAAATTGCCATCACTGCATTTTTTGAAGCCAGCACTCGCACCCGGCTTTCCTTTGAAAGTGCGGTGCAGCGACTGGATGGTAAAGTCCTCTCTGTGCCCGATGGTCAGGTAACGGGAGTTGCCAAGGGCGAATCGTTGGCTGATATCGGCGAGATGTTCAATACCTATGGCGATATCGTCATTATGCGGCATCCCGATACGAATAGCCTGGAAGAGATTCAAAGAAATTTACAACGTCCACTCATTAATGCAGGAAATGGGTCAGGTCATCATCCGACACAAGCCCTGATCGACTGGTATGCGTTATTGAAATGGCGACCGGAACTGTGTCAGGATGATTGTCCGGAAGAGCGTAAAGTGCATCTCGGAATCATCGGTACGCCCGGTTCAATGAGAGCCGTAAAAAGCTTTCTGAGACTCTCGCTGATGTTCACAGGAGCCGTCAAGAAAATTACGCTCATCTCTGAAATGGCCGATCCCGTCGGACTCGACTTGACCGAACCGATAGAAGAATCTCCCATTCCAATTGACATCACGAACAATGTCCAATCAGTATTACCGGACCTCGACATTGTCTATGTCAATTCGATTGCGTTTCTGGGTGACAGTTACCGCAATTTGGACAGTCGTTCCAAGCTGCAGGAAAAAAGTCCTCTTAAAAAAGATGCTGTCATTATGCACCCGCTGGCCAGAAATGATGAACTGCCCGAATGTTTCGACGAGACGAGTCACAATCTTTACTTCGCGCAGGCAGCCGGGGCTGTGTTTGTCAGGCAGGCGTTGTTGATTGCCGTTTTGAATCGTCTGGATCGTTTGAGCGGCGTTTAAAATAATCGCGACAGATGGGCGACGTTTCTTAAATCCAGCCTTCGTATTGAATTGATTGCAGCTAAAGAAAATAAACAAGGTGAGTTATGTGTGGTATCTCCGGATTTTGGAATCCTTCTCGAACCAATGAACGCGAACTGCGGTTTACTCTTGATCGCATGCTCGATGTTCTCGATCACCGTGGTCCGGATGATCGGGGGAGTCGGCTTTATGTGGATCAAGGTCTTGCATTAGGGCATACGCGACTCTCAATTATCGGACTGGATCACGGGCATCAGCCAATCGAAACGACCGATGGCGATTATGCCCTCACCGTCAATGGTGAGTTATACAATTACAAAAGGATTCGGACCCAACTCGGGTGCAACAATTTCTCAACAAGTGGAAAAAGTGATAGTGCGATCGCTCTTCCTTTATACTTGAGAGATGGATTGTCCTTCGTCGAGCATCTTCGTGGAGAATTCGCGGTCGTTCTGTATGACAACAAGAAGAAACAACTGATTCTCGTTCGTGATCGTTTCGGCATCAAGCCACTCTATTATGCCATGAACGACAATGGCATCGTCTGGGGCTCGGAAGTCAAATCGATTCTAAAACATCCCGATATTAATCCTGAACTCTGCCCTAAAGCGGCGCT
The DNA here is from genome assembly GCA_003503535.1 of Planctomycetaceae bacterium. Lineage (GTDB taxonomy): Bacteria > Planctomycetota > Planctomycetia > Planctomycetales > Planctomycetaceae > Rubinisphaera. The sequence continues at coordinate 85,946 of DOCI01000355.1, forward strand.
GCATCAAATGATGCAGGTGATGGTCCCCGGTTCGACGGCTTTTAAAGGTGTTGAAGCCTTAAAGCCAGGGCATATGCTGATTGTCAATCTGCAGGATGGACGACTGGAAACCCGCACGAAACGCTGGTGGGATTTCGTTTTTCCTGAGTCTCACGAAGAAAATGCCGATCCACAAGAATACGTTCAGGGTGTACAGGACAGACTCATTGATGCTGTTGCAACACGTCTCGAAGCGGATGTTCCTGTAGGCTGTTATCTTTCAGGCGGCATCGACAGTTGTTCGATTCTTGGCCTCGCAACAACATTACAGCAATCCGCCGTCAAAGCCTTTACGATTGCTTTCGATAGCGATGAATATGATGAATCCAATATCGCCAAGCTGATGGCTGATCGAACCGGAGCCGAGCAGGAACTTCTGCGGCTGACAGAAAAAGAACTCTACGGCCCGGCCTTTGAACGAGCGACCTGGCATGCCGAACGAACATTCTATAACACATTAGCAGTCGCGAAATGGCATATGAGCCGTCGCGTCCGTGCCTGCAATTATAAAGCCGTCATTACCGGAGAAGGCTCCGACGAGTTATTCGGCGGTTATCCATTCTTCAAACGCGACTGGCTCGGCCGCGACGATGAAGGGGGCATTTTTGCTGGCGCGATTCTCGCAGAAGAAGATCTCCAGCATCCTGCCTGGCAGGATTTGTGCGGATTCACTCCCTCCTGGATGCAACCCTGGATGCTGACTCTGAAACGATTCCAGCCGATCCTCTCCAACGCGATGCAGGACTTGTTTGAAGAATACGATCCCGTCGGAGAAGTCGCAGCAGCCATCGACCCGGCTCAAGTCCGTGGACGACATCGACTCGATATTTCGCAATACACGTGGAGTAAAACGATGCTCGAAGGTCAGATTTTGACCTGGGGTGGCGACCGGATGGATATGGCCAACAGCATGGAAGCGCGTCCGGCGTTTCTGGATCATCACGTCGCCGAGTATGCGGTGACGATTCCGCCAGATGTTAGAATTCGAGATGGCATCGAAAAATGGGTATTGCGAGAAGCGATGATTAATGTGCTACCAAAAGAATTGTACGAGCGAAAAAAATTCGCCTTCATGGCTCCCCCCGCCCATACCGATCCCGTCAAACGCAATGCCGTTCAGGAGATGATTAACCACTGGCTGACACCAGAACGCGTTCGCGAAGTTGGCTTCTTCGACTATGATCGACTGATTCAATTCATCGATCAATCCTGGAACGAAACCGACAGCACAGTGGCCCGCCGCAACGATATTGTTCTCAATCACACATTGCAGTTGCACATGCTCCATGGGCAATATGTCGAGGGATTGCCTTTGCCAGTAGTCGATTAGAGACAGTAAAATCAACTCATATAGAGGTACATAGCGATGCCGGAATCGACAGCGACTAATCCAACCGATTTACGAATTGATCTTCAACGGATTAAGGAAGACATACTCGCTCTCTCAGAAATCGGAAAGGATGAAGAAGACCGTGGAATTTATCGGATGGCCTTCACCGATGCCGATATGCGGGGCAAACGCTGGTTGATCGATCGTATTGAGCAGGCAGGCTTAAAATCCAATGTGGATGGAGCCGCAAATATCTCGGGGATCTTTATCGGAAAAACGGAGAAGCCTCGTGTGCTTGTTGGCTCTCATATTGATACCGTTCCTTGTGCAGGGGCTCTGGATGGAACATTAGGTGTCGTCGTTGGACTGGAATGCCTGCGTCGTCTTGTCGAGGCTGGTATTGAGACAGAACGAACACTCGAACTGATTGCCTTCAGCGATGAAGAAGGTCGCTTTGGCGGAATGTTCGGCTCCCAATCGGTTTGTGGATACATCACCCCCGATTCGCTGGCGACGATGTCCGATCTGGATGGGGTTCTGTTACAGGAAGAAATGCGCCGACAAGGCTATGATCCTCTGGCAGCTCTTGATGCCGCCCGCGATCCTGATTCGATCCGCAGTTATCTCGAATTGCATATTGAACAGGGGCCAGTGCTGGATCGCATGCACAAATCCGTTGGGATAGTCGATGAGATTACTGGACTGTTTACCTGGTCGGTCTGGCTCAGAGGCGAGGCCAATCATGCAGGCACAACGCCGATGGACATGCGAAACGATGCCTTCATGGGACTGGCCGATTTTGCCCATGAAGTGCCACGAATCCTTGAAGAAAATGGTAGCGAACGCAGTCGTGCGACAATTGGAAAAGCCCAGATTCTACCTGGGGCGGCGAATACCGTTCCAGGAATTGTTGAGTTTTCGCTCGATGTTAGAGATACCTCTGAAGAGTTTCTTGATGATTTATCGACCGCATTTCAAAAAGCACTCTCAGCGATTGCAAGACGTCGAAATCTGAAATTTGATTTCGAACAGAAAAGTTATCTTCAACCGGTTGCCTGCAGTGAAGACATTGTCGAGCAGCTGAGAACACAAGCGGAGGAATTAGACCTGGAATACCATCAAATGCCCAGCGGAGCCGCTCACGATGCTCAAATTATGGGGCGAATGGTGCCAGTCGGTATGATATTCGTCCCCAGCAAAAATGGAAAAAGTCACTCTCCAGCCGAATGGACTGCTTGGTCAGATATTGAAGCTGGAGCCAATGTGATGTTGCAAACACTACTGCATCTTGCACAAAATTAGACCATTTTCAAATGGTTTCTGCAGTCGCATGAGCATCAAATGACCGTAAAACATCGGGTTTGCTTCTGCCTTACGCTGCCGTTTATTTTTGAATATGCTATAGAGCTGTGCTCAAACTCTCGGCAATTCCGCCGGAATGAAAATAGTACTATGACTGACGGAAATCCTCTCGAAAACAATCTCCCCGAGCATATCGATCCCCTCAGAGACGTCTATCACGAATCGTTCATCGATAACCCGGCTCATAGTGATTTTCTCGTTAACAGACATACGGCTCTCTTGTGCATCGACTTGCAATATCTCGATGCGGCTCCAGATCACGGTGTTTTCCGAGATGCAGCAAAGGCTGGTATCCCCTCTGAAGAATACGCTTATTACTTTGAACGACTTTCATCAATGGTTCTGCCGAATGTGCACAAACTCCAGGAGTCGTTTCGAGCGCATAATCTGGAAGTGATTCACACACGCATCCAATCGCTGACTCGAAATGGACGTGACCGCAGTAAAGGACATAAACGACTGAATCTGCTTGCCCCTCCGGGATCGCGCGATGCCGATTTCATTGAAGCAGTTGCCCCGGATGAATTTCGTGATGAAATCGTGATCAATAAAACGGCCAGCGGCGTTTTTTCCTCAACGAATCTGCACTATGTGCTCAAGAACATGGGAATTGAATCGCTGTTCATCGTTGGTGTTTATACGAATGAATGTGTAGAAACGACTGTCCGGGATGCCTGCGATCTGGGATATCTTGTCACCCTGGTTGATGACTGTTGTGCAACCGTCACTCCAGAACTGCAGGAAGCTTCGTTGGCGACATTACGTGATCGTTACGCTCGAATTATGACACTTGCAGAAGCGACCGCGACAATCAATCAGCTCGTCCCGCTTAGAAACAATAAAGATAGTCCCTCGCCAATTATTAAAAGCCAGGGAGTGTAATTCATGAGCGCTAATCTTGCTGATTAATTTTTGCAGGATCCAGCACGACATGTTTAACGCTCTGTCGCATCCACGTATATGTGATATGCACAAGGCCATCTCGCGTTTGAATGACTGCGGGGTAAGAAAATTCTCCACGGTCTTTCTCCAATGTCATCATAGGAGTCCAGGTTATTCCATCTTGCGAGGTCGCTACATTTAGCATGGTGCGGCCTGCTGGAAAATCACCACGTTTTTGAGTGTGGTTATAAACCAGAAGTTGTCGCCCGTCGGCCAAGGTGACGGCATCGGTTCCCGAATTAGGATTCGGAAGTTCGGTTGCTGTCACAGGTCCCCACGTTTTGCCATCATCTTCTGACCAACTCTGGACAATCATTCCTTCCTGACTCCTGCACAAAACCTGCATACGATGTTCAGGATATGTCAAAATGCTAGGCTGGATGGCATTATATTTTGACGCATCGTGAATAGGACCAATCACTTCCCAGGTCTTTCCCAGATCCTTCGTCAATTCAAAATGCACCTTCCAACCTTCGTTCTCTGTACTGGAAGGGCAAAGAATATCGCCATTGGCGAGTTGAATTGGCTTGTTCTTAACCGGACCCAGTAAATTCTGATTCTCCTCCGGCAAAGCTGAATTTGTCCCTAAACGACGAGGCTTCGTCCAGGTGCGACCTGCATCGCTGGACGTCATCAACATCCCCCACCATTGGCGAGGATCCAGACCGACTTTATAGAACAACATCAATGGCCCATCAGCAGGCTGAAACAATACAGGATTCCAGCAGGCGTATTCCTGCTCTTCTCCTTCAGAACCATCGACTACTTCAACCGGAGTGGACCACCCTCGACCATCGTTACGAGAAACCCAAATTCCAACATCAGGGTTCTTTTCATGCTCTCCACCAAACCAGGCCGCAACTATACCGTTTGAAGTTTCGGCGATTGTTGATGCGTGACACTGTGGTGTCTGTCGACCTTCCAGTGGGTAAATCAATTCGCTATTCAGATAAGCCTCCTGGCCAGGTTGAGTAACTGGAGGAATCTGGACTTCCTCAGCATTCACACAAACAGAATTGGTCATCATCCAATGAATGAGCAGTGTTAGGCAGGGAAGAAATTTGATCATAATGAAAATCTCGATAGAAGGTGTGGTTAGTAACTCAGTTCTACGGCAACTCACCACAGCATAGGCGGGAACTGATAAATCCATCAAGCGATCGAGTAAAGCAATAAGAAAATCCCAGAAGCCAGCCTCTTACTTTAAAAGTAAAATGACTGGTTCTGGGATTGATTACGAGTTCATTGACATGCAGTCAACTCGAGTGACATCGGTAGTAGAAAATCGGTTAAACTTCAGCAACTTCCAGTTTAGCCTGACGGCCTTCCTGATACTTTCGTCGATTCTGTTTGACATCGACTGTCCGGGCGACCGCATGAGCCGCGCGAATCAAACCTTGATACAAAGCCTTGCCCACTTTATCGGAAGTTTCATGAATGATCACATCAGGATGATCATGCAGATGCACTTCAACAATGCACTCAGTATCGACGCCTTTTTTGGGACCGTTGTGATCTTTGAATGCAATTTTGACATCCTCAATCACTTCTTCAAAACGTCCCAGACGTGTTTGAGCACGCTGCTCGGCAGACTCACGAACTAAGCCAGGTAAGTCACAGTCGATTACGCAATCGATCTTCATAGCGTTCCTTTCAGGTAAACCAGAACTTCGAATCACTATTAATTTTACGTGAGATTGAGAGAAAATGATTGAGAAAAATGGACATTTTTATTTTTCTGAAAAATTTTTGAGATTTTTCAGTCACGTGGTCATTTTGTAGTTTAGTAATTCAGAAAACACTTAATCTGAAAGACACCGATTGAAGATGACGAGTTCGCATAACTCAGATGATTTGCTCAGGTGAATAAGTATTCTGGTGTGCTTGAATGCGAATTGTTATGATTATTCTTAGTGCTTAAATTGAGGAAATATCGAAATTCAATCGCATGCTGCACTGCGATTTCACAGGATAAAAATGATGGCTAAAACAATTGAAGATGAAGCCGATGCCTTTATGCGTCGGTTTAAATTGATCCTGTTTGTCTGCGGAGCACTTCTGACTGTTCCGCTGATGATCTATGCGATCTATCTCGATTCACGACTCGATTCTTTCGAAAATACGATGCAGTATCGTCCGCCGATGCCAACATCAGAATTGCTTGAGTCCCGCCTGGTCAACATGGAACTCTACTACCCCATCGAAGGGCAAACTGTATACGTCCCCGCTTATTCACACGTATACCATGGGGATGGCAAACCTCAATTGCTGACCAACACACTGAGCATTAGAAATACAGATCTGGAAAATGATATCGTTGTGACATCCGTTAAGTATTACGACACAACCGGCAAAATGGTGAAGTCCCACATGGAACGGCCACAAAAACTGAGACCATTAGCCACGACAGAATTTCTGGTGGAACGCAAAGATGCGACCGGAGGAAGCGGAGCCAACTTCATTGTCGAATGGCACGCAGATGAACCTGTTTCAGCCCCGATCATTGAAACCGTGATGATTGACACAAGCAGTCAGCAGGGAATTTCCTTTGTCCGTCAGGGGAAGGTGATTAAGCAAACTATCTTCGATGCGACGACCCAAAAAACGAACAACGAGAATGCACCTTCAGAACCTGATTCAGCGGCAACCGAATAACGATGGCATCAGAAGAAAAACGCTCACTCGTCATGAAACGAATGAGCATTTTTCGAATCAAATCAATGAGTCTATTAAGCCCATTCACGCGAAGGGCGAGAACGTAAGCGGTTCGCTGCCTCGTCATTTACAAATTCTTCTTTGACGGGATCAAGCTTCAACTTTCGGTTGAGGATCCAGGCAATCGCAGCAGCATGGCAGGCGATGTGAGATCGACGCATCACATCCTGATTGGCGGCTGTCATTTTGCGAGAACGCATGCAGTCGAAGAAGTTTCGAGCATGAGCACCGACATCCAGTCCACGGACACGTTTGCTGGAATCGGGCAATTGCTTTTGGAGTTCTTCTGAGGAGGCGACAATCTCACCTTCATCACCGGTTTCGACCCAGCCTTTATCGCCGATGAAACGCACCGGGCAGGTTCCCAGACGTGTGATGTAATCGGGAGAACGATCGCCGAATGGATCGGGCAGGAAGTCGATAATCAGTTTGACACCATTTTCATAGGTGCAGACAATATTCTTATCCGTAGGCTCATATTCAATCGGCATCGTGCCATCGGCCTGATTGGCCCATTGACATAAATCGACGGTATGGGCTCCCCAATCGAGCAGGCGGGCACCCGAATCGAAATCCCACTGTCCGCGCCAGCGACCTTGAACATACTTCTGATTGTACGGCCGCCAGGCAGCTGGCCCGAGCCAGAGATTCCAGTCGACCACTTCCTGTGGAGGCAACGGTTCAGCTGGCAACCAGGTGTTATCGAGAACTGGTTGATAAATCGAAGCGTGCAGTGTGTGGATTTTCCCCAGCTTTCCGTTGTGCGCAAATTCTACAGCCTGCTGAAAGTTAGGCACACTGCGACGTTGCGTACCCGCCTGGAAGACACGCTTTTCATTATGCATCGTATCAGCCAGTTTTTGACAATCTGCAATCGTGATGCCGCAAGGCTTTTCGCTGTAAACCTCTTTGCCAGCCTGAGCAGCCAGCATCGAAGCAGCCGCGTGCCAGCGATCCCCTGTCGCGACCAGAACCGCATCAATATCTGGCCGATCCAACAACTCACGAAAATCGCGATAGAGTTTGCATTCACTATTCCCATAGGTGCTGTCAACGAGTTCTTTGCCTTTGTCGCGACGACTCTCCTGTACGTCGGCAATCGCGACACACCGGACATCTTTGAATTTCAACATAGCCGTCAAATCATAAGTACAGCGAGGGCCAATTCCGATCACACCGAGGTTGATCATCTCGCCGGGTGTAGAATTTGCGTCCAACCCAAGCGCATTGGCAGGCACCATTGTTGCCATCGAAGCGGCTGCAGTTGCAGCAGTGGAGCTGATCAGAAATTGACGTCGGGAATCACTCACTGTTTTTTTCATGGAATATCTCCTGAGATACTGGATGTCTTTTGCTTATCGGAATTGTATCAATCCACGAGTGGAAATGGGAATATCCATCAAACTACACTGATGAATTTTATCGAAATCTGCCTCGTCGCGATTACGGAACCAAGATATTCTGCGGTTCCTTTTCGATTTTGTGATATGTCGTTGGGCTGCTTTAAATACGGATGCTTACCCCGATGAAGCCAGTTGCTGGTCATTTTTCTTTTGTTGCTGTGCCTGAAATGCAGATTGCTTCCCCACAGCTCCCATGCCAATGCGACAGGAACTGGACAATTGCCACTCGGCTAGATTGGGCGAGAAGACCAGGAGGCACATAATGCAGAGGGCCAAACCAGCTATCGAAGTGATTGCAAAATAAGGCGCTCGGTTCCACCATTGTCCAGAGACAAATGAAATCACAGTGATAATCCCCAGTGCAGGACTGTAGACGCGGTCGTAACTGGGAATGAGCAGTCTGCCTGTCCGGAGTCGTCCCAATAAACTTAAAGGCGGAAAATGGTTGCGCGTCATCGTGACCAGATACACTCCAAATGCGACGAAGATCATCATGCACATCATTGGAAAATTAGTGAACGCGACATCTTCCATAAAACCTGGTTTTCCGGATCCCAGTTCAAGCATACTCAATGCGATATAGCAAACAGTGCCTATCAACAGACTGAACATCACGCCATGCCAACGTGGCAATTGCCAGGGAGGTAAATCGGGACGAAGCTGATCGAATGGCGTGCCGAGCTTATTGGTGTAACGGGCTTCGGTTTCCGCATCCATAATAAAGCTGTAATTGAAATTGGTAGTAAAGGTCTCCGCCTGAACTGGAAGATCGATCAGTATTTTTCGATAACCCAACCAGACGACCACATACAGTAAAATGATCGCCATTTCCGCATAGCCAAACGGCAGGAACAAGAGCAGGGGAGTCACGGTTAATCCGAATGCCAAGACATACATGATAAACCAGTGTCTTGCGATCACAAAAGAAAGGATCGAGCTAAGTGTGTATGCAAACAGGAATGCGAATGGGATCCGTAAGATAAACTGCAGTTCAGGCGGTCGATACAATCCCAAAATCATCAAAAAGAGGACGATCAGGACATCCTGGGGAATCAATCGCAAGGGACCGAGCGGCAAGGGTTTGCCATATCGCCACGGGGTTGTCATTAACCAGTCTCGATATTCGATCCTTAAAAACGGATTGAATGCAGATGCGCGATAGATCCCGTAACCGAAAGCACAAATGACTAATAAGACATCGCGTGCATAATGAATTTCGACAACCGGATTCCGCCAGTTATTCATGAATTGATCATAAATCGCAAAGGCTTCTAAAGAGAGTAAGGCCAATAGGAATAGCACAACATACTGTGTTGAAGGTAATACCGCCCGCCACCAGCGCATCATGGTTTAAGTTCCTCTCGCAGATAGTCTTCCAAACGGGACAGCGATTCCGGATGCGTCAAGTTCTGCAGCACGTCGTTCAGACTGCCGTGACAATTGGCCAGTTTTCGTAAACCGACCAGAGAATCGTAAGCGACGACTTCTCCTCCATGCAGAATCAGAATTCGATCTGCCACTTCTTCCACCAGTTCTGCAACAGGCGTTGTAATGACAACCGTTGCTCCCTGCACCTGAACACGATGCCGGAGGATCTTCTTGAGCGTATGAATACCCGCGGGATCCAGACCACCAGAAAATGCTTCATCAAGCAGTAAAATCGGTGCATCGGAAAGCAATGCGGCGATCAATGCGATCTTGTGTTTTTGACCGTTCGAATAACTCTCGATGGTCCAGTTTGCCTGTTCATCCAGATCGAATAACTTCAACAATTTATCGAGATGCATCATCAGTCGCTCATCGTCGACATCGTATAAGCGGGCGACGCTGAGAGCAAATTCACGACCTGTCCGCTTGATCGGTAACCAGGGATGATCGGGTACATAGATGACACGACTACGAATTTCGAGTTCCTCATCCACCGAACCTCGTCGTCGGTTTCCTTCAATCCTGACAGTACCTTTGAGCGGAGAAATTGTCCCGGCGATCACGCCCATCAAGGTCGATTTCCCCATACCATTCGGGCCAAGAATTGCGACGAGTTCGCCTGGATTGATCGTGACAGAGACATCCTTTAAGACCGGACGGACTCCGTAATGTTGCCAGACATGTTCAAGTTCAATCATGAGCGGTCAGTTTCTAAGGACAATGTCGAATGATAAGCATCACATCAACGCAATACTGAGTTTGAAGGTTCACGGATAATGATAATATTTACGGTGATGGAATTAGATATCATTGCGTTTTGTCGGAATTAAAAAACTCCCTGCCGAAAACGACAAGGAGTTTGTATTCCTGGCACTGATGTATTTCGCGAGATGATTACTGGATCGCAATCTTTTTCATCTTTGTGAGACTGTCATCAATCTCAGCCCAGATTTTATCGCGACTGGATTGACCTGCGATCACCGCAGCGGCCTGTTTTTCTCGTACTTCCTGCAAATTGCTGGTCCAGTTGACTGTTGGCTGTCCATACCCAACTCCTCCCCAGATATTCGCATTGATATAGCCGGGGTTCACTTTGTAATCGTAGACAACCGATTTATTTTCAGCTCCAATTTGAACCTGTTGTCCCCGTAAAGAACGTGTCAAGGTTCGAAATTTGGCTGCGATGTCCAGTCCCATATCGACAACTTCCTTAGGGACATTTCTCGTGGACAGTTGCTCGATCTTTTTGGCATAGGTTTCGTGCCAGGCGATTGTTTTGGTGTAGTTATCGAGATTCGCACTCGCTCTCTGTAAATCCTCAACCATGCCTGAAACGGCACTCACATACCGCTGCGTTGCCTTCTGCTCATCTTCTTTTTGTTTGGCGGCTGACTCCTCGGCTGTCTGTTCCGGAGTTTCCGAACTGGCGAACAGTTTTTGCTCGGGAACACGTGGAGGAACAATCAATGAAAGTATTCGCTGCAGACTTTGATCCGAAAGTGAACAGGTTAATGTGACAGAATTTCCCGCAGGCGTAATGGTTGCTTTACTGAACTCTTCAATACTCGCGCCGGTATCATCCAAAGCCGTAATGAATAAGGTTTTGACAATCGCAGCTGAGGGGCCGACTTCGTCACCGAAATCGATTGTCACCTCACTATTGATCTGATCGGTGATCGAAATTTTCAGTGTCACACCCTGCAAGCTCGAGAGAAGAGGCAGCAGTCGTGGAATCAACCCCTGTTGAGAAGCGAAACGCTTATCCTGCTCCAAATGCGTTTTCAGAAAATCGACATCAAACATATCGATCAACTCGATACTCATCACCACATGCTCTTCTGAAGCTGCCGCTTTCATCAAATAGGGACTCAATGAGTTCGTGCCCGATCCCAGACTGCGAATCCAGGCAGCTGCATCCTGTCGGTGACCGGGGCGATATCCTGCCAGCTTATGATCCGGCAATTCGACGACATAGGCTCCTGTGGATGTCTGGAAGGCTGGTTTATCGGCCAGTGTAATCATTGCGGCATTGGTCTTACTGGCAACCTGCTGAATCGTCATGTCCTCGGGAATATCCATGATCGCGGCTGCCCAGACTTCTTCCGGAACAGCAGGATGGACAAGCGAGGCAAGCACAAATGTTTTTAACCAGGGGGGCAAACCGATATGTCCCTCAGAAAAGAGCTGATTCTGTTTGTCGGTCCAGTCCTCTTTGTTGGCCAGTTGTGAACTCAGAATTCTATCCATATGCACCACCGAAACAGAGTTGGCATCATTCGGCAGGAAGGTGGCATAGACAGCGGCTGTTTTATCGGCTCGCGCAGACGATACACAACCATACAGCACAACGAGTGTCAGACAAATTCGAATCACGGGAGTTACTTTCTGTAAGGTTCATCAAGAGTGCGATTGAACTGTCAGTATGTACCGGAAAAGTGATGTTTGCAAGTAGTTGAGGGGCAATCCACGATTCCTATTTCCGATACAGACTCGACATCGCCCCGGGAACGACTATTCTTCTACTATTCACAAGAATATCCAATGAATTATTAATAGATTTCCAGGGAGAAACCGTTCCCGTGTCCGCTTCGATCAGTAATCCGCGCATTCTCGTCAATAATATTAAGAATCAGTCCACTTCCCCTCAGGAAGTGACTGAGGCTTACCTGAATCGTATCGAATCAATTAATCCCAAAGTCGGGGCGTATTTACAGTCAGATTCCACTGCGGTAAAAAACAGAGCAGGGGAGTTATCTGCGACCGATTCCCCGATGTCGGGCATGCCGATTGCCATTAAAGATAATATCTGCAACATCGGCTCGGGAACCACCTGTGCTTCGCGGATGCTGGAGAATTTTCGATCGCCTTACGATGCAACGGTCATCAGAAAATTGAACGAAGCCGGTGCGGTCATTCTTGGGAAGACGAATCTCGATGAATTCGCGATGGGATCGTCCACCGAAAACTCGGCTCTGGGTAAGACGAATAATCCCTGGAATCTTGATTATGTTCCCGGTGGATCTTCGGGAGGTTCAGCCGCTGCTGTCGCTGCGGGTTTAGCACCTGTCGCATTGGGAAGTGATACCGGAGGCTCGATCCGTCAACCCGCTGCCTTTTGCGGAGTTGTGGGAATGAAGCCGACTTATGGCCGCGTCTCCCGCTACGGCCTGGTTGCCTTTGCCAGTTCGCTCGATCAAATCGGCCCCTTCTCGCAAGATGTTTACGGAGCAGCAGCCGTGCTGCAGACAATCGCCGGGCACGATGAACTTGACTCGACCTCACTCAACGAACCTGTCCCCAATTATCTCGAAACGCTCGATCGCCCCCTGGAAAATCTTCGACTCGGCTTTATCGAAGAATGGTTGGGTGAAGGAGTGGAAGATTCCGTAAAAGAATCGGTCACCCAATCGGTCGACACTTATCGAAAACTTGGTGCCGAGATCGTGCCAATTGAATTGCCACACTCGAAGTATTGCGTTGCAACCTATTACATCATCGCTCCTTCGGAGGCTTCCAGTAATCTTTCCCGTTACGATGGCGTTCAATATGGACATCGCGCTCAGGATTACGGCAGTCTGCAGGAGATGTATGAAAAGACGCGTACCGAAGGGTTCGGCGAAGAAGTCAAACGTCGCATCATGCTCGGTTGCTATGCACTTTCCAGCGGCTATTACGATGCCTACTATCTCAAAGCTTTGAAAGTGCGCCGCTTGATTCAAAAGGATTATCTCAACGCCTTCGAGAAAGTCGACCTGCTGATAGGACCAGTCACGCCCGGGCCAGCTTTCAAACGGGGAGAATTAGTCGACGATCCTCTGCAGATGTATATGGCCGATATCTTCACCATTGGAGCAAATCTGGCTGGTATTCCTGCCATGTCCATTCCCTGTGGTTTTACAGAAGACGGTTTGCCTCTCGGCACTCAATTGCTCGGCCCTGTCCTTGGTGAAGAAACCCTGCTGCGTGCCGCTCGCATGTATGAGCAGGAATGCAGTTGGCATGAAAAGATGCCTGCACTGTAATATCCATAAAAAGGATTAAGCCTCCCCAGTGAAGACGCAATCTTGCCCACTCTGCAACACGCTCTCAGAGCATTTTCATCAAGATCGATTGAGAGAATACTTTCGATGTCGCACCTGCTCTCTGGTTTTTGTTGACCGGGAGAACCTGCCCACACCGGAAACGGAAAAACGTCATTACGATCTGCATGAAAATCATCCCGAAGATCTTGGGTATCGCAAATTTTTGAGTCGACTGTTTGCGCCACTGAACGAACGATTAAAGCCAGCTAGCAGTGGGTTGGATTTCGGCAGCGGTCCTGGCCCAACACTCTCCCTCATGTTTACAGAAGCCAGCCATGAAATGGAGATTTACGATCCCTTTTATGCTCCCGACCAATCAGTCCTCAATCAGTCATACGATTTCATTACAGCCAGTGAAGTTGTCGAGCATTTCCATCAGCCTCAACGCGAGTTGAATCTTTTATGGTCGTTACTGAAACCCCAGGGCTGGCTTGGCATCATGACAAAACGCGTTCGCGATTTGGACTCGTTTCGCAATTGGCACTACAAACAGGACCCTACCCACGTCTGTTTTTACTCGATCGAGACATTTCAATGGATGGCAAATGCGTGGAAGGCCGAACTTGTTGTCGCCGGGAATGATGTCGTGCTGCTAAGAAAATTATGAAAACATGCACGAATCGCAAGCGAGTGTGTCGCTGTGAGTTTTGCTGATTGTCGACACTTCAATCCGGCTTCTTCTCGGAATGACCTAAATCCCGATCGGGCGCGATGACATCCCGGACGATTTGTTTGAGGACTTTAATATCAGGAAAGCCGCCTTGTTCTGCTCTAGACCAGAGCAACTTGCCATTGATCGTGATATCAAAGACTCCTCCAGTTCCCGGTCTCAAAGCGACCTCGGACAACTCCTGCTCAAAAGTTGTCAACAATTCCTGAGCCATCCAAGCCGACCTCAATAACCAGCGACATTGGGTGCAATAGTTGATGGTGATTTTGAATTCCTGATTCAAGAGTAGTATCTTCCATATGATATTTATTGAAATGGTCAATCATTCCGATTTGGATGAAATTAATCGCGCTGTCGTTGTTTCGAAGTCGACTTTCACATTCGCTGATTGCACAGTGACTTGATCGGATTCATAGGTCTCGGCCCCTGGTCCACCTCCGTTGACTCTGATCCGGTAAGCTCCTTCGGGAACCTGTATGCCATAACCTCCAACTGCGTTAATTTCTCCCGGAAATTCTTCTTCAGTTTCGACATTCACCGCGACAACTTCGCCTCCATTGACACCTTCACCAATCGAATAAAAGTCGTCATCTTCAATAGAACCATCTGAGGCATCGTTATAAACGACTCCAGTAATAAAATACCCCGTCCGCAAGTTTGCTCCGAAGAGCTCAGTCACCATTGAAGCATTGTAAGTGACTTTATCCTCGTGCTTGTATCGACCAAACAGAAAACCAATGCCAACTTCTCGAAATTCGTCTTTGAGAAGATTCTTGCGATGCCCGGCACTTAGAAAGAGTCGCTCGTGTCGTTCCGGGACTTGTTCGTCTTCTTTGATTTCACCCGTGGAACCTCCCCAGGAAATATTCTCTCCCACATGATTCCATTCATACCCGGCTGCACTCGCCCGATCTCCGGGATGAGTTCCTTCTGGACTTTCATGGGCGAAATAATCATTCGCCAGCATGTCCTCAGAATGTGCGCGAGAAGCATTTGTCAGCAACTGATTGGGAGCAAGTGGCTGTTTTGGAGATTTCGAAATGGCGTTCTCTTCCAAATCCGCATTCAAATCGATGCCATAACGCTTTGCTTCAGCAGTCGGATTGTGACGTGCGCGATTGATCAATTCCAGGAGCAATTGTTCTCTCGCAGTCAGATTAACCGCTTGTCGAAACTCCACTTGACTGGACTGTTCCGTTTCAAATTTCTGAATGACTTCGCGATAGGGGACTGAAACCTGCCGATAAATTTCTCTCGAGGGCGCAATCTGATTGTGCAGTAGTGTGTCCAGAGATGCGACCAGTCCCAGTATCCAGGTCATCACAAGTAATCCAAGTTTTATCAGCAGATTCATCATTTCGAATGCCTTATCAGCAATAATCCTGGTCTTCAACAAAAATGGGGACTGGAACGGGTTTAAGTTTGCTCGAATGGAAGCATTATAAACACCAGAAGTGTTTATTAAGAATCGACAACAAAAAAACCGTTTCACAGTTTATTGTGAAACGGTTTATCAAACTGAAGTAATCGAACATTCAGGGATTAACTTTTCAAGGAATCGCGGATATCTCGGACATTGTCGTGTATCGATTTCACTTCTTCGTACTGGCGAAGCAGGATATCGTTCATCGCGGTGCCGGGTTCCTCTTTGAGTGCGTCTTCGTAGGCAGCCTTGATATGATCTTCACCACGTTCGGCTTCAGCCATGATGGCATAGGTATCGTTACCAGTAAACAAAGAGCGAGCTTTCACCCAACTGCGATGGACCGCAGCCGCATAGGATCCTTCATCAACTGGATCCTCATTGTTTACACTGACATACTCCTGCAGTTCACGAGCCTGACGATCACGCTCATTGGCGAGCTGAATCAGCTTTTCACCAAGGATATTTTCATCGAGCTGTTCAGCTGCTTCTCGAAATCCTTTAGCACTATCGATATTGATCCGAATCAAATCCTGCAACTTTTCGATGGTTTGCTGATTAAGATTCAACTTTGTTTCCGTAGTCATTTGCATTCCCTTTCCTTTAAAATCTGAATGTGGCCAGTCACAAAATCGTTGTGACCACAAGATCATTATTATAAAGCGATTCGTTCATTGTGCGCTGATGTTATAGAATCGCGTAATCTGATTAATTGGATGGTTTTGGCTCAGGAGTCGCAGTATCTTCTGGATCCTTAGGATCGTCAGTTAGCTGATCCGTTGCTTTTTCAATCTCATCGCCAGCAGTTTCAACCATTTTTCCAGTTTCTTCGGCAACATCCTCAGACACTTCAACAGCTTTGTCCATCCCGTCTTCCACTGCTTTTTCTGCGGTATCAACGTTCTGTTCTACAGATTCTTCACAACCAACAAATGCCGCAGTTGTAAACAAGCCCAGCAGCATAACCAGTAAATATTTCATCGTTGTCCCCCTTTGAGTTAAGTCAATCAATCTGAATGCTCAAAGCAGCAAAGTACATACCAATCGTATTTGACGACAGACGGTGTATCACCCGTATGAACCTTGTATTTAAGGGGGTTATTAAATTTATCACACGAATTTGGGAATTTGATCAAGAAGCGACTTTTGAGTTAAAAAGTACCAGCATGGTCGATTTGCAACCAGAAAATCACATAAAAAAGAGAGATATCGCAAGTCGGCATAGTATTCGCTTGGTTTTGCGTTCATATCTCATTTTTTGAAAGGGCCAGCATGTCAAGTCTCAATACACTGACGGATTTGCTAGATGACGTTGAAGAGGGAACCTCGGGTGATCATATTACTGTAGGTGAATTGCTCGATACGATCGACTCGCGTAGTTATGGTCCGATTCTTCTATTGCCTGCATTCATTGCTCTGTCTCCGATTGGAGCGATACCCGGGATGTCTATCGTCACCGGCACCATTATTATTATGTTTGCTGCACAGTTACTTTTCGGAATGCGGCATCCCTGGTTGCCTAAATTTATTGAGAACATTCAGTTCTCACGAGAAAAAATGGACAAGACATCGGATGTGATGCGTCCCTGGGCCAAGTGGGTTGACAGTGCCTTATACAAGCGATTGACATTCCTGACGCAACGTCCGTTTGACAGTATTGTTGCAGGAATCTGTATTCTACTGGCATTATTGTTCTACCCTTTGGCATTGCTCCCATGGGCAGTCGCTATTCCCAGTGGTGCGATCGTCCTGTTCTCTTTAGGTTTGACATCGCGCGATGGCCTGTTCGTACTTGTTGGCTTTCTGCTCACGCTGACTTCTTTTGCTCTGCTAATGATCTACTGGCCATTTTAGGCTCATCACAGTCGCAAATCATGTGGAATAAACACTTCGAGAATTCTTTAAAATCGTCGCTGACAAATGAAAATGAAGTTGGGCACATCAACCAATCCGAAAAACGCAGCTGTGGACTGGCTCAAACTAATAGCCTGCAATTTATGATGAGAATTCTCGGGTAGATTGCTAGAATTCATTTTAAAACTCATCCTCAATCCCTGCCTGCACCTTTGCCAGGCGGATTGATTACAATACTGGAAAATGATTAGAAAACACGCGATGGATACTCAAAACTCTGCAAATCCTTTAGTTCTGGTGATTGATGATGATCGCGCAATTCGACACATGATCACACGTTCTCTCCAACAACTCGACTGTGAAGTTATTGAAGCCGAAGAAAGTCAAAGCGGATTGGCAGTCGTACTGGATAAAAATCCTGATGTTGTCCTGTTAGACATCATGCTGCCCCATGTATCTGGTTTGGATGTTTTTCAGCGAATTCGTGAAATTGACCGTAAAACACCAGTTATCTTCATAACGGCTGGCACCGACAGTGCCACGGCGATCAAGGCAATGCAACTTGGAGCCTTTGATTATGTGACAAAGCCCCTCGACCTTCCCAAACTCAACGTACTTGTGCAGTCTGCCATAAAATCCAAACGTTTGATGAATGTGCCGGTTGCCGTTGAAGCCTTAGAGTCTGTTGAAATGCAGGGCGATTTATTCGTCGGCAGCAGTTCGCAAATGATGGAAGTCTTTAAGCAGGTCGGTCGAGTTGCCACTCAGGATGTAACGGTATTAATTCGTGGCGAAAGCGGTAGCGGAAAAGAACTTGTTGCCAGAGCGATTTACCAGTACAGCAATCGGTCCAACGAACCCTTTATGGCGGTCAACTGTGCCGCAATCCCAGACCAGTTATTGGAAAGTGAATTGTTCGGTCACGAAAAAGGTGCATTCACTGGTGCAGACAAAAGACGAATCGGCAAATTTGAACAATGCAATGGAGGCACACTATTTCTCGATGAAATTGGAGACATGACTCCGCTTGTGCAGGGTAAAGTCCTGCGTCTGTTGCAGGAGCAGCATTTCGAACGTGTCGGGGGCAACGAAACCATTTCGACTAATGTTCGCATTGTCACCGCGACCAATCGCGACCTCGAACAGATGGTCGAAGATGGTGAATACCGAGGTGATTTGTACTATCGTCTGAATGGAATTACGATCAACCTTCCACCTCTTCGAGAACGGGGAGAAGATCTCGTCAAGTTGATCGAATACTTCTTTTCCAAAGTTCGAATCGAATTGGGAAAACATGAGGTTGTCGGGATCTCGCCAGATGCACTTGCAATTTATCGCAAGCATACCTGGCCTGGCAATGTGCGTGAATTGCAGAGTGTAATCCGACAATCGTTATTGAATACAACTGGAACAGTCATTGTTCCCGATTCAATTCCAGATGAACTGCTTGTCGATGATCCCGCTCTGCTCAATTCGCCGAATGCATCACAAGAGGAATCAGATGATCATGTCAATATCGAGCGGTTTATTAAGAATAGGCTCGATGAATGCAGTACCGATTTATATGCAGAAACACTGGAAGTCATGGAAAAAGTGCTCCTCACACAGGTCCTTCAACATACAGAAGGAAACCAGACGCGTGCCTCAGAAATTCTGGGAATTACACGAGGAAAAATCCGCGACCGCATACAGGCATTCGGCATCAAGTTTGATAAAAATGTTCACGTTGACCAGAACACGACCTCTGAAGAGTAATACATTTTACTCTGCCGAATTCAAAGTCGTTGCCGAATCAACAGGTACAGAATTTGCGACTGATATTTTATGGACAGTCAATTTCATTTCGTGTGTTCAAAAACACATATTTGAACTTAAAAAAGTTCGTTTTCATTATTTTGACTTTCCAATTGATCGATTATCAAGCGAATTGATCGTTTAGCGTTCACACTTTGGGACCTGCATATTATCCAACTCAGAATATAATTCCATCCGTATACTTTGTTCTCGTTTTCAACATCTCTCATTTCTTGTTGACGAGGTCGTTATCGAAACCACGGTTTCTTTATGAATGATCGCCTTGAGACAATTGAACTGCTACCTGTAAATCCACTCTGGAAGGGAATAGTAGTAGGGATTGCTTCAGCACTGATTGCCGTTCTGCTCAGAGAATTGTTAGGCTTCGCATTCGATCAAGACGAAACACCATTTCTACTTTTTCCCGCTTCTATCATCGTAGCGGCTCGCATCGGCGGATTGCGTGCGGGCGTGACGACTCTGGCGGTGACGTCTCTGTATTCCTTCTTTCGATTTGTACCACTTGTTCCTGCCACAGATCCGAATTACATCACACCGTTAATCAAAACGGGTGTGTTTATATTTGAAGGGGGGATCATTTGCAGCCTGATTGGCGTTTTGCAGCAAACCCGTAAAACGGCTGTCACCAATGAGGCCAAGGCGATTTTGGCAGAAAAGTTTTCCCGGGATTACTACGAACAGGTTCTTACCACCCAGGAGGAACTCAATGCCCTTGAAACGACTTATCGCGATTTGATTGATTCCAATGTCATCGGCATGATGCTCTGCAGCTTTGAGGGCAAATTCTACGAGGCGAACGATGCATTTCTCGACTTGCTCGAATATACGCGAGACGATTTACAAAATAACCAGTTGAACTGGATCTCCCTCACTCCGAAAGACTTTCGTGATCGAGATCTGCATGCGATCGAAGAACTCAAAAAGCATCGAAGAATCCCTCCTTTTGAATTGCAGCTTATTTCCAAAACGGGTTTAATTCGCAACGTTTTGATCGGAGCCGCCTCGACTGGCACGGGAGATAAATTTATTGCTTTTGTTCTCGATCGCAGTGAAAATGCGCAGTTTCAGGATGAATTGCAAACCGCCCTGAATCTGGCCGAAACCGCGAATCGTACAAAGACAGAATTTCTGGCAAATATCAGCCATGAGCTTCGCACGCCACTCAATGCCATAATTGGAATGACAGATCTCGCACTCGATGAGGACATTTCCGATGTGATGAGAGACTACATTCAAACCGCGCGTGACGCGGCACAAACACTCACATTTCTGATTAATGATGTCCTCGATTTTTCTCGTATGGAT
>DOCI01000355.1:106399-110732 GCA_003503535.1 Planctomycetaceae bacterium
TTGAATTGCCGAACCTTGTCGAGCAGACGCTCAAGACACTTTCCCTTCGTGCACATCAAAAAGGACTGGAGCTAATTTCCCATATCTCTCCGCAGGTGCCCCGCTATGTCAACGGTGACAAAAACCGGATCCGACAAATCATTGTCAATGTGGTCTCTAATGCCATTAAGTTTACCGAACAGGGTGAAGTCTTTGTCGATGTCTCCCTGACTGACGATGAGACAGAGAACGATCAAATCAACTCGGTAAATATTAGCGTTTTGGATACGGGTATTGGGATCTCTAAGGAGGATCAAACTCGTATTTTCTCGCCGTTTACCCAAGTCGATGCCTCAACAACTCGCAACTATGTCGGTACGGGATTGGGACTTGCGATTTGTCAGGAAATCATTTCCCGGATGGATGGGAGAATTGAGGTCACCAGTGAACCGGGAGAAGGAAGTCGCTTCGATATTATCATCCCTCTGGAATCCGGGGTTCAAACCGTCTCTACGCCCACACGTTCCATTACAATTGATGACTTTCATGGAGCCCGGGTACTCATCGTCGATGATAACGAAACCAGTCTTCGCACACTCAAATCAACACTCGAAAACTGGAGTATGTGCCCCGAAACAGCAACGACGGCAGCAGAAGCGATGCAAAAACTGAAGGATTCCCCTCGTGAAGACTCTGAAGAATCCTATCGGGTTCTACTTGTCGACGGCTTGATGCCTCAAATGGATGGATTTGAATTTCTGGAAAACATGAAAAAAGATGGCATCCTTCCAGAGGCTTCATTAATGATGCTCTCTTCAGCAGATCGAATGATGTTTGAGACCCGCTGTGAATCGGCTCCCGTCGATGCCTTTATTGAGAAGCCGATCAGTCAATCGACATTGATGGACACTCTGGTCAGCCTGCTGAGTGGCCGAGTACGACCAAAAACTTTTGAGAAGCGCATCCGTCCGACAAAATATGAGCCGCTCACGATCCTGGTTGCTGAAGATACTCCTGTCAATCAGAAAGTCGTAGAACAAATTCTCAGGAAACGAGGGCATAATGTTATCTTGGCTAATAACGGACGGGAAGCACTCGACCTCTATTATGAGAACGATTTCGATCTTATCCTGATGGACATGCAGATGCCAACAATGGATGGGTTACAGGCCACTAAAGCGATTCGAAATATTGAAGATCCTGACGAGCCACTCATCCCGATCATTGCTTTAACTGCGCACACGATGAAAGGCGATCGGGAACGTTGCATCGACGCGGGAGCTTCTGATTATCTTTCTAAGCCAGTCGATGCCGAAGCCTTACTGGATATGATTGAAAAACTGGCAAGGCGATCCGGTCGAAAATCGACGAGAATCCCGACGAAGACGGATAAACCCCGTGATGAATTTGCAATCCCGGAAAAATTTCATGGGGCTCTGCAAAGAATGGGAAACGATGCGGTTTTATTCTGTGAAATGATTTCCATGTACTGTGATGATTTCCCGCAATTATTTGAGGAACTCCAGACTGAAGTTGCTGCCGAAAACTGGGAGACCGCAGGACATCATGCCCATCGACTTAAGGGGCTCGTTTACAGCTTCGGCACTTCGCTTCCTCCCTGTGAAACGATCCTGGTTATTGAGCAAAAAATAAAAGACCAGGGAAGCCAACTTCTCGACTCGCTGCTCACACGCTACGAAAATGAATTGAATAAATTGAAGGACGAACTTCAGGATGTTCGTGGAAAGATTCAGTCCATCAAAATGTAATGCGTCTCGAAAGAGATCTCACGCAATTACTGATTCGTCTCGCCTGAAAACCCGCTCGGGCTGACTCTCCATTCGGCTCTATTCACTGGAAGCGATGGGTCCTATACGATCACTCAGATGTCTCCTATGGTTGATCATCGACCAGAATGTGCCGTATTTCTCGAATAATCCCATAATAAATTGCGTTTTAATGCAGTTTTGACTGTTTGGCATGCCTTCTGCTTTACTCCTCCTGCAGATGCAAGAGTTGTTCTGGCATCATTAAAAAATGAACTATTCGATGAAGGAGAGAGCAATGTTAAGCTGGGCATTGACATTTTTGGTAATTGCATTGATTGCGGCTGTTCTGGGTTTTGGTGGAGTTGCAGGTACTGCAGCTGGTATCGCAAAAATTCTGTTTGTCGTCTTCCTGGTTATGTTTGTGATTTCACTGATTTTGGGTCGTCGAACAGCCGTATAGGTGCAGTTCAAACTGCATTACGCTGTCTTGGCAATCTTGGATAATAAGTTTTTAGTGAGGAGCAAACCATGAGTACAACTTCAAAACCAGATTCCGTTCTGGGGGATTTCGTTAAGTTATTATTTTCTATTCTGTTACCACCAGTAGGTGTCTTCTTTGAAGTTGGGCTGGGGATGCATTTCTGGCTGAACATTGTGCTGACACTGCTGGGATACTTCCCTGGTGTCATTCATGCGGTTTACATTATCGCTAAGAAGTAGAAAGTACATTGCTGTGATGTTGATAGAAAATTAGAAACATCACAGCAATTTCACGAGCGTTGAGGAAGCGAATGAGGTTGAGTAATGAAAACTACAAAAACCGATAATCTGGCATGCCGAATCCATTTGCTGGAACAGCAAATCGATGTGGTTAAACAAAAAGCCGAGCATGCCGCCAGCGATAGCCGTTATGAGTGGGACCTGCTTATTGATAAAATGGTAGATCGATTAAATGATCTTCTCGAGCTGGCAAACACGACGGCTCCCGGCTTGATGGGGTCATCGGAAGATGATGAAATGGAATCCAAATATTCCGGAATTCATTCACATCGTTTTCAAAGTTAATCCCCTGTGAATAGTGATTCATAAGGCTGGAGTCTCTGATCAGTTCAGGGGGACTCCAGCCTTTTGTAATTTGAGCGATTTTCGAAACTGGCTGCCCTAAACTTCTGCAGCTCCCTCGCGATCATCCTCAGGCCCAATCCAGAGAAAAGGATTATGTGCCACCTCCCAGAGGAAACCATCGGGATCCTGAAAGTACCCCGCGTATCCACCCCAGAAGACTTTCTGGCCAGGCTTAACTAACACGCCCCCTGCTGAGATCGCTTCTTCGATAACGCGATCGACTTCTTCGTCCGAAGCAACATTATGTGATAGAGTAAAGCTGCGAAACCCCACTCCCTCAGCAGAAACGGTGGCATCATCAGCCAACGCATCTCGTCCATATAAACTGAGCCATGTTCCATTCAATGTGAAGAAAGCGACTTCGGGAGGGGATTCCATTCGCGGAAATTTCAATCCCGTCTCATAAAATTCAATCGAACGTGACAAATCACGAACACCGAGAGTAATCATACTGATTCGTGGTTGCATTTTATCAATCCGGACTTATTGATTTATCGTTCGAGAATCTTTTTTATTTCCACAAGCATCAAATCACAACCCGGGTTGACCATAGTGCCGTGATTAAAACCATCCAGTTCATAAAGTTTAGTTTGTTTATGTCCGGCTTCTTTCATCAGCCGAGCTAACATGGCATTTTCTTCATACCGTCCCCAGAGTTCTAATTCACGATCCCCTGTGATCAGTATCAGTGGTGGGCAATCTTTACGGTTGTGGAATAATGGAGCGAACTCATCGCTGATTGGCTTTGTTCGAGGCAGGCCACGTTCCTCACGGATTGTCGTATGAGTAATTGTCTGACCACTTAAAGGAATAAGCGCTGCAATGTCATTGGCATCGATACCGTATTTTTTCAAGTAAGATTGATCCAGACCAATCATACTCGTTAAATAACCGCCGGCTGAATGCCCCGACACAAAGATCTTTGTGGAATCTCCACCATACTTTTCAATGTTATGAAAGGTCCAGGCCACAGCGGCAGCTGCGTCATCGATATATGCAGGATTTTTTACTTTGGGAAACAGTCGGTAGTTCACAGCGACTATTGCCAGCCCGTGTTTTCTCAATCGTTCTGGAAACGAACGTTCTCCCCCTTTCAAGCCTCCACCATGAAACCAGACAATCGTAGCAAATCCATTCTTATCCAATGGATATTCGACGTCCAGTCGACAGCGTTCTTTCATATAGTCTGTCAATTCTGCGTCGGTCGATTGATCACGATACAAAATGTCGCTCTCAACTTTAAATCCTGACGGCTTCTCTTTCTCCTCAGAAAAAACAGGAAGATCACCTGCTGTCTCAATACAGAATAATACGAGCGCTACCGCAATCCACCTTGTCATTTTGTTCTCTCTCATTTTACTCATTAAGTTTTCACCATTTAGAAATGGGCGACTATTAAAACTGGATAATGGCATAGTCACCGAATAATACAAACCATGCCTGCTCGATTGTTGTTCCAT
>DOCI01000355.1:110815-116364 GCA_003503535.1 Planctomycetaceae bacterium
TTCGGTTGTATGCTTTGACTGAGAATGATACGGTTCATTTGCATCAAACTCTACTTATTACACCCTGCCGAAGAGATCTCACTATGTTGCGAACGGTTCAAATCAGCTCCCTCTCCCTGTTCTGCTTCGTGATTTGTTATTTCTTAGGGAATGCCCAGTCCGCTTTCTCGGCAGATGATCCCCCCAAGTCAGTTTTTGCATCGCCTGAAGAAGCCGCTCAGGATCCCGACTTTGAAATTCAGGGAGAATACTCAAAAGAAGGCCAGGGGATTCAGTTGGTTGCATTGGGGCAAGGGGAATTCCAGTGTGTCATTTTTGGTGGAGGATTACCCGGAGCCGGTTGGGACCTGAAAACCAAACGCGTCATTGAAGTCGACAGCGACACCGCACTCGATTTAGTTGAAGATCATGACAAAGTGAATCGGAAAAGTCCGACAATGGGGGCCAAGCCTCCCGCATCTGCTGTTGTGATGTTCGATGGTACTCAGGAATCCGTTGGGAAACATTGGAAACCGGGAGCCAGACTCACCGACGATGGCCTGCTGATGGAAGGGCTCACCAGTGTCGATAAATTTGGAGACTGTAGTATTCACATCGAATTCCGACTGCCATTTATGCCAAATGCTCGCGGGCAGGGGAGAGCCAACAGTGGCATTTATGTCCAGGGACGGTACGAATGCCAGATGCTCGATTCCTTTGGTTTAGAAGGAAAACACAATGAATGCGGCGGAATTTACACGACGAAGGATCCCGACCTCAATATGTGTTTTCCACCAATGTCCTGGCAGACCTATGATATCGATATCCGCTCGGCTCGCTTCGATGATGCTGGTCAGAAAACAGAGAACGCCCGCATTACCGTTCGCCTTAATGGCGTGATCGTTCAAAATGATGTCGAATTACCGAAGCCGACTCCCGGGGCTCAAATCAAAGAAGATTCTTCTCCCGGTCCTCTCCATTTGCAGAATCATGGAAATCCAGTTCGCTATCGAAATATCTGGGTCCAGCCTCGCGATTTTACCTCCTTAACTTCACGTCCCATCGTTCCAGGTTTTGAGCGTTTTCATACCGGCCCCAATGCCGACTTGGAAGGTGGAGGGAACTTATTGATGGGGGAACTGAATTGCATAGCCTGCCATCAAGCCGATGCTCAGCGAAAGCAACAGATTTTGACGAAACAGGCACCACATCTAACAGATGTCGGTAAGCGGATTGATCCCAATTATTTGCTGAAGTTCATCTCCGATCCTCACGCGGTGAAACCAGGCACAACAATGCCGAATCTGTTTGCCAGTCTCTCGAATGAAGAGCAAAAAGCAGCCGTAGAATCAATTGCAAATTTTCTGGCGTCGACCGGGACCATCGGGCATAGTCCGATTGATCGAGCGTCTATGAAACGGGGGCGTAATCTCTTCCATGAAGTCGGTTGTATCGCCTGCCATGCTCCGCAAGAGGGAGAATCGGTAACTCCTTCAGGAACAACGATTCCACTCATTCAGCTTGAAGACAAATACAGTATCACGTCATTAGCCGACTTCCTTAAAAACCCTCATGCAATTCGCCCTTCAGGGAGGATGCCTAATTTCAACCTGGAAAAGGATGAACCTGTTGATTTGGCAAATTATCTCCTGAGAAATCGAGATGAGTCACTCGATGATCCTCGTTGGAACTACGACGTTTTTCATGTTGCAATTCAATCTCTGTCTGATTTCCCTGAAAATCAAAAACCAGCCAAATCAGGAAAAACCTCCAGCCTGGATGTATCCGTTGCGGGTCAGAATGATCGATTTGCGGTGCACTTCAGTGGGTTTCTTAAATTAGAACGCGACGGAGATTATCGCTTTCATCTCGGTTCCGATGACGGGAGTCGGTTATTGATTGATGGTGCCACAATCGTCGATGTCGACGGAATTCATCCTCACAGCGTGCGATCAGAAACCGTCAAATTATCTGCCGGACTGCACAGAATTGTTGTGGATTATTATGAGTATGCTGGGGAAGAATCCCTCGGCCTCGAAATTGAAGGGCCAGGCTTGCCTCGTCGTGATATTTCACCACTGATTTTTCTTTCGGATAAACCTGTGGAGCCACAGCCAACTGAAGTGGACTCAAAAACTGACAATCGTTTTGTTTTTGACTCCACCCAGGTGGAACAAGGTCGCAAACTGTTTGCCAGTATCGGATGTGCAAGCTGTCATGAAATGAAAATCGATAACAAAAAAATAGATTCCGAACTCAAGGCTCCAACGCTGGCAGCTATGGACTCTGTCAAAACAGACTCTGGTTGCCTGGCTGCATCGCCAATTGCAAAAACCCCTTATTACAACCTGAGCGATCCTCAAAAACTGGCTCTTACAACTGCCATCAAAACGAAGCCAGATCCAAAGCCGACTGATAATGTGCAGAAGATTCATCAGTCGATGGTCGCTTTCAACTGTTATGCCTGTCACAGTCGTGGTGGTGTCGGTGGACCGGAGCAATCCCGAAATCCACTTTTCCTGACAACCATCCCGGAAATGGGTGACGAGGGACGCATTCCTCCACCACTTGATGGAATTGCCGATAAATTGACGGAAAACTGGTTGAAGCATGTCTTGAATAATGGAGCGAAAGATCGTCCTTACATGAAAACGAGGATGCCAAAGTTTGGTGGCGAAGTGGCGAAGTTAACCGAACCGTTGATTTCGGTCGATCAGAAAACCGAGGCAACAATTCCGGAAATCCCTGAATCCATACATCGAGCAAAAGCGACTGGGCGAGAATTGGTCGGCGGTAAGTCGCTCTCCTGCATTAAATGTCATACGTTTGGACCGATCCAAGCAACAGGGATTCAGGCCATTGACCTGCTCACAATGAATAAACGACTGCGGGAAGACTGGTTCTATCGATATTTGCAGGATCCTGTGAAGTACCGTCCTGGTACCCGTATGCCGAATGTCTTTCCGAATGGTGTCAGCGCAGATCGCAATATCTATGAAGGCGACCCTCACAAGCAGATCTCTGCAATGTGGCTCTATCTGGCCGATGGCAGCAAGGCTTCCGTCCCGTATGGGTTGCTGCCTGATCCGATTGAATTGGTCGCTGAAAAAGAGCCGATTATCTATCGTAATTTTCTGGAAGATGTCAGTCCTCGTGGTATTGGTGTCGGCTATCCAGAAAAGGCAAATCTGGCTTATGATGCGAATCATATGGCATTGAGATTAATCTGGCATGGGGCGTTTATCGATGCTGGAAAACATTGGCGGGGGCGTGGTCAGGGAAATCAAAGACCGCTCGGCGATCATATCATTAAACTCGAAGAAACAAGCCCACTGGCTGTTCTGTCATCACCGGATGCTCCCTGGCCACAGGAACCTGCCAAACAAAGAGGCTATCGGTTCCTTGGGTATCAACTGGATGAATATCGACGTCCACATTTTCTATACCAATTCGACAACATGCAGGTTGTTGATGCACTACGAGCCGTCGAGAATACCGATCGCGAATCTGATTTCCTTCGGGAATTGACCATAACCACGAACACCAGTTCCGCTACGAAGAATTTGTATTTCCGAGGGGCGGTAGGACAGAAAATTGAACTCGTCCGTGAAAATACATATCGTATCTGGTATGGCCCTGATAGTAGTTACCAGGTCCGAATTGTCATCGACGGCGTTGAGCCAACAATCAGAAAAAGCAGCAATCAATCCGAATTGTTGTACGCCTTGCCGGAACAGGCAGGTCCACTGAAAATTATTCAGGAAATTATCTGGTAAAGCTGATAACTTCGTTTTCCACTCCGGTTAATAAGTACGTTATTCTCTATTGATATGAGTTAAAATATGATTTCCAAATTCATCTTCTCACTCCTGATGCTTTCTGTGCTCTCCAGCAGCTTGATAGCTGATGAAAATAAACTACCTGCTGAAGAAGACTATTATCCGCTGACTACTTTTGAAGTTCCTGAGGGTGTCGTTCTCGAAGCTGGGGCATTTCAGCTGATGCCGAGTGGTAAGTTAGCCGTCTCTTCAAGACGCGGCGAAATCTGGATGATTGACCAGCCATTTGCAAACGAGGTCAAAGCCAGTCAATTCAAACGCTTTGCTCACGGATTACACGAAGTCTTAGGCCTCGCAGAGAAAGATGGTAGTTTATACGCCACGCAGCGTGGGGAATTAACTCGAATTCAAGACCTCGACAATGATGGCCGGGGTGATTTGTTTCAAACAGTGAATGATGGCTGGGAAATCAATGGAGACTACCACGAATATGCATTCGGTTCAAAGTTCGATAAGGATGGAAACCTGTGGGTGGTTCTCTGTTTGACGGGATCCTTCAGCAGTCAGGTTCCCTATCGTGGCTGGTGCGTGCGGATTACTCCTGAGGGCGAATTGATCCCGACCTGCAGTGGAATTCGTTCCCCAGGTGGCATCGCAGCTGATGCCGACGGAAATATGTTTTATACCGATAATCAAGGTCCCTGGAATGGGACCTGTTCGTTAAAAAACCTGATCCCCGGCAAATTCATGGGACATCCCGGCGGGAACACCTGGTACGACATGACCAACGGAGCAATTGGACCGAAGCCGCAGGAGCCGGAATCGGGTAGTCGAATTGTTGTTGAGGCGGACAAAATTCCTGAATATGAGCCTCCCTGCATTTTGTTCCCTTACAAGAAAATGGGCCAATCAGCCAGTGGTGTGACTTGCGATACCTCCAATGGAAAATTCGGTCCATTTGCAAAACAGATGTTTGTCGGCGATCAAACCAACAGTACAGTGATGCGTTGCTATCTGGAGAAAGTCAAAGGCCATTTTCAGGGAGCATGTTTCCCATTCCGAGAAGGATTTGGCTCGGGAACTTTGCCTCTGGAAATGACAGAGCAGGGGGCGATGTTTGTTGGCGGAACAAATCGCGGCTGGGGCTCCCGCGGCACAAAGCCGTTCGCGATCGAACGACTGAACTGGTCTGGAAAAATCCCCTTCGAAGTTCATGAGATGCATGCTCTGCCCGATGGATTTGAACTCACATTCACAGAACCGGTCGATCCTGAATCCGCAGGGACCCTGGAATCTTACAGCATGACCACATACACCTTTATCTATCAGGCATCCTACGGCAGTCCGGAAGTGGATCACACAGAGCCCAAAATCACTTCTGCGACCGTTTCAGGTGATGGCAAAAGCGTCACTCTCAAAGTCGATAAACTCCAACGTGGCCATGTTCACGAACTCCATCTGGATGGCGTTCGATCTGAGGATCATCTGCCACTGTTGCACAAAGAAGCCTACTACACACTCAATTATATTCCTGAGTAACCAGATTGAGCCTACTGCCCAGTCTTTCCATGCACAACCATGTAATTAATTAGTCTCGCACATTATTAATGCAATCCGTAACGGCTCATTTTATAGTGCAGAGTTCTAACGCTGACACCGAGTGCTTTGGCGGTTTGTTCGCGGTGGAAATCGGATGCGGCTAATGCGGCCTGGATGGCATCCTTCTCTGCATATTCGGTGACTTCAGCCAACGTACGAACAGTGGCTGTTGTCGTTCCATCGGTCTGGCTC
>DOCI01000355.1:116492-116986 GCA_003503535.1 Planctomycetaceae bacterium
TGTTACAACAAGGCGTTCCATGACATTGCGAAGTTGCCGTACATTGCCTGGCCAATTGGCGGCGGTCAACACGTGCATCGCTTTCGAGGACAGTTGTTTGATTGATCGATTATGTCTTTGGCAAAAATGATTAAGAAAATGGTCCGCCAGTAGCGGAATATCTTCACGCCGCTCGCGTAGTGCTGGAACTCGAATCGGAATGATGTTCAATCGATAATACAAATCGTCTCGAAAGGAGCCATCTTCAATCAATTGTTCGATATCTTTATTGGTAGCTGAAACGATACGAGAATCGGAAGTCAACAATTCTTCTCCACCCACGCGTGTGTAACGGTTCGTCTCGAGAACACGTAACAGGTCGACCTGACTTTTGGCAGGGATTTCAGTTACTTCATCCAGAAACAATGTTCCTCGTCGAGACTGCTCGAAGCAGCCTGGTTTCTGACGGGAGGCGCCCGTGAATGAGCCCTTTTCATGCCCGAACAATTCACTTT
>DOCI01000355.1:117129-120543 GCA_003503535.1 Planctomycetaceae bacterium
AAGGCACGAGCAATCAATTCTTTACCAGTTCCGCTTTCTCCCTGAATGAAAACGGTTGCATCGGTACTGGCGACCTGGCGAATTTGCTCAAACACATCCTGCATAGCCGCACAATTGCCGATGATTCCTGAAACCGCACCGGCATCGGCCAGTCGATCTTTCAGAACTTTATTTTCTGAGCGAAGTCGATGGTGTGTTTTCGCTTTTCTGACCTGCTGTCGAATCAGATTCAAATCGACGGGCTTGGTAATAAAATCGAAAGCCCCACGTCGCATCGCATCGACAGCGGTCTCGACGGTGCCGTGTGCGGTAATGACGATCACTGTCGAATCAGGATTGCGTTCCTGTACGAGGGAAACCAGATCCAATCCATTTTGATCACCCGGTAATCGAACATCAGCAATCACGATTTGATAGTGCCCGGAGTCAAACTTTTCGAGTGCTTCACTGACATTGCCAGCTGTTGCGATGAAGTTGGCATCATTGGCCAAACCTTTCTGTAAACCAGAACGGATATTGGGTTCATCATCGACAATCAGAATGTGGAATTCGTCATCCATGGAAACAGAAAGTTTTCGCATAATGGGGAATGAACACGGCGGGTTATTGAGAACTGCATCAACCATAAGACATCAACTCCTAAATGGTTCAGGGAACTCACCGTAGCAATATCTGTTCCACAAGTTGTTGATAGACATCCTCAAGAAAATAACCTGGTCGGGCATAACGTTATATTGGAGGTAACATGTGCGCAGTTTCAACTGCGAAATCGGCTCTTTGCTGAATCGGCAAATATTGCCCTTTATCGGGATCGAAAGAGAACACCTCGCCCGTTTCAAACTCGTAGACCCATGCGTGCAAATTCAATTTCCCGCGACCAATCGCCGCGGCAACGGAAGGGTGCGTACGTAAACCTTCCAGTTGAACCAGCACATTTTCTTCAATTGTTAGCATCAATCTTTGTTGAGGGTCTGTTAAATACGCATAGTTTTCCTCAACAATGCGTCGCGTCGATTCTGCAAGTTGCAGATAAGACTTAACGGCAGGCATTTTTTCGATCAATTTTGGATTCAACAATCCCGCAACCGCACCACAATGCGAGTGCCCACAAACAATAATATCTTTCACTTCCAGTGCACTGACAGCATACTCGATAGTGGCAGCTTCACCACCATGAACAGCCCCATACGGCGGAACAATATTTCCTGCAGTTCTCAGAATAAACAACTCCCCAGGTTTTGTTTGCGTCAACCGACTGGGATCAATCCGCGAATCTGAACATGTAATGAATAATGCCTGAGGATATTGCCCCTCGACCAGTGTTTCAAAGAGCTTCTGCTCCTGGCTGAAATAGTTTCTTTGAAAATGATGGATTCCCTCGACAAGTTTTTGCATATTCAACCTTCCCACAATTTAACACAACCGCGAACTGCAACTTATTGCATGTATTCTGCAGTTTCCTGCAGTTTCAGCAAGGCTTATCAGATCAAAGTATGAATGCGATGAGCATGACGAACTGGAAGTGATGCTGGACTCACTTATTCCACGAATTCGTGTTTCACTTCTACGAATGTCACACTAATCCAAAAGATTTTCTTTTTTCGGTATGGACCAATACAGGCAGACGATCTATATAATGAAGTGAATTGGATGTTTCACCATTATCTTCTCATATATTTAAAGCATGTTTCGCAACCTTTTGATTTTATCAACGACCTGTTCAATGCTGCTACACGCATTGCTTGGGTGTTGTGCGCACCATGCCCATGCCTGCCATCACGTTCACAATAGTACCCGGATTTTAAATGAGCGGGATGCAGTCCATCAGCATTGTCACCATCAAGGCGAAAAATGTGGCAGTCATACTGAGACAGCCAGCCGGGGCAGCAATTCTGAATCTCCTGCCCATTCGCATGAGGGTTCAATTCCCTGTGACGAGCATGAATGTTCCTATGTTTCTGTCGTCCGAACGAATGAGCTCGAGTCTACGATTGCGTTGACATTAACAGCGATCTTGAATTTGAAGCCTGTTAAGGACGTAATTGTCTGGCCTTCACTGACAAAAGCCCCTCATAACAGCCTGATCCAGTCCGATGCACCGCGACTGCGCGCTCATTTGCAGGTCTGGTCGCTTTAATAACTGCGGATAACTCTCTGCTTACGAGTTTTCTTGAGCATCCTGAATGAATCGATGGCACTTTGCGCCGTCATTTACGCTTAGCAGGGTTATCGGCTCATTTATTATCCATGTCTGCTTTCATAGCCCGAATTCAGCCTGGACTTCATATTGGATCAATTACGATGCAACAGCGCACATCTCGATTTCCCATCACCTGGATTTGGCCAGTGGCAATCATGCTCCTGATTGTAGTGTGTTGGTTGACGAGTTCCATCTGGCTCCCCATATTGCAGGGTTTCGTGCAAAATTCGGTTGCCGGTTTTCGTTCGTCAAGTCCCGAAATGGGACATGATCATGGTACAGGAGCAGATGACCACGCCGGTCACGATCATGCGGCTCATGCCGGGCATGATGAATCGTCTTCACTGGAACTTTCTGAACAAGCCATTCGAAATATAGGTTTGTCCGCTGAAACGATCCGCCCTGTCAAACTCCAAACTTTCCGCAAGTACATTACCGTGCCGGCTTTGGTCATTGAACGTCCTGGCCGTACGCGAGTGCAGGTTGCGACTCCTATGACAGGGGTCGTTACGCATGTGCATGCCGTGCAGGGAGAAGCAATTGAGCCGGGCAGTTTATTGTTTCAAATCCGTCTGACTCATGAAGATCTCGTTCAGGCTCAAACCGATTTTCTGAAGTCGCTTGGGGAATTAGATGTTGAAGAGAGGGAAATCAAACGACTCACCGAAATCACCAGCAGTGGAGCAGTCGCCGGGAAAGTCTTGCTGGAACGTCAATATGCCAGGGATAAATTATCTGCTCTGGCACAGGCACAACGCGAAGCCTTACGCCTGCATGGTCTCTCTGATGAGCAGGTCGAACAAATCGCTCAGGATAGAAGATTATTAAGTGAATTACAGATCTTCGCCCCCTCTCACGATCATCATCCACAAGATGAATTCAAATTGACGAAAAGTGTTTTTCAGCCGGTTTCGCTCTCCAACGTAAACACAATCCATTCCGCTCCATTGATATTGAAAGACCTGAATGTTCATAAGGGACAATCGGTTAATGCTGGAGAAACATTGAGCATCCTGGTTGATTACGAGGAGTTGTATATTGAAGGTTTATCTTTTGAGCAGGACATTCATCAGTTGCGACGAGCATCAGAACAGTCCTGGAAAGTCGATGCAATTTTTGATCAGCCGGGCTCGAAATCTCAAATTGTTGAGGGACTAGAAATCGCTTATCTGGCTAATCAGGTCGATATGAATTCCCGGACGCTTCCATTCTAT
>DOCI01000355.1:120719-121680 GCA_003503535.1 Planctomycetaceae bacterium
CAGCGAGCCGATGGAAACCGCTACATTGAATGGCAATTTCTACCGGGACAACGACTACAACTTAGAGTGCCGACCGAAGAACTCCCAGATCAGATTGTTTTGCCCGTCGATGCGATTGCTCGTGAGGGAGCAGAATCGTTTCTCTTTCAACAGAACGGGAATCACTTCGATCGTATTCCTGTGCACGTAAAATATCGCGATCAGTATTCCGTGGTCATCGCCAACGATGGATCGATCTTTCCGGGAGATGTCGTGGCGATGCGTGGAGCTCATCAAATGCAAATGGCTCTCAAGAATAAGGCAGGGGGAGGAGTCGATCCTCATGCCGGGCATAATCATTGATGCCCGATACTGCTTCTGCTTGAGTCCACTTTGAAACCACTGCTTTTAGAGGTCATTTGATGTTAAATTCCATTATCCGCTTCGCTTTGCAGCAACGCATGCTGGTGATTGCCATTGCTATCTTTTTAGTTGGCTACGGCACCTGGCAGGCGTTGCATGCACCGATCGATTTATTTCCGGATTTGAATCGCCCGCGTGTCGTCATTATGACAGAAGCCCCGGGACTGGCTCCCGAAGAAGTCGAGGCGCTGATTACGTTTCCCATCGAAACAGCAGTCAACGGAGCAAACGGCGTCCAGACCGTTCGAAGTTCCTCAGGAGTTGGCATCTCGGTCGTTTATGTCGAATTCGATTGGGGAACGGACATTTATAACGACCGTCAAATTGTCAACGAGCGGCTGCAGCTTATTACGGATCGACTACCAGCTGGCATCACACCCCAACTGGCACCGGTTTCTTCAATTATGGGACAGGTGATGATGCTCGCCGTCTGGAGTGACAACGAAGAAACTGAGCCGATGGAAATGCGGACCATTGGCGACTGGGTCATTCGTCAACGGTTGTTGACTATCCCAGGTGTCTCTCAGGTTTTCACGATGGGAGGAGGACGCAAGCAGTT
>DOCI01000355.1:121787-123463 GCA_003503535.1 Planctomycetaceae bacterium
ATGGGAGGAGGACGCAAGCAGTTTCAGGTCCTGGTCGATCCCGATGCCATGCTGCGTTACGGCGTTACCCTGCATGATGTCAAATCGGCCGTCCAGAACAGCAATGAAAACGCAACGGGGGGTTACCTCGATGAACAGGGCCCGAATGAACTTCTCGTCCGGGCACTCGGGCGCGTCCAGTCGATCGATGATCTACAAAAGGTCGTTGTGACGATGCGGGAAGGTCGCCCCATTGCCTTGGCACAAATAGCTAATGTTGTTGAAGGTCCTCAGGTAAAACGGGGCGATAGCGCAGCATTCATGCGTGAAGGGGAAGGAGAATACACCGGTGGTCCTGCCGTTGTACTGACTGTCAATAAACAACCAGGGGCAGACACACGACGTGTGACTGAAGATGTATTGAGTGCAATCGAAGATTTACGCCCATCGCTACCCGATGACCTGCGAATTGAAGCACTTTATATGCAGAAGTCGTTTATTGATCGCGCGATTGAGAATGTCGTCGAGGCTTTGCGAGACGGGGGCATCCTGGTTGTCATCATTCTGTTTTTGTTTCTGATGAACTTCCGCACGACGTTCATCACTTTGACCGCGATTCCCTTATCGATTCTGATGACCGCTATTGTGTTCTCCATCTTCGGTCTGTCGATCAATACGATGACTTTGGGCGGGTTAGCCGTGGCGATTGGAGAGTTGGTCGACGATGCCATTGTCGATGTCGAAAACATTTTCCGGCGACTTCGGGAGAACCGAAACAGTGAGTCACCAAAACATTCCTTACTGGTCGTGTTTCAGGCAAGTATCGAAATCCGTAATTCAATTGTCTACGGCACAATTATTGTCATCCTCGTATTCATTCCTCTCTTCGCACTCAGCGGTATGGAAGGACGACTTTTCGCACCGCTGGGAATTGCCTATATCGTATCTATTCTCTCATCACTTCTGGTCTCACTGACAGTCACGCCCGTACTTTCTTACTGGTTGCTGGCTGGTCAGAAACAGAAGGCTGAGGAAAAAGATGGAATTTTCCTGCGAATTCTGAAATGGTTTGGAGACAAAATCATTCGCTTCAGTCTGCGACTTCCAGGTTTGAACCTGATTATCACGCTGCTGCTGGTCGCGACGGCAGGATTGTTTCTCGTCAATCTGGAACGCGATTTTCTGCCTCCATTTAATGAAGGCACGATGCAGTTGAATGTCGTGCTGCCTCCCGGCACCTCACTGGAAACCTCCAACGATATCTGTGTTCACGTTGAAGATCGATTAAAAGAAATGGAAGACATCACCTCTTTCATTCGCCGGACAGGACGAGCGGAACTCGATGAGCATGCCGAAGGGGTCAATATGAGTGAGTTCATTATTGAACTCGATCCCGACTCATCCCGGACACGCGAGCAGCAACTCGAAGAAATCCGTGAAGCGATGGCGGATATCCCCGGTATTGTCACAGCTGTTGAGCAACCGCTCGCTCACTTGATTTCGCACATGCTTTCCGGAGTGAAAGCTCAGATCGGTATCAAAATATATGGAGATGATCTTGATCTTCTCCGCCGTAAAGCCCAGGAAATGCAGGCGGCGATGGAATCCGTGCCTGGAGTAAAAGACTTGCTGGTCGAACCGCAGGTGATTATTCCGCAACTCCGCATTGAACTCGATCGAGACAAACTGCTGGTTTA
>DOCI01000177.1:0-804 GCA_003503535.1 Planctomycetaceae bacterium
TGCCACCCGAGGTTCACGGCCTGGTTTTGCCTACTTAAATATGACGTTTTCGAGAATGTCGTCCGCATATGCGTCAGAATTAGTAACATGACCATCGTAAGCGCCTACCTTGTTTACTTTCCATCCATTCTTAAACACGATTTGTAATCCGTGTTCTTGTTCCCAGTCGCAGCTACATTCAAGGGATACGTAGATTCCTTTGTCTCCGTAGGCGCGCCGTGTAAACGTCGGCTCGACACCTAACCGAATGTGTTGCCATATATCGTTCGAGGACTTGATATCGACGTATTCGTCATCGCTTGGATCGTAGTAATCCCTGCATCGTTCGTAGTATTGATAGATGTACGGTTCCGCTTCTTTAAGTACTGTGTGCCCAGCCGAAAGAAAATTGTTGATTGCCGTATGGAAGTCTTCCTTGTTGGGATCATCGTCGTAGCCCTCAACGACCACTTGGCAAACTGCGCCAAGGACGGGGATTGCGATGGGTTCGCTGTAATACCAGTCCAATTCCTCGTCTTTCGTGACAGCGCCAATTCCGGGAATATTCATGGATCGAAACTCAGCGTCTAGTGGGCAGAATTAATTGATAGACACAATTAACTTCTGTCTAATTATGTTACAATATTTTATTATCAACTGTTGAAACGATACCTGTCAACCTGCAGAATGCTCATCTAAACTTCTTTGCCTTCCTGGAGACCCAGATCGCCTCGCTATCAGGGTGGACGAAGTCCTTAAGGGGCCTTTCAGCTTGATGATCTTTTCTGCAAAGTGCTGCTTGCGGCTGCGCCGCCCTGAAAGAAT
>DOCI01000177.1:1013-4642 GCA_003503535.1 Planctomycetaceae bacterium
GCGCCGCCCTGAAAGAATCTTTCGGGGCCATCCACTTCATTATCAACCTGGTTTTCATTCGACGTTACTCAAAATATTACATGCAATTATGTTCAGTAAGGGGGCCCCTCAGGCGTGTGGTTTTCGCTGATCTCAATGTACAGGTCCGATTGGAAACCAACAACCAGGGACGAGAGGATATCACGATTCGATCTCAATTGGCGATTGTGCGGCCCATTTGTGTGCTGTTTCACGGACGGGGTGAGAGGAACGGTCGATAATAGAGTGTGATTGATCTCGAACAACTGTTCGGGGCAAATGAGCAGTTCGGCTTTTCAGGATTTTGGAAAGCCTGTAATCTATTTGGACAGGACTGCTTACGGAAATTCCAGAAGCCAGGCCAGGCGGCCGCTTCTTTTGTGAATCAGAACGTTTTCTGCAGGTGAATCTCATGATCGAATTCGGTCGAAAAATAACTGTACTCGCACTCAATGCTGCCCTCATCGCAATTCTTTTCACTGCGACGGCCAGCTTCGCGCAGGTGGAATCTCCTTTGGGGGGCGGCGGAAATCTCAGTTTGCCGGGGTTTGATTCTGCAAAACCTTCAGAACCGAAAGTGTCCATGACATTTTCGCCGGCAACGGCAGTGGTTGGCGAAGAAATCACGGCAACCATTGAAGTTAAAACGGATCGAGCGGCTTACGTCTACTCGCAGAATCCGAATATTGGAGCAGAGACGAAAATCAATCTGGAAGAGATTGTCGGTCTTGAGCCGATTGACGAGAAATTCAAGCCGAGCAAAGACCCGAAAGTCGTTGTCGAGCCTTTGTTTGATGATGCGAAGCTCGAAAAGTTTTATGGCGGCGTGAGTTGGACTCGTAAATACCGTGTGACAGGCTCGGCTGCTCCGAAAATCACCGGCGAATTGAAATTTCAGGTCTGCGACGACTCCACCTGCAATCAGTTTACCAAACCAATTCTGCTGCAGGCCAAACTCGGCCCGGCTGCCAGTGAGCCCACGCTCGAAGAAATGCTGCAGGCGAAGCCGAAAATTCCGGATATGCCCGAAGATGTTTTCGAGCCGAAAAAGACGGAAACTCTCGCGTTGATTTCTGGAACCGTACTCGCAGAAACTTCCATCGACCCCAAGCGGCAATTCGGTGGACCCGATCCGATTCACCTCAATATCAAACTGCTCAACACCTCTAGTGGTGATGAAGCCGTGAAAACTGTGGTGCTGGCGATCACTGCGAAAGTGGATGGCGACTGGCATCTGTATGCCCAGACACAGGATCCGGAAATGTTTGGCATTCCGACTGCGATTAATGTGCCGAAAGTCGAAGGACTCAAGGCGATTGATGCCCGCTTCCTGCCGACACAAAAGCCAGAAATCGTCAAG
Source organism: Planctomycetaceae bacterium (assembly GCA_003503535.1). Taxonomy (GTDB): domain Bacteria; phylum Planctomycetota; class Planctomycetia; order Planctomycetales; family Planctomycetaceae; genus Rubinisphaera. The sequence continues at coordinate 2,392 of DOCI01000177.1, forward strand.
CCGGATGTCGACATCGTTCAGCAGGTGTTTCATCACGAAATCACTTGGCAGAAACGCTATCAACTCGATGAAGCCAGTTTTAAAGGCCCGATTACCGGTTCGCTGATTTATCAACTGTGTGAAGAAAGTGGCAGTTGCCTGCCGCCGAATACGGTCAATTTTGAATTGCTGGGACAAGCGGGCACGGCTCAGGCCTCTTTGGAGACGACTGACGACAAGGCACCAGCCGAGGTTGTAACAGGTCCTGTAGAAGAGGAAGTGGCGATTCAGGATCAGGGTTTGATTCCGTTTCTGTTAACGGGAATTATCTTTGGTTACTTTGCTCTGCTGACACCCTGTGTGTTTCCCATGATTCCCATCACCGTAAGTTTCTTTCTGAAACAGGCTGAAGCAAAACACAATAAGCCTTTCGCAATGGCTGCATTATATTGTTTTGGTATTATTGGGACCTTTACTGTGATTGGGATTTTCGTCTCTGCAATCTTTGGAGCCGCAGGGATGCAAATGTTGGCGAATAGTATCTGGTTTAATATGTTTTTATCGATTGTGCTCATCTTCTTCGGATTGAGTATGCTCGGCTTATTTGAAATTCGTGTTCCTTCCTGGCTATTGACATGGTCTTCTTCCAAAGAGGGACAGGGAGGAGTGATCGGAGTCCTGTTCATGTCGTTCACCTTCACGCTGGTCTCTTTTACCTGCACTTTCGCTTTCGTGGGCTGGCTGATTCCTCTTGCTGCTCAGGGTGAATATTATTGGCCTGCATTAGGCATGCTAGCGTTTTCAACAGCCTTTGCATCTCCATTCTTTCTACTGGCGATCTTTCCAAGTTACCTGAAGAAGCTGCCGAAAAGTGGAGGCTGGATGAATAATGTCAAAGTTGTGTTTGGTCTGCTAGAAATTGGAGCGGCTTTCAAATTTCTCAGTGTGGCTGACATTGGTATTTTTGCGACCGCTTATGTTTTCGATTATTCGCTGGTAATGACATCCTGGATGGTACTTTCGATCGTAACAGGACTTTACCTGTTGGGAATGTTCCGCATGCCACACGACAGTGCCGGCGAGTCAATCGGACCATTGCGTCTCTGTTTCGCCATGTCGTTTCTGGGATTCGCGGCTTATCTTTCGAGCGGAATTTATGGTTCTCAGAAGCCGGAAGGTGTGATTTGGGAGCAAATCGCCGCATTTGCGCCACCCTCTTATAATTCTGCTAAAGATGCTGATCTTGGTCCAACTCTGAAACATGATGAGCTGATTTACGCTCTCAATGTCGATATGGCAATAGATTTTGCTAAAGCTGAAAATAAGCCTCTCTTTTACGACTTCACAGGTATGAATTGTGTGAATTGTCGTTTCATGGAAGTGAATATCTTTCCAAAAGAAGAGACTCATGATTTGTTAAAAAACTTTGTTCGCGTGCAACTCTATACCGATCAAATTCCAGAAATGCAGAGTGATCAGGCAAAATTATTACTTGATAAAAATCGTCGCCTGCAAGCTGATTGGTTTAATGATGCGACAATGCCTGCTTATGCAGTCGTATCTCCCGATGGTCAAACGATTTTGAGCAGCTATAAAGGTAAGGAACGTTCTCAGGGACAATTCAACCGCTTCCTGAAGGCTGGCCTCGATGAATGGCAGCGTAAAGCCGCGATGGCTGGATCGCCTGTGCGTCGTTGAAAGTTTTACAGGCAGGGTGGCGGGGGCGCTCCGCTTTAGCGGTAGCCTCCGAGAGAAAAACGATTCGGGGGCTTCTCTTCGAGAGCGCCCCCGCCACCCGGCGAAAATAACACTGCTGGGCAAGCCAGCAGTGGCACATGTTGAGCGATGTTGAACGGTAGAAAGAGTGTCGAGTTCGTTGTGCGACGTCGAAGGGATCCCCTCATCCGGCCATCGGCCACCTTCTCCCCAAGGAGAAGGAAATAAAACCGCTCCCCAAGAAGAAGGGAAGTGATACGCTTTCTAAATTGAAATAGCGAGATTCTACGACTTAGGATAACCTCTGAAAGATCAGCATTTTCATTGTTAAAAATGTTTCACGCAAAGACGCAAAGCCGCAAAGAATTTTTAATCGATGTCTTTGAAACATCTTTGCGACTTTGCGTGATTCCTTCTTCATGAGAGTTTAGAGTTCCCTTTGAATTTGATCCTGGAAATAATTTCCAATTCCACCACATTGATTCATAGAATATAGCCCATTGATTACCTTGGTAACCTGGGGCTTCCAGTGGCTTTCAAACTGGGGTGTAAACGC
>DOCI01000177.1:4733-14229 GCA_003503535.1 Planctomycetaceae bacterium
CTTTCAAACTGGGGTGTAAACGCGCCCTTCCTAACAAGACCATTTTCAAATGGTTTCTGCAGTCGCTTGGACTCCAAATGATCGTAAGTCGCTATGTTTGCGCCTGCCGAACGCTGCAGGTGAATTTTGAATATGCTCTGGAACCCGTATGAGTTTTGATAAAGGGCAAGAACATTGCGATGGGCGTGGTCAGGTGTGATCACCACGCCCATCACTGCGTTCTGGGGCGTGCCACCCATTTGCCTTGTCTTTTTGTTATTAAACAAATCCTAAAAGTCGCTGCAATTGGCATTTGCAGCAGAATTCGTCTGGGAATTCGAAACTCTGCAATGCCTGCTTGACTCTGTGAGCGATGGCGTTCACACTAAAGTTGTAACCATCTGGGCTTTTTTAATTGATGCTCTGTCTATGCAAGCCAAACTGATACCTCTTGTTCAGGGTCGCGAAATCGTGATCTCCAAAGATGTGACCATTGTTGGTCGCAAACAGGGGATCTGCGATGTCGTCATCGAACACCCGAGCATCTCGAAAATTCACTGCGTGGTCGCCCGCACCGATGGCCTGCTTTTCATCCGCGACCTTGGCAGCACAAACGGCACCAAAGTGAATGGTCAACGTGTACTCAGGGGAGCGATTCTTCCGGGCGATGAGCTCGCATTCGCGAAAGTGAAGTTCAAAGTCTTCATGGGACCGGATGATGCCGAGAGCCTGAACGCGAAAGAACGGACCGAAGTCATCGAACCGGATCCAATGACAATCGACTCATCCGAATTCGAGCTCCTCGACGAAGACGACATGGTCTCGCTCATTGACGACGAGGATTGATTGCTACGGCAAACGTTAACGCAATACAAGCACGAAGCGCAAGCGAGTGTGTGATTCATACAACCTTTGTTGACACACTCGCTTCCGCTTCGTGCTTGTATCCTGTGAAAATAATTCTACTTCACCTGATCATAGAACGCTTTTTTCGCATCTGGATCTTCCAGAATTCCGAATCCACCTGTAGTTTCATCGTATGCAAACATCTGATAGTCCGGCAACGCATTGAATTCCATGTTGTTTTGCTTGATCACATCGACAATTTCCTGATAAGTCGGATTACGATCTTCAGTGGCTTTCATCAAATCGATCTGATGCTGAAAATTCAGCACATTCACTCTCGATGAAGCCGCGATATAACCGGTGAGAGCGGTCGATAACGGATCATTCCCTGTCACCTTGTTCTCGACTTCAATCAAAGCCGGGTTTTCGGCCATCACTTTATTCTTGTCGACAACTTCCTGAGTTTTCCGCTTCAACAGATTAGGCCGTTTTTCCGGCTCAGGAGCGGCAGCGGGCTCGTTTTCAGTTACCGTCGAATTCGGCTTACACCCAGGCACCAGCACAATTGCCATCAGTAGCAGCAGTGTTATACGCATTAGTTCATTCATCAAAGAACTCCCGACCACATTTTTACTGTTCAGATTACGTTTCCCTTATCGAATTGCATCAGTTTCCACTAATCTATGCCAGCAATCAAGCCCGGCTCGAAATACGATTTGACGATTGAACCTGTCTCGACCACAATACAGTCGGTCAAACAGTACAGAATCAAACTGTTCACAAAGCAACACTGAAGCATCACGGCGGCTAATGCAGTCACCTTAGAAATCGAGAAAATGTCGAAACCGAAATTATTATTGCTGGCTGGCGATTTTGTAGAGGACTATGAAATCATGGTTCCTTTTCAGACTCTCTTAACACTGGGATACGAAGTCCATGCGGTCTGTCCAGGAAAGAAATCCGGCGATCAGGTTCGGACGGCCATTCACGATTTTGAAGGCGATCAGACTTACAGCGAAAAGCCGGGACACAATTTCACACTCAATGCGGATTTCGATGCAATCACTTTGAGTGATTATTCCGGTCTCGTAATTCCCGGCGGGCGAGCACCCGAGTATCTGCGTCTGAATGAGAACGTTCTGGAGATTGTTCGCGATTTCATGACTCAGAACAAGCCGGTTGCTGCAATTTGCCACGGCTTGCAAATTCTAGCCGCAGCGGGAGCTTTACAGGGGAGAAGTTGCACAGCTTATCCGGCCTGTGGTCCTGAAGTGTCGTTGGCGGGCGGGGATTTTGTCAGCAAAAATGTCGATGAAGCCTATGTCGATGGAAATCTTGTCACCGCTCCTGCCTGGCCAGCACATCCGGCCTGGATTCGAGAGTTTGTTAAAGTGCTCGGCGCGAAAATTCAACTCTAAGCCTCTTCTTGTCAGGAGAATTCTGCGACCTCGACGACTCAATAAAATATCGGATGGACTGGGATGATTAAACTGGGAGTGATAGGGGCGAGTGGACCTGAGTTTACACAGGTGTATGCACCCACGTTGAACTCTCTGCGAGAACGCGTACGAGTGACCGTTGTCTACGATTATGTTGCTCATTGCGCCCGTCAATCTGCTGAACTTGTCGAAGCGACCGTCTGTCGCTCCTTTCAGGAATTGATCCACAACTGGGATGTCGATGCTGTTCTGATGCTCTCTACGGGATGGCCTGGCATGCTGCCTTATGTCGAGTGTCTCAAACAGGACAAATCGGTTTATCTGGCGGAGACCTCTCTACTCTCTGATGTGGCTCTGAAGCAAATATCAGCTCTGGCGATGTCGACGACTGCAGTCACCTCCGTTGAACACCGTCTTTGCTTTTCTCCGACAGGATTGCGATGTCAGGAATTGATGGCCAGCGAACTGGGGCCGCCTTTGGAAATGACCTGTCAATTAAATTCAGAACACTCAATGACAGATCAAGCAGCCGAAATTGGGGCGGCTCTGGGATGGTTCCGCTGGCTCTTGCCGGGCTATAAATTCAATAGCACATCGATATCAATTCATCCACAGAAGTGGACTCTGCAATTTCATAAAACAACCAGGACTCAGGAAACGTCTGAAGTCCTGGTCCATTTCAGATATCAACAGGAGTCCTCTCAGTATCACATCAAAACCAGACAGGGGCAGATCTGGATTGATGGAGAGAATCAGTTGATCTGGCAAAGCGAGGCTGAGCCAATTGGAAATCCTAATTCAGAAAACCTGTCCAACGAGCGACACACGACCGCCAGGCAGCTCGATTTCTTCTGCCGCAGACTCGTAGGAGGTCTGATCCCGATTCATGACCTCAATAATCATCTGTGGTCTCAGCAACAAACCCGGTTGATTATGGATCAAGTTGAATCAGAATAGAAGTTACATCGGATTCTTATTTGAAGAATCTCAAGTGAGAGTGTCATCGCGAAGCAACAAACAAAGGTAACGATTCGTATTGTTTATCCAGGATGAGAGAGCTGTCGCATCTGAGCCAGTTATCGAGAACTGTTGCGTAGACCTGTCGGAAATCTGTGTGAAACTTCAGGTCGCCATTGTCCAGGTTCGTCAAGCTGGGATGTTTGCCGATAAGTCCGGGTTCGAGGTTGCTTCCCATCAGAAACATGGGAGCGGCGGTGCCGTGGTCGGTCCCGTCACTGGCATTCTGGGCGACACGTCGTCCAAACTCGCTGAAGCACATGGTCAACACTCGCTCCTGCATCCCTTTTTCACGCAGGTCTTGTGCAAATGAGTTGAGAGCATCGCCCAGTTCTCGCAATAATGCAGTGTGAGCAGGAGCTTGGAATGCATGGGTGTCGAACCCGTCAATTTCGACATAGTACACTCGGGCACCGATGTCCGAAGCAATCAGCTGTGAGACGGTTTTTAATTTGCCAGCCAGTTCCGTCTCTGGATATTGAATATTTGAATTCTTACTTTTACTCACCTGCTGAAGTTTCTGGCTGACATCAATTGCAGTCGTTGTGCTGGTTTGGACAAAGTTGAGTAGAGAATCGGCTTCTGAATTTTCAGACTGAGCTAACGAACGCATCGCCTGGATGGAATCTTTTTCCTGAGTTTGCAATCGAAATTGCTCGATCGAACGAATCGAGGGAACCCTGTGAAGCCGGCTGGCGACTGCCAACGGTTGCTTACGATTCCCAATGTGCATGCCGGTCGTCTCGGTCGATTCTCCCTCTGCCAGTTGATCAATTGCTCGACCGAGCCAGCCATCGGAACGATCTCCTGTTTTTCGCTGACACGTATGCCAGATATCCATCGATTCAAAATGAGACCGGTTCGGCTGAGCATAACCGACACCCTGCACAACACCCAATAAACCCGCTTCGAGCAATTCGGAGAACCCGTCCAGAGCCGGGTTAAAACCGAATTCATCATTGATTTTCAAAACGTCCCTTTTAGGGACTGCCAGTTTGGGACGCTGCTTGTAATACTCATCTTGAGTGTAAGGGATGATTGTATTGAGCCCATCGTTCCCGCCAGTCATCTGCACAACGACCAGGATATTCTCCTGCCCGGCAGCATTGTCTGCGATCTGTCCCCAGAATGCTGGAGCGGTTTGCTGGAATCCAAAAACCGCTAAGCCAGTTGCGGATAACTGCAGAATTTCACGTCGAACAAAAGACATGCTGTACTCCAATTGAAGTTAGACTGCGCGAGTTAAGCCAATTGATACTCGGGAAGTGATACAATTAACCCGAGCCCGCGTCTTAAATTATTTTCAAACGAACCGGAACCATGTTCGCATCGTTGAACGAGTTCAGAATGTTTAGGTTCACTCAAGGGAACTGCCAGCAGTATTTCTACAAACCAGTCGATCGCTTCCTGGAGCGATGTCACCCCGTGTGTTTTGCAGTACTGACTTAAGGAACCACCTCCGAAGCGGGTTTCATCGCGTACCAGCAGGGATTGCATTAAATTGGCTCGCGCCAGCAGAGTCGATGAATTGATCCAGTTTCGACCGCCTTCCCAACCCTTCACATTTGGAGGATAAAAAAGTCTCTGTCCAAGTTCATCAAGACCTCTGTTCAACTCGAGTAGATTCGTTGTTCCTTCAAACGCATTGAGTAAGCCAATTGCAAAATCGACAGGAGAACGAATTTTCCGTCCCATCGCATAGTCCGAATAAAACAGATTACTCGACAGCATCGTTTCCAGCAGCGCCCCGGTCTCCAGACCAGAGTCACGGAATTGACTGGCCAGTGGTTGAATTAATTCCGGATGCTGCAAACCTTCATCGGCAATGAAAAACTGCATCAATTTGCCGACGACAAATTCTGCCCCGGCTGGCTGTTCAAGAACCAGATCGACTCCCTGTTCTCCGGTAAATGTGCCTGTGTCATTGAATATGATCTTTTCATCGAAATCATGCTGGAAACGATTGAAGTAAAACTGATCGCGACGAATTTCCCAGCCTGTGAAACAGCGGGCCAGTTCCCGGATATCTTTTTCAGAGTAATTCCCTTCGCCAAGCACAAAGAGTTCCATAATCTCCCGAGCGAAATTCTCATTCGGATGAACTTTTCGGTTGGAGGCGGAATCCAGATAAATCAGCATGGCCGGGTCTTGAGAGATTGCATGGACGAGCGATCCAAAATTCCCGAGAGCATGTTCTCGCAGAATCTGATTCTGATCGAACATCAATTGAGCATCTTTGACCTTTTCCGCTCCTGTTGCGAAGTGTCCATGCCAGAAGAGTGTCATTTTCTCCAGGAGAGGAGCCGATGTATTCAGCAATCGGTGAGTCCACCAGGCTGGTAAATTTTTGGCATCAGCTGTCGCGAGAACCGAACGGGCCAGAGACGCAGATACCTGTTCAACCTGGGACGATTCCTGTCGATTCGAAATCTGCTCGGATGCCAATTGAAGGGGACTCTTTTGCAGGCCACTCTGCAACATTTCTGGATTGGCAGCGAAACCGCAGCGGCGATAAAAGTGGGCGACTTGCCTTTGTGTCCAATCCTCGGGTTGTTCTGGCTGAAAAGCCGACCAGGCCCAGTCAGGATCAATATTTGTCTGGCCAGATTTCATCATCAAACCTCACTGGAGATAATTGTCTCATCTTAACCCTTAAGTTTGGAAACCAAGCCGTAGGTTATACTGTGCCCGACGACATTGAAGGTGGCACACAAATCGTCAGGTACAGCCTGACCTGCATGAGATATTTGACACAAACACGAACAGTCTACTCACGTGGACTCTTGTCGGCATTAATTTCAACTTCAAGCGTGAAGTCTAAAGTCGTTTCACTTGTTGATAACACAGCTTTGCTTCTTTTAAACAGACGAACGATTTTCACAAGAGAATCAATTTCAGTTTCGGCCTCCTCTTGAGTATGACCTTCTTTGAGCATATTCTGCGAAATGAGATGCTCTCGATTGTCGAGGACAAGGCGAACCAGTTCTTTGACACTCAGGAGCATTGCTGTGTTTCGAATGTCTTCAGTGTCTTCTGCTGGTTCGACACTCAAGCTCTCTTTCGAAGACGCCACGGCTTCTGCCAGTTCGCTGGTTGTGGAGATGATCATCAGGTTGTCGGAAAAAGCGATTGATGGAGAAAAGTTGTAATTGATGCGTGCTTCCGTATCGGGTTTCTGATCGACTTCGGGCACCATGTTGGTCGTGACCAGTTCGCCACCTTCAATCGATTCAAAATCAATTTCCAGCTGGGGCTGACCGTTCATCGCTCCCACAATGTTGAAAAAGCCAATCGCGTTGATGAAGTTTCGCCGAAACTCCTTCCGGGATACTTTGGGATCTTTCAATTCCGTGACCAGTGCAAACCCCGGAAGTTTGATGGATGGAATCGGTTTATCTTCGGCAAATGTCTGCCGGGCAATCACAAATTGCATTTGCGGACTGATGCCTGAAAGCACTTCATCGGCGAAATTGCGACCGGAAAACAGAGTCGAAAGCCCGACATCAGCCTTGGCGAGATCGTCGTTGGCTTTTTCATCAAATAAGTCTCCAGCCCGTTGAAACATCTGGCTGAGATCTCGATAGAATGAAATCGTCAACAGATGACCTGGTACATAAATCGGAGAGGATGCGGAGCCGGTTCCCTCGGGACCAAAGTAATGATTCCGTTCTTCGGAAATGGAACTTCGATCAAACGGGACGGAAAGCTTGAGCTTCAAACCTGAGTCGACTGTCTGCAGTTCTCCAGTCAGATAGGGAGTTTCATGAAAGGCACTGTAAAGTCCACCAAGCAAAAACTCTCCGCCGGGATCATCGGCTTTGTTACTGTAAATGTTTTCATCCGGATTGGCGGCTCGAGCTGCGTCGATATCGATAAATAACCAGGCAATTGCATCGCCGGTTTTTGCATTGCTGGCATTCCGAAAGTTCTCTGTGCTTGAGAGCCCAGTATTTGAGTCGTCAATCAATGCATCCAGCATGGAACGTCCAACGTCGCTTTTGTTACCAATCAATATCCAGTTATTCCAGGTAGCAAACCCAAAATCACTTGCTTTAAAAACTTTTGCTTCACGATATTCAACCTGCTCAAAATGAGGTTCCTGTCCTTTGCTTTTTGCATCTCCTTCAATAAGTTCGACCAGAGAGTTTGTGATGTTATTTAATGCTTCCGCATCTTCAGCCTGCATAAGGAGCCCAACTCCATTCGAAACGGGATCGACTCCGATGCTGATTCCATGGTGAGTTAATGCGGCCAAAGCCTCGGGCCATTTCTGGCCCAGCTTGGCTTCGACGACTTTCAAAGCAAACTGAAATTTCTGAAAGTCTTTTCCTTCCATCGACTTCTTGATGGCTGGTATTGTCTTAAGTTCATCAAGCAGTTGGGAAATCTGAGGATTCTGCTGGGCTCCTTTAATTAAATCGACAGGTTGATCGATTTCGGCATAGATGATTGTGGTCGCTGGAAAATATCGAGCGGCATCACCTGCAGGAGCTTCAGCATAAATGCCCAGGCTAAATAGAGCAGCAAGCATTCCTGAGTAAAAAGTCGTTTGAGCGAAAGTCTGCATAAAAGCATCATTCCAAAAGAGGGACTGAATTTGGTCTCTTATACTACTTTATTGCAGCTCATCTGGTTTCAAAAATACGCCAGAACCGTGTGTCAGTCACGAAAACATCGCCTGAATAATTCTCCCAGTGAGCACAAAAGGGCTGATTTCGAGAATTTTCGAGGGTTTACGACTCAATAATTGTAATTGAACGCTGCCCTGCTTCTACTGAAATTGTCCATGTTTTTTCCACAATTCCTGCTTGGGCCAGAGCATGTTATCGACTTCTGAAATCTTATTTTTCCTCCCCTTTATTGCCCTGGCTGTTGGGCAGTATTATCTAATTCTGCAAGTTCGAAAAGCTTTTCGAAAGCCTTCACCATCTCAGTTTACAGAAGCCAAAGTACCACGAGTATTAATGGTTCTCTCTCTCAAAGGGGCCGATCCGGAGCTCAAATCCTGTCTGAAACGACTCTGCTCGCAGGAGTATCCGAACTATTGCTTGCGGCTCGTCATAGACTCGCCTGAGGATCCAGCCTGGCCGATCGTGCGTGAATTCCTGGATGAGAATGCCGAAGTCAACTGCGAAGTCATCAATCTAGGAAATCGCCAGCCCACCTGCAGCGGAAAAATTTCGGGGATGCTGAGAGGAACCGAGGACCTGGAAGGCTTCGATCTTGTCGCTTTTGTCGATGGCGACGCTCAAATCGAGCCGTTCTGTTTACGACGGCTCGCAGAAGGGTTAGCCGAACCAGAAGTCGGAGTGGTCACAGGCAACCGCTGGTATGTGCCTCAGTCTGCTCGGTTAGGAACGTTATGCTGCTACACCTGGAATATGTATGCGGTGCCGATGATGATTGCCGCGAAAATTCCCTGGGGAGGATGCATGGCGGTTCGTGCTGAAGATTTGCAGCCGGGACCTTTGCGTGACCACTTGAAACGCTCTTTTGGAGAAGACAGTGCGATTGCCTCCTTTATGCGTGATCAGGGAAAACAGACTCGTTTTTTACCGGACCTGCTCGTACTGAATCATGAGGATTGCGGCATGCAGCAACTTTACAATTTTGTCATACGACAATACCTGACCGTACGACTGCATAATCCCCATTGGAAAATTGTAGTGGCCTATAACCTGATTGTCAGCCTGCTGTTCAGTATCGCAATGCTGGGCTCAATGATTCCCAATTTCTATCAAAATTCATTTTTGGCCGGCCTTACCATCACCACACTTTCGTCACTCGCACTGGCGATCACCATCCAGAACAAGGTTCGCGATCGTGTGCGAAACATCGCAGGACGATCTATCTTCTGGGTCACCCCGGCTCGTTTCCTGGTCTTTCTCATCTCTATTCCCACGACCATGATGATCAATTTATTGACGACCGTTCAGTCATTATTCACTAGCGAGCATGTCTGGCGCGGCCTCAAATATCGCTTCGGCGGCGATCCACCCATTCAAGTGATTGAGCCCAAAGAATCCCGAGTACATTCTGTGGTTTGAGGCAATTTTCGCTTTCACTGTAATCATTAAAGAACCACGGATGGACACAGATAAAAGAATCAGGGGTTATCTGTAATTCCGTCTTTCAAAGATCACGCTTCCCCCTTCGCTGCTGCTCTAGACTGGGTTCCAAGTGAATACTGAACAACAATCAAACGCGGGTGGCGG
>DOCI01000177.1:14454-14724 GCA_003503535.1 Planctomycetaceae bacterium
TACAGGAAATCCGGTATCCAATTTGAACAGAGTTTAGATGTAAAAAAAGACACCCACAAAAGCGAGTGTCTCTATAAGCTTTCAATCTTCAACCAACATCGCCCTGCAGGAGCAAACAGAACGCACAAAAACCCTATGCGCCCATGCGACTGCCCATAGTCAAGCAGAATGCTTGCGGCTGCCCCGGGTCAAGCGGAACGCTTGTTAGTCCCAGCTGAGGGTGCCTCCGGTTTGGTATTCGGTGACTCGGGTTTCGAAGAAGTTCTTTTC
>DOCI01000177.1:14895-15925 GCA_003503535.1 Planctomycetaceae bacterium
GAGGTCCATGGTTTCGCTCATCCAGGGGAACGGATTGCTGGATCCGTACTGAGTGGGCAGACCGATTCTTTCGAGACGGCGGTCGGCGATGTGCTGAACGTAATCGCGGAAGAGTTCGCCGTTGAGTCCGAGGACGCCGCGGGGAAGACAATCGGTGGAGTATTCGATTTCGAGTTCGACAGATTCGCGAACCAGTTCGAGAATTTCCTGCTGAAACTCGGGAGTCCAGACGTCCGGGTTTTCGGTTTTGATGCCATTGATCAAATCGATGCCGAAGTTGAGGTGCGTCGTTTCGTCCCGCAGAATGTACTGGAACTGCTCGCCGATGCCGGTCATCAGATTACGGCGGTGGAAGGAGAGGATCATCACGAAACCGGTGTAGAAGAAGATGCCTTCCATGATCAGATAGTAGCCGATCAGGTTCCGCAGAAACATCTGACGTCCTTCGAACGTTTCGGTGGTGAAGTTCTCATCGAGCACCTCGGCTGTGAGCCGCATTTCGAACTCATCTTTGCGAGCAATCGAAGGCACTTCGTGGTACATGTTGAAAACTTCACTCTCGTTCAAGCCGAGAGAGTCGACAACGTACAAAAACGTATGCGTATGCACCGCTTCTTCAAACGCCTGCCGCAACAAATACTGACGACACTCGGCATTCGTCACATGCTTGAAGATCGCGAGCACGAGGTTGTTACCAACGAGTGACTCAGCTGTCGAGAAAAAGCCAAGGTTCCGCATGATGACACGCCGTTCATCTTCAGAAAGCTTTCCTGACTTCCAGATCTCAATATCCTTCGTCATCGCCACTTCAGTCGGCATCCAATGATTGGCACATCCGTTCTGATAGTGTTCCCAAGCCCAGTTGTACTTAATCGGCATGAGCTGATTGACATCAACTTTCGCGCAATTGATCAACCGCTTTTCGTTCGCTTTGAAACGCTCGGTGGGAGTGTCGAGCAGTTGTTGTTCCTGGATGCTGAGGTTACTCATCGTGATTCCTTTCGGGGGAGGCGGGTTTCGGGTCTCGGTA
>DOCI01000177.1:16096-16595 GCA_003503535.1 Planctomycetaceae bacterium
GGTCTCGGTATTCGGGTTTCGATAAAAGGGAATAATTCTTTATAGTACTTACTTGTTTTTAACCAATGCCAGTGACAGCTTTGTCAGCATTCGGCCAACGTCTTGACTGGCTTTCCAGCAGTCAAGAATTCTTTCTTTCTTGATCAGCTGCAGGCGGACGCATAATTCCAGTTGTGTTTCCAATTCCATAAGTGAACCTTTTGCGATGAGAACATGGCTGCGGTAGTTTCCACCACCGCGACCATACCCTTCTGCAATATTGCTCGGAATCGATACAGCCGCCCTTTGCATCTGAGTGATTAATCCAAAACGTTCCGTGTCGGGTAATTCTTTCGAGATGAGATAAACCATCTCCACAAGTTCCATCGATCGGTTCCAAACATCAAGATCACGATAACTATTGACCATCTCATGACCCCGAAACCCGACGACCGAAACCCGAATCCCGACTTATTGACACGCTTCACAGTCGGGATTATTCGGATCGCAGGTCTGTCCC
>DOCI01000177.1:16741-21342 GCA_003503535.1 Planctomycetaceae bacterium
TTCCACGGCGACTTCTTCCGCGTGGGGGCGGTCCAAACGGATGTCGTTGGAGGCGGATTTGTTTTTCATCCAGCGGGGTTGGATGCCGAATTTGTTGACGTCGACAGTAGATTTCTCCACCTGAGTTGCAGCCAGAGAACGCAGGTAATACGTTGTTTTCAGGCCCTTCTTCCAGGCGGCGAAGTACATGTCGTGCAGTTTCTTTCCGCTCGGGTCCTGCATATACAGGTTGAGCGATTGTCCCATGTCGATCCATTTCTGACGACGGGCGGCACATTCGAGAAGCCAGTGCGGTTCGACTTCGAAAGCGGTTTTGTATCGCTCTTTGATGTCGGCTGGGACGCGAGCAATTTCAGAGAGGATGCCGTCGTAATACTTCAGGGCATCGAGCATGTCCGTGTCCCAGAGGTTACGGTCTTTGAGTTCGTTGACCAGAACGGTGCTCACCTGAGTGAACTCGCCGGAGAGGTTACTCTTCACATACAGATGCTTGTAACTCGGTTCGATGGATTGTGAAACGCCAATGATCGTCGAGATCGTTGCGGTTGGGGCAATCGCCATGCAATTGCTGTTTCGCATGCCATACTTAGCGACCGATTCCCGAACGGGTGTCCAATCGAGTGAGGCACTGCGATCGACATCAATCGCCTGTCCACGCTCGGCTTCGAGGACGGCCAGGGTATCGATCGGCAATAAGCCACGATCCCATTTTGAACCTTCGTAAGTGGAATACTGACCGCGTTCTTTGGCCAGTTGGGAAGAAGCCAGGATCGCGTGATAGGAAATCGCTTCCATGCTGCGATCTGCAAATTCGACGGCTGCATCGCTGGAGTAGCTCAAACCTTGTGCCAGCAGTGCATCCTGGAAGCCCATCACGCCGAGACCAACCGGACGATGCCGTTTGTTGGCATTGGCGGCTTGATCAGTCGGGTAGAAATTGATGTCGATTACATTGTCGAGCATTCGCATCGCAATGGTGACCGTTTCCTGCAGCATGTCGAGATCGAACTGACCATCGCGAACGTGAACCTTGAGGTTAATGGAACCGAGGTTACAGACAGCCGTTTCGCTTTCGGAGGTGTTGAGCAGAATTTCGGTACACAGGTTACTGCTGTGAACGACGCCGCAATGATCCTGAGGCGAGCGAACGTTGGAAGGATCTTTCCAGGTGATCCACGGATGTCCGGTTTCGAAGAGACGAGTCAGCATTTTTCGCCACAATTCCATGGCACTGACTTTTCGGCTCAATCGCATTTCGCCTTCTGCTGCCAACTTCTCGTAATAGGTGTAGCGATCTTCGAAGGCTTTGCCGGTCAGGTCGTGGAGATCGGGAACTTCGTCGGGACTGAACAGCGTCCATTCCTGATTGGCTTCCACCCGTTTCATAAACAGATCGGGAATCCAGTTCGCAGTGTGCATGTCGTGAGTACGGCGGCGGTCGTCTCCGGTGTTCTTGCGGAGATCGAGGAAATCTTCGATATCCATATGCCACGATTCAAGATACGCACAGACGGCTCCTTTGCGTTTGCCACCCTGATTTACCGCGACGGCTGTGTCGTTGACAACTTTCAGGAAGGGAATCACACCCTGACTCTGGCCGTTGGTTCCGTGAATGTGTGCGTTGGTTGCACGAATATTCGTCCAGTCGTTTCCGAGTCCACCAGCCCATTTGGAAAGTTTGGCGTTATCGGAGATGAGGCGGAAGATATCTTCGAGATCGTCATCGACGGTCGAAAGATAACAGGAACTCAATTGCGGATGCGGCGTGGCTGCATTGAATAATGTTGGAGTTGCAGAGGTGAATCGCATTGAGGAAAGAATGTTGTAGAACTCGATCGCCCGCTGCTCTTTCAAGTCTCCCTCATTGAGAGCCAGCCCCATCGAAACCCGCATCCAGAAGAACTGAGGCGATTCGATACGACGACCATCGACATGAATCAAATATCGGTCGTAAATGGTCTGTAAGCCGAGGTATTGGAAGAGATGATCGCGTTCAGGTTCGAGTGCATCTGCCAGTTCGGTCAGATTGAATTCCCGCAGGTCTGGCGAGAGTCGCTCGGCTGTGATGCCATCGATAATGTAGTGTTCGAACTGATTGCGATAAACCTGAGGCAACTTCTTAGCAGTAGGGGCACTGCCGAGTGAATCGTGATAAATGACGTTGAGCATCAGGCGGGCAGCGACGGTATCGTAAATGGGATCGCGTTCAATACGACAACGAGCAGCCAGAATCATCGCCCGATAAATTTCACGGGTGGTGATGCCATCGTAAATCGACTTGAGGACTTCTTCCTGCAAATCGTTAATCGAACAGACATCTTCCAAACCTTCACAGGCTGCGGCGAGACGCTGTTCGATGCGGCTGGAATCGAAAGGGACGCGAACACCATCATCGAGTGTGACATAAGTTTGTGCGCGGTCGGAACCTTCGTCAGCAAAACCTTCTTCACCCCGCAGAGCCCGCAGTTTGGCATGCTCGGCACGATAGACGATATAACGACGGGCAACCCGATACAGCCCATGCTTCATCATCAGCATTTCGACGGCATCCTGCACTTCTTCAACGCCGACACCCTTGTCGGAACTGGCGGAATTTGCAATCTGCTCGGCAACTTCCTGGGTGATTGCTTTGATCGTATCGAGAACATCCGTATCGAGCGGCTGCTTATCAGCCAGATTCAGCTCGGCTCGGTAAGCGTTCTCCATGGCCCGCCCAATGCGGCCCATATCGAAAGAACTTACACGGCCATCTCGTTTACGAACGATCCAATCTGTTTGCGGGCGAACCATATTCGACCAGCTCCTCTGAAAAAATTGATTCCAATTGCCTGAACTTACCAAACTCCGCTGGCTCTACTTTTCTCTCAACTCGTGCAAATCCGCGCATACCGGTAGCGTCGTGAACAACGGTGTTAAAAAATTGATCACCTGCCAGAAACGCTAATCGGCCATCCGCCAGACCATTTTCAAATGGTTACTGCAGTCGCATGAGAATCAAATGACAGCAAAACGCTGTGTTTGCTCCTGCCGTATACTGCAGTGAATTATTGAAGATGCTCTAGAACGCGGAAATGATCATGTCTGCCCTGCTCCAGATACGAAGCCATGCCCTGGATGAAAATAGGAAACGGCAATCATTTTGAAGAGATTCAGCACGACTGACTCCATTCTGTCATTGTTATCGACAGTAAACATAAGAACACTGTACAAAATCGGATGCATTATGATGAAAATAACGCATGAACTCAGATCTGTTGAACGCTTGGTCTGAGTTGTAAAACACGTATCCTGAACCAGAACTACTTCTTGCAGCTGAGATGTGATTGTGTTTGACGGACCCAATATAAAGGAACCGTGAAGACTGTCAACACTAAATATTGTATGTCTCGACATTTTATACCACAAGAGATAAATCCATTTTGTGGAAAAGTTCGTAAGTTGTCCTGTCTCATTGAGTTTCCGGATTTAAACCTGTCGACAACGTGTTGAAAACCAGAAATTGGCACGCGATTTATAGTGTACGAGATTCTGGATTTCGAGTTTCGGAGTTGTCTCCTTTGAAGCAGGATGGAGTCCATTTTAAAGGTGACAACTGATAGCAACATGCTGATAGCATTGAAGTTACAGCAAGTTTAGACAAGCAGTTTTCATTTCAGTGAACTTTCGATGATAAACTTTAGATAATTTTTCAAATCTCAGGAATGACTTGGCTTTGATTGTGACGTTTGTAACGGTTATGACGATATCGAAAGAAGGGAGTGGAACTTGTGCGGACATGGTGTTCGTTCTGAATTGTGGAACAAACTCACCCCGGAAAGTGGAATCATGGGTATTTGTCAGGGCTGTCATGCCGGTTGTTGTCGCTCGTTTGCGATACCAATTAACGGTGCCGATATGATGACCCTGGAGCGGGAAACCGGGAAGACGTTCTGGGACTTTGGTTGCCGCTGGGAGGATCCCGAAGGTTCTATCGCAGCCGACTATGCCCCTCACTTCTTCTTTCAGGATGAACCTCAATCACCTTTCGTAATTTGCCTGAAACACGAACAGAGTCGCATCTTTAAGAAATCGACCTGCTGCTCTTTCCTGAAGGAAACCCCACCCGATAAAGATCATCCCCTCGGGCAATCGCAATGTGGAATTTATCACGCACGCCCCTCCGCCTGCCGTGTGTTTCCGACGAAGTTCGATGTTGAAAATGAATTGCCTATCATTCATCCAGTCCCGGAGTATGGTCGAGAAGATCATCAACCGGAATTCAAACTCTGTCCACGGCAGTGGACCCCGGCTGATGTCGATCCCATAAACGGAACCAGCGATCTGGTCATCGCACGTTATGAAGCTCGCTTCTTTAAGCAAATCGCGAAGTTGTGGAATCAGAAAGTCGGCCCCTGGTCTGTCTTTCCCGATTTCATTCGCAATGTTTATCAGAATCGAGTGCAGCCAATTTCAGAGGAAGCTTTTGCCGATGAAGAGCCTTATGTGCTGAAGATGTCTGCTTATGATGCTCAAAAACGGCGATGTGCGTGATGAACGAGGATTCTCTGCATCTCCCCACGGCTTCCCTTTCTACGTTAAAGATGCGTGCAAAACTGCTGGGA
>DOCI01000177.1:21384-50704 GCA_003503535.1 Planctomycetaceae bacterium
CGGATTCGACAGTACTTTGAATCTCATGGATACTTCGAAGTGGAGACACCACTGCTCTGTCGCGAGTCGGTGATCGATGCACATCTCGATCCGTTTGTTGTGGAACTTTCGAATGGATCATCGACGTCACCAGTGCAAGCCTATTTGCAAACCTCGCCCGAGTTCTGTATGAAACGTCTGCTCGCTGCAGGAGCGGAACGCATTTATCAACTATGCAAAGCGTTTCGTCGTGATGAAACCGGACGATTGCACAACCCGGAATTCACCATGCTCGAATGGTATGCCGTCGGAGTGGACCAATTTGAGCAGATGGATTTTATGGAATCATTGTGTCGACAGGTGCTGCGAGATTCCGTGTTGCTTGAGGGTCTGCCAACCAGATTTGTGCGCGTCAGTTATGAGCAGGCTTTTCAGAAATCGCTCAATATCTCGCCTCTGGAATGCACGGTAGAAGAACTGATCCGGGTTGCTCAACGTACGATTCCAGATGAAATTCCCGTGTATCACAAGGGTGAAAAAGAAGGCAAAGACTTCTGGTGTGATCTGCTCCTGACTGCTTGTGTCGAAGACTGGTTAAAAAAACAGCTCGCTGTTTTCGTTTACGATTACCCCGTTTCTCAAGCGGCTCTGGCAAGAGTTTCGCCGACTGACCCTCGCGTTGCGCAGCGGTTCGAGTTGTTTCTTGAGGGCATTGAGATCAGCAATGGATATCGGGAATTGCTCGACGCTGAAGAACTTGAACGAAGAAATGTCATTCAGAATCAGTTACGTATCGACCAGGGATTACAGCCTCTTCCCGAGACTCGTCATTTGCTCTCTGCCATGAGACAAGGTTTGCCCGATTGCACGGGTGTCGCTTTGGGAGTCGATCGTTTGCTGATGCTCGCCCTGAACTGTGAATCGATCGATCAGGTACAGGCGTTTCCGTTTTCACGTGTGTGAAAAATAACAAACTGCAGGGCCGGCATCCTGCCAGTCCAAGATCAATCGAGGTTCGCATGCTGCGAATGGACAGGCTGGAAGCCTGTCCTACGGGTGGGTGGCACGCTCTGAGCGAAGCGAAGGGCGTGGTTTTCTGCATTCACCACGCCCATCACTTTGTTCTGGGACGTGCCACCCAACGGCAATTTATGCAGAGTTTGCCTATAAAAAAACACTGCTGAGCAAGCCAGCAGTGGCACACATTGAATGTTATTTCAACGATTAAACTTAAACCGCATCGGGGATATCGTCGCCGTTGAAGCGTTCGAAGAACAGCCAGCCGATTTCCTTGCTGAGGCGGGAGAGGTATTCGCGTTTGAAGGTATCGAGTGACATTTCCGAAGTGGAACGAGGGGCTCGGATGGGATACTTGGAGTTGACTTCTTTGCTGTAGATTTTTTCGCCGTAACCATCTTCATCCATCTCGATCACACTGATGTAGTTTTCTGAACGTCCTCGATAGAGCGTGGTGCTGTTCTCTTCATACAGATGGAAATCGTTCATATCGATGTAGATGACATAGTTGCAGTCAAAGGCTTTGCCGATCTCTTCGGGTTTGTCCCAGTCGGGATGAGAATCGAGCCAGGCTTTGACCTGGTCGGGATTGACGACTTTGATTTCATGCTCGACGAGTCGAAACGCAACATAGCGGGAGAGTTCGTGATCGATTTTGGGGAAGTCCCATTTGAGATTAGTTGGCGCAAATGCGACCACGCAAACGGAAACTTCTTTGTCGCTCATCGACTTATTGGTTTGCACATCGAAATCGGGCTCGATGCTGGGTGGGCCACCGATCAAATATCCAAGTAGAATGGCATAATTGCAGCCGGTTAAAGAGACTGCACCAATCAGAAAAGTGAGTAGAGTCGCTTTGCGAATGACGGTCATGAGACTGGAGTCACGCATAGGTATTTCCCGCAGGGTTATAGTTAAGTCGAACAGAGAGGAGAATGGGAGGAGGCTAGAGCACCGAGATTAATCGACGCTTTCGCTGGTGCGATAGTCGTAGAAGAGGCGAGCGAGTTCATCAGCCATGCGTTTGTTGAACTTCTCGGCGAAGGTTCGTTCCGACATGTTGTCTGAAGACATCGGATAATGGATGGGATACTGGCTTTTGTATTCGTGCTGGAAGATCAGGAAGGCACCGCGACCGGAGCCAGTTTTTCGAGATTCATAGACGCTAACCATGCCGTGGGCATTGCCGCGATAGAAGTTCGGGCTGTTCTCTTCCAGATAGGCGACTTCGTCAATTTCGATATGAATGATGTAGTCGGTATCGAACTCCTGAGCAATTTCAGTAGCATCGTCCCAGACTCCGCCAACGCGGCCGAGCCAGCCATCGACATCACTGGGGTTGACGCAATCAATTTCATGCAGACGAAATCGGCGATACATGCCATCGATAATATCACGGCCGACAGCTGAGTGTTCGGTCCGCAAAAATTCGGGAGTTGAACAGACTACTAAAACCCGCTTTTCTTCATCAATCAGATCGACGCCGGTCCGCTGCTTAAATTGAGCCTTGATTTTGGGATCGCCCAAAAACATTTTGTTGGCCATCACGAGCAGAGAACAGCCGGACTGGCTTCCCACAATGCAAATTGTGAACAGGACCATCAGGGCGCGAAGCCAATTCGCACGCCCCATTGGACGACCGAGACGAGCAGAAAACTGCTGAGCAGCATTAGAGCGCGATATTCGAGTTTGCGACGAGACATGACTTTGCCTGTCCAGCTGCTGATCAGCAGCCAGGGAATCAGTATCAGGCAGATCATTGCCAGATAAGTTGCTGCAATGTTGGCTTGAATTGATTCGAGAATCCGGCCGCGAACAAACCAGGCGAAGCTGGTCGTCATCCCGCAACTCGGGCAGGGGATTCCGAACAAAAATTGAATGGAACACGGAGGTAATCCCAACTGTTGGTGGGTGCCGTAACCTCGGGGAGACGGTTCAAGGGAAATAGCCAGCGAAAAGCCAGCGATCAAACCGCAACCAAGAACGACAAACAGGATTCGAAGGAAGGGAGTCAGTAGGAAGGGGGCGGAATTCGGCGAAATTGGTGTAGGCCGAAGTTCCTTGGGGACTGGAGTTATATCGGGGGAAGACATTAGAGTCAAAAGCGGTTTTTCAGAGAGAAAATAAGACGATTCCGTGTCAGAATTACAATTCCCAACCAGCAAATACGTTTGAAAACAGGAATCTGGAGATCTGGCGAGCCGTGCCAGTTATGGCACGGGTGTTCTCACGATCATTATGCGTCTCCAGCGAAATCGCAGTCAGAGTTAACTCGGCTCGCCTTATATTTGGAAATGAACTCACTGGGGTTGCGGTTCGCTACGAACCCAGCCCCCCTGCTTATCAATGAAAATGAATTTACTCTGTCGTTGCTTCCGGAGCCGGGGTCGATTCACTTGAGGTCGCTGCCGGCGGAGCCGGTGTTGAACTGGTTGTCGCAGGTTCCGGTGATGTTGTGCTGGCAGGAGGACCTGCGGGTGCTTCAGTTGTGGGGGTCTCAGTCGATGTTCCGGCTGGTTTTGGCGTTGAAGTACCAGCTGGGACTGCGGGCATTTCAGGCATCGAAGGCGTGGTGAGAGTTGGTGGCGGAGCAATTGGAGAGCCGGATTCCTGAGACATCCCGGGAATTCCCGGGATTGCTGATCCTTCTGGAGTCACTTCCGCATCCGCTTCGGCGATTTTGGCATTCATCCGCTCGACAACTTGCGCGGTGAGGTCAATCGAATCGGAATAAGCCAGGAAGAAGGGGGACTTGGCCATGATCAGGTCGTATTTTCCCTCTTCAGCCAGTTCCAGACAAATTCCTTTGATCTGCTCCTGAATTTGTTGAGAGATCGTCTGTTGAAACTGTTGCAGATTCTGATTTGTCTGATTGGTTGCCCGCTGGTTTTGAGCGTTCAATTCATTGAAAAAGGCTTGCAGTTCCTGCTCTTGTTCCGGAGTTGGAGTTTCTCCAAACTCTTTTCTTTTGGCGGCGAACTGATCTTCCAGTTGCTTCTGAAACTCGGCCAGTTTCCCTCGAATCTGAGCCTCGCTTTGCTGAACGACCTGAGAAATATCCTTATCGAGACCTGTTCCCTTTAAGACTTCTTCGAAGTCGACAATTGCTACTCTTTGACCAGCAGGTTCAGAACCACCACAACCAGCCAGAATGCCACAAGCTAAAGTCAGTGAGAGGAAATTAAAAACGCGAATCATATTCCGGATGCCTTTCTCGCGGCCATTTTTTGTAATCGTAGTGCTGAATTGATGAGGAAATGATCTCAATAGACGGAGTCTCTTCTCAATCGTGCAGATTAAGTGGAGTATACCTCTAAAATTACGTTAATTCCCCTGAATTTGTTGGAGTGTAATGGGAATTCCAGAGTTTTGCAGCAAAGTCACAGCGGAAATATCCAGTTTATCGCTCAGATTAACTAGAATAGAAAGTCCTCAGCTTCTTCATTTCTGCTTAGGAAAGTAAAAAGAAGCTCAATGCGAGATGAGAATTCAGATTCAGGAGTTACTGTGAAGTCGAAGCACGTTGCGATCATCGGAGCCGGTTTGTCTGGTTTGACTTGTGCACGAGAGCTGACCAGCAAAGGGCATCGAGTGACACTATTCGATAAAGGTCGCGGAGTATCCGGGCGGATGTCTGTGCGACGAACTTCCGATCCCTCATTGCAATTTGATCATGGTGCTCAATATTTCACCGCCCGACATCCTGCTTTTCAGCAGCAGGTCGAGGAATGGATGCAACAGGATGTTGTGGCCATTTGGGAAGGACCGTTTGTCAGCCTGGAGCAAGGTTTGATTTCAGAAGCTCCCGGGCAGGGCCCTCGCTATGTCGGCACCCCAGCCATGAATGCACTCTGCAAGGCCCTGACAAAAGACCTGGAAATTCGTTGCAGTCAGCGGGTTTCTCAGATCAACCAAAGCGGCTCGGGCTGGCAGATTGTCTCAGAAGACCTCTCCACAAACCAAAATATCAAACAAGCTGAGGAATTTGATCACATCGTTTTGACAATTCCGCCAGCTCAGGCGATCAAGCTGCTGCCCGAGAATTCCAGTCTCCATAACGCATGCAAGACAGCAATCATGGATCCTTGCCGCTGCGTGATGCTCGCTTTTGAGTCTCCGTTAGATGTCGACTTTGGAGCCGCGTTCATTCAGAATTCCTCACTGCGCTGGATTGCCAGTGAAAACAGCAAGCCAGGACGAAATTCACGATACGAATGCTGGACGCTGCACGCTTCCTCCGAATGGTCCCAACAATATGTCGATGCCACACACGAAACGGTTTTACCAATATTACTCGACGCATTCGCAACGGCGTTTGGAAAATCCTTACCTGAACCCGTCCATGCCAGCACGCATCGCTGGCTGTATGCGATTCCGAGAAATCCACTTTCTGAAGGAAGTTTTCAGGATGTCGAGAATCAAATCACCATTTGCGGCGACTGGTGTCATGAAGCTCGTGTCGAGGGGGCTTACATGAGTGGGCTTTCTGCAGCGGAAAAGATTTTATAAAGTCCCCAGTACAAACATTACTTGAATCAAGTTGGAATCTTTCTTGTCTGCCAGTTGTCCCATTACGAAAATCTGTCCCATTGTTCGTGCAGAGATTCTGTTCGTGATTGGGATTTCGCTGCTGGCGACGCTTCTTCGCTGCTGGGATCTGTCGGCGATAGCCGTCGAACATTTTGATGAAGGCGTTTACGCATCGAATCTATGGTTCACTGCTGACGAGGGGTATCGCTATCCGGATCGGCATCTGTATGCCCCCCCCTTATTGCCGACATTGATTGAATGGTCGCTCCTGATTTTCGGGCAGGCCAGTTGGGTTCCCGCATTGCCGAGTCTGGTTGCTGGTGTCTGCACAATTCCGCTCATCTGGTGGATGGGGCGTAAACTTGGTGGGCCGTTATGCGGACTTGCAGCCGCGATTTTACTGGCCACGAACGATGTGCATATTCTTTACTCGCGAACCGCATTGACGGAATCGCTGCTTTGCTTTTTTATGCTGCTTTCGGTCTCTCTGGCTCATTGCACCTGCCTGGAGCAAAATGCAGAGGCTCGCTTTTCCAAACGCTCGATCATGCTCGCATTACTCAGTGGCTTGATGGCTGGGCAGGCCTGGCTCACGAAATACAACGGCTGGCTTTCGCTGGCAGTCATCATTTCCGGCAGTGCAGGTTGGGCAGTGTTTTCACGATTGCCTTTGAGGCAATGGAAATGGTTGATGCTGCACTGGCTGATGATCGTCGGTGTCGCATTGTCCCTTTGGCTGCCTTACATGGTTTCGCTCAATGAATTCGGAGGTTACTCGGCAGTGGCCGCCAATCATCGACAATACTTCGGTGGATTGGGCGAATGGTTGCCGGCTCTGCAACGGCAGATTTTTAATCAATATGCGTTATCGAGCTGGACGACCATTGCAGGGTTACTTTGTGTGGGATTTCTGGTTTGGAACCGTACAGCATTGGAACGGATCATCCCGGCGATTAAGACAAAAATGATTTCACCGAGCGGTTGCTGGTTGCTGGCCAGTTGGTGTATTGGCTTGACGGTTGCGATTCCGCTCTATCATCCCTATCCCCGACTGGTGGTGCCGTGGTGGATTGGAATTTGTTTATTAGGCGGCTTGATTGCTGCTAAACTCCCCTTAGGACAGGCTTCCAGCCTGTCTCAAAAACAGAGTGAAAAGCAGACAGGCTGGAAGCCTGTCCTACCTATGATAGGGATGATCTTCCTCACTTTCATAGGACCGATTCGACAGGCTCCTGCCTGGGAGAATCGAACGGAATTAAAATCGATTGCACAGAATGATGTTCTGCGAGCTGGCGAAATTGCCCAACAGGCCGGATTTCGTGAGAACGAGGTGATTTTTTATGTTTATGGCGAACCTGCCATTTATTATCACATCTCTGCTCAGAACCGTTTGGTCGGACCGATCGGGCATCTCGATTTTGCTTTGCCAACTGCCAGAAATTCAAAAGTCCCAACATTCCTCATCACGGGCCCGCATGCCGAACAATCGAATCTGTTTCACGAGCAATGGGAGAAACTGGGAAATGAATTTGAACTAATCAAAACAGAACAGTCACTTCCCAGCAGACTTGTGCAGTTGAACAATGAAAAGAGTGTGCAACCATCAGAACCCGATTCCTATCGGTTGTATCAGTTGAAGCCTCTTTGAACTAAATGACTGTGCGGAATTATTATACAGTTGGAATAAGATTGAAGTCGATATGATTGGATCTTGGGTGGCACGCCCTGAGCAAAGCGAAGGGCGTGGTCGTTTGCAATCTCCACGCCCATCACTACGTTCTGGGACGTGCCACCCAGCAACGCTTACACAAAGAGAAAACTTGAGTGTCCAATCATTACGCACACTGATTCATAGATTTCCGATGCCGTCTTATATGCCTCCCGAAACTAAGGTTCGATAAAGCTCATGTAGCCGATCATCATTTCATTCCAGCTTTGATCGCCCCAGCGAACTGTGACGGTAGGATCTGGATTGACCAGATTGTTCTTCGAGTTGTCGTAGGCAGCCGTACAGGAAATGCGCGTTCCCTTCGGAAGCAGTTTTGGTTTTGCGAGGTTGTAATTCAGCTGCCAGTTGAAGTCGTAGCGAGGAACATCGAGCAGGATTTCCTGAGATCCATTGGGATAGAATGCTTCAAACCGGAAGGCTTTTCCGCGCAGGTGCATGTGGGGAGTTAACTGCAGTAGAAGTTGATCGCGAGGTAATTGATATTCTGCAGTGACGGTATGATGATCTGCCCCCGGAGGGATTTCAAATGTCGTATTGATGGCAAGTCCGCCGCCGAGGATTTTCTTGACGTCCTGTTTCTTCATGAACTTCAGACCGATGTAACTGCAGTCCAACTGTTCGCGACCATTGGGCGTGTAGTGCATTTCAAAGAGGAGTTTGCTGCCGGCCAGAATAGGAATTGCGACTCCTTCATCCAGGATTTGAGGCAGAGAACCAGGAACATACCCAACGAGCATGTATCGTCCCTGTGCGTTCTTCTCATCGCTTCCCGGCGGTAAAACATACACGGCAATGTGATGGACAACCGGGATATTATCGGGACGAGCTTCGGTCGCACAGACAAACTTGTCTTCGGTCCAACCCGGGTCGACGGTGAAGTACTGATAATCAACAACTCCCTGAGCTGGAACAGTGAACTCCGCATCGCCCATGGCAATCACCTGATCCGGTTCTGGAATTCTCCAGCCTTTTACGAACTCCGGTGGCTCTGGCAATTCAGCAGGGTCCCCTTCGGGCATGCCATTCCGAACCCAGGTTTCGAGCAGAGTTTTTTCCTGATCACTCAGCCTGCAGTCGTTTGCAAATTTGCCATGTTCAGGATTGGCAAACCAGGGTGGCATACGATTCTCGGCAATAACTTCCAGAATCGTTTCTTCCCAACCCAGAATGTCTTCATAGCTGGTCAAGACAAAGGGAGCGACTTCACCGGCTCGATGGCATTCCACACAGTGTTGATTAAAAATCCGGGCAATCTGATTGCTGTAAGTCACATCTCCCTGAGGTTCGACGCGACTGATTCGTCCAATGTGACAGCCAATCGCTTTAGTTTTCGGAACTGTAACGTCCTCCCCCTCAAGAACTTCTT
The DNA here is from genome assembly GCA_003503535.1 of Planctomycetaceae bacterium. Classification (GTDB taxonomy): domain Bacteria; phylum Planctomycetota; class Planctomycetia; order Planctomycetales; family Planctomycetaceae; genus Rubinisphaera. The sequence continues at coordinate 30,006 of DOCI01000177.1, forward strand.
CAATGGCGATCGCAAGGTCTCGTCGCTGTTCAGCTTCGCGCGAAAGTCCGACCAGATACTGATCGTCAATCCGTCCGCGATAACGAATCTCACGATTCTGATCGAGCAAAAAGACTTCAGGAGTTCTCTCGGCTTCAAACTGATCTGCAACTCGATTTCCCGTATCCTTGAGAATGGGAATCGTCAAATAATGCCTGGCAACGAATGCGGTGATTTCCGTCAGACTGTCCTGGACATTCGAATCGATACCGACAACGGTCACACCACGATCCCGAAATTCGGTTTGCAGCTCCTCAAGTCTCTGCCCATACAAACGAGCTAATGGACATTCCGTTCCCAGAAACGCCACCACAACCAGATGATCTGCAGGAACTACACGCAGTGACCAGTTGACACCCCGATGTGTCGGTAAAGAAAAGTCCTGTATAGAATCAGCCTGCACATCGGAGCCATGCAAAATTGCTGTGATGGTTAGAAGAGAAAGAATATGAAAAAAATATCGACATAAGCGAACAGTCATACTTCAAGCCTGTGAAAACAATCTGTGATAATGGGACTAATCAATGCTACTTACCCGAAGTAACCGAATTTGGCTGCAAAATTATTGCCAATTCACAATTTCAGTATGATTTGGAAATAATTGGTCCATTGGAACTTGAACAAATCGAGAAAGGGATCCGACAGGCAAATATCGATATTAGGAAATTCCCGTACGCCTGACAAATTCACCGATGGCTACATGAAGCTTATCTTCTGTCGGATCAACCAGCGCTGGCGTTTGGGCATGAAACAGTCGATCAGCGCACCAAGCCACTTAATTTGGTTGATTCTTGCATTTCTAAATGTATTGTGTCTTATCTTGTTCATTAATCCTCATTGTGAATTGGCACTTTAAAATACTCCCTATGCACACTCGCACCTATGCCATTATTGCCGTCGTTTCCGCGATATTCGTGTTAACGATCCTGATTATCAACTGGTTTAGCCCTTTGGATACTCTACGGATTAATTCCTCCCAGCTTCCCGAGTTGCTGAAGCTGAGGCAGAGATCGATTGCTTACCTGGAAAATCAACTGCCCGAAGACGCGATTCCGCTGCTGGATGAAATCGCATCACGATTTCCAGCAGAGAAAGCATTTGCCCAGCATAATCGAGCTGTGGGTCTGACTCTCCAACTTGAATTAGAAAACGCTGAAGCGAATCCGGGCAAATTCGCTGCTCAAATTTCAGCAACTGAACGGCAAATTGAATCAGTAATCTCAACTGACCCTGAAAATGCCATACCGTATTTGCTTCTCAGCCGAGTTTATAAGATTAAGGGCAATGTTCCAGAGCAGATCGCAGCAGCAATCAATGCGACGAAACGCAGCAAGAATAATCCGTCCGTTTGGTTTGAACTGTTTCGAGCACGTTCAGAATCTAATACACAGTCGGATGAACTGGTAAAAAGCCTGGAAGCCCTCGAACAAGTCATCGCATTCGCTCCCGACAATGTATGGGCATTACTGCAGATGCTTAATTATCAAAGTCAGCTTCAGCATCGTGAAATTATTGTCAGTCTTTCTCGTATTGAAGATATGATTGCACCATTTGCCAATGGTATTGAACAACGCACGCGGTTAAATCCATTGAAACTGATTCCTGATATTCTGGCAGCAGTCACTTCCGAGAATTGGGACGTTGTGATCCGACAATGCCGATTGTTAGGAAATATCCTCCGACCTGAAGAGATTGCTCAAAGTGATCGGATGATTTTAATGCCGAATACGCTTGAATTTATTCGCACTCGCTATTCCGAGACTACGGAAGCAATGATTTTGTCTCAACCTTTAAACATTCCAAAGGCAATCGATGTTCGTTTTTCAACAGAGCAGATCGAATTGCCGAAGAATTTTGGCGAGCTAAAAAGAGTGGAAATCGCAGATATGGATCTGAATGGTAGTTACGAGATTGTCATGCTTACTGATAAGCAGCTGACGGTCTTGGAACCAGAAATTGGCGGAAAGATTGGCAACGTGATTGCCAGTGCAAAAATTGATGCTGGATATTCAGATTTCATACTTGCTGATCTTGATCAAGACTCTGACCCAAACAGGTCTTCGAATATCGAGGGGGCCCCCTGCGCACTTGCTGACCTCGATCTCATCTGCTTTGGTTCAGCCGGGATTACAATTTATGAGAATCTCATGGGAAATCCTTCGGTAGATTCTGTTGATCATTCGCTGTTTCAAAAAATCGATTCCGAATCCTTGATTAATCTATCGAATGTCTCTGCAGTCACGGCAGCTGATTTTGATCTCGACGGCGATCTCGACTTAATCATCATCGATTCTGAAGGATCTGTTTCATTATGGGCCAATTATCGAGCGTTCCAATTCTCCGATGTTACGGCTCGCTCGGCATTGCCTCCCGATGAGTTTTTTAGTGTCGAGGCAATCGCCATCGACCTGGACAGGGATGTTGATCTCGACATCGTGCTCAGAGGCCGAAAAACGATCGGCTATTTGGAAAATCTGCGGCATGGATCGCTACGCTGGAAAGAAATCGATTCCAGTGGTGAGGGCAAAAGTATTACAGATCTCAAAATTGTTGATTTTGATGCCAACGCTTCTTGGGATTTGCTGTTCTGTCGGGACGAGGAAATTTCCTATCTCCCAAGTAAGATTTCCAGTCCTGGCTCAATTCGATGGTCTGAGACCATAATCAATATCGGACGATCTGGTGAAGAGATGTATTTATTGGATTACGACAATGACGGATTCCAGGACATTGCCTTAAAAGAGGCTCACTCTGAAAAGATTGAGGTACTTCGACGCATAGGCGAACTGAAATTTGAAGAAACCAAACCGACACTGGAGTGGACTTCAAACAACCTTGGTCCGGAAACCAGGTCCACAGTAGCCGTTGAAGATCTGGATGGTGATGGTGATTTGGATGGTATAATCTGGAACAAAACTGGAATTTGGTGGCAGAGAAATGAAGGGGGGAATCAAAATCCTTTTCTAAAAATTGCGCTTCACGGACAGCAGGTTAAGGGCGAACAAACTTCGGCGAGTGGTCGTGTTAACCATTATGGCTGGGGAAGTTTGATGGAATTAAAGGCTGGCGATAACTACCAGCCTCGCGTTGTGGATAGCCAAGTGCTCCACTTCGGTTTGGGGGCGACTAAACAGGCTGATGTTGTACGCGTCGTCTGGCCTAACGGAATTCCACAGAATGTCATCGAACCGAAGAACAATCTCTTTATCTGTGAAGAGCAACGACTGAAGGGATCTTGTCCCTATCTCTATGCCTGGAACGGCAAGCGTTTTGAATTCGTTACTGATTTGCTTTGGGCAGCCCCGATTGGACTGCAATTCGCAGAAGGTGTCATTGCTCCAACACGACCCTGGGAATATCTGCTCATTGAATCTGATCAACTCAAACCGCGTGCTGACAAATATGAACTTCGGTTGACCGAAGAATTATGGGAAGCTGCTTATTTTGATCAAGTGCGTTTGTTAGCGGTAGATCATCCGGCCAATCTCGATATTTATTCAAACGAAAAAGTCGCATCATCGACCACTCCGGAATTCAAAATCCACGTTGTCGAGAATCCCAGAGTTCCAAAGTCCATTATTGACGATCAAGGAAACGATTTGCTGCCGTTGTTGAAACTGCGTGACGACAGGTATGCGAAGCCCTTTTCCCAGAAACATTTCCAGGGCGTGACGGAACCCTGGTTTATGGAAATTGACCTGGGCGAACTATCGAATGCGAAAACGATTAAACTCTTTCTGCATGGCTGGGTCTTCCCGTCCGATACCTCCTTAAACGTTGCACTGAGTCAAAGTCAAGATGTGCCTGCACCACGCCCTCCGTATTTGCAGGTTCCCAATGCGTCTGGAGCATGGGAAACGATTGATCCCAGTTGTGGATTTCCTGGAGGCAAGTCTAAAACAATTGTCATTGACCTTACGGATCGATTTCTCACCGACGATTATCGAGTCCGCATTGTGTCCAGCATGGAAATCTATTGGGACCAGTTATTCTATTCGACGGACGACAATCCACCAGGGATAACTCCCCAGGTCCTCGAAATGGAAGCAAGCCATCTACACCATCGAGGGGCCTCTCAGGTGAAGCCTCATCCGGGATTGGGTCCCGAATCGTACGACTACAATTTAGTCAATACCATGCCAACATGGCCTCCCGTTCATGGTTTTTTCACGTCGTACGGAGATGTTGACCGTTTGCTCAGAGCAGAGGACGATCAGCTGGTTGTCATGCAACCGGGAGATGAAATCGTAATGCGTTTTCAAGTCCCAACAAACGAAGTTCCTCCCGGATGGACACGCGACTTCATTCTGCACAACGTCGGCTATGACAAAGATTTTGACTTAAATACCGTTTATGGTCAGTCGAGCGAACCGTTTCCAACTCGAACAACCGCCCAGTACCCAGCCATACGGGCAAGCGACACTCCTCCAGCCCCTGCTGGAATGTCACCGCAGTCCAGAGAACAGAGACATCGCTTATTCTGGACCGCTATTCGCGATCTTGCAAATTAATTGAAAACAGAAATAGAATTCGCAAATCCGGGAATTCTTAATTTTGATACTCGAAAAAATTAGCCGCCTGAATTTCATTGAGAATACAGAAAGGATCTCTTCTCAATCTATTTACGTTTTTGATTATTGAACCGCCAGGCGATAAGCAATACAAGAAATCAATAGAATTGTAAATTGATTTGATTTGAGCTGATCAGGTTGTTTTTACCACGAAGGCACGAAGACAAAAATAAATTTAGAAATCATGAAAATCAATCACTTAACATACTGATGCATTTGAGACCATGTTGTTACAGCCCCCTTAATGCCTTTGTGATTCCAATCACATTTATTGAAATCTCGACTTGTTCCTCTTGGCGTCGTAGCGGTTCATTTTCATCAGAGAAAAATTGATCTGAAACAGGATGTTAATAAAAACGACCGATTTCTTTTTGACTTTGGACAATCAGAATTTAGGACTACCACACAAGAATTCCCGGCCCAGCTGGCTTGATCAGCTCGCCGGAATCCAGATGGTTGTTTTCTAATTTTGTGCAAGCCACAAAACTATGAATCGTCAGTAGCACAGAGGTCTGCAAATTTCAAAGCCTGGGCAATGATCGCGGCATTGGAAAAATGCATCAAAACGAATTGGCTAATTTTTGCATTTCTCCCGACTGGGATAGTCGGAAGATCGCCTTGAGTTCAGCATCAATTATCAATAGGTCGTTTCCAGACACCGCCAGCGAAACGGGCTTCTTCAATGGAGTTCCAGAAAACAATTCACGAGGCGTCTGCGGATTCTGCAATTTCAGATCGAGTTCCCAAATCTTTGCAGCATAAGTGTCGAGAACAAAATATTTCTTTAACTTCTTAACGATCTGAATTGGAAATTCAAATTCGACTCCACAGTCAATTTCTTTCAGTTCTCCTGAGTATGTGAGACTTCGAATTGGATTTCCTCGAGAAGTCAGGCAGATTAAATTCTCCTCCAGACCTTCGGCTAATCCGCGAATCCCATCAACTTTCGCGATACGTTGAGGTGGATTTCCGTCTTTAAACACACGCCAGATCGTTTGGCTCTCTGCATCAACTGCGAATAAGTCTTCGCCTGCCGCGATGATATCGAGCGGGATACCGATGGATCCATCGGTGAGTGGTTTTAGCTGCCATTGCTCATCACAACGATAGATTTCTCGCGTAGCCGAATCGCCAACAAATACGGTTCCATGCTGATCGACAGTCACGCATCGGATCGCGTTGAGCGGCGTTCCATACGTTTTTTCTCCACGCAATACGACTTGAATCGAGTCATTTTGGACTTGCCAAAGCCCTGGCAGTTTTAAATCAGCTACAAATAATTGTCCTTCGGAACCAACGGCAATGTCAATTGGATAAACAAACCTGTCGGCAGCGATGGCAGAATTGACAACCAGAGCGGTTGTACAAATCGCTACTATAATCGTGGCCGTAATTCCGCCCCACCCTTCAAGTAGATAAGCTTTATTTGACATAGAAACTGTTTTCATAGAGACACATCCACCGCTCGTCTGAAGAAGTGAGGTGGATTCTTTTTGAGATGCATAGATTTTTGGCATATATCACTTGTGTAATAAATTGTGTATGTACTTCATCCGCAGTTGATGGTTGAGATTGCTCACTGCATGACTGATTGAACTTACTGAAGCCTCTCCCATTTGGGAAGTGTTGCTTAAGAAAAAGCCATCTCTGTTTTACAAGGGTTTGCCAGTGCTGTTTACTCTATCTGCAGTCGCAGTTTTCATTGATTGTAGTGGTTGTGAGTTATCGATAATGGCAATGATTTGCTAAAATTCAACATCGACTTGCATTGTCTTTTTTCTTGATCTGCCCAATTCCTTAGTCAGACATTATGCCTTTAGCCAACACTACCGTCTGTGTTCTCACTCCCACTGGTCGGGGAGCGGTGGCGACGATTCGTGTCTGTGGCCAGCTGAAAGCACTCAGGCAAAAAGCAGAAGAGGCGGAAGTTCCATTTTTTATCGCAAAAAATGGAACACCTGCAGAAAAACAGACACTCGATCGGATCGTGTTTGGAAGCTGGGGCGATGAGGATCTGGTGATTTGCCGCACGGCACAAGAGTGTCTGGAAATTCACTCTCATGGAGGGAAACTGGCTGTCGCTCGCATTGTGGAGAGTCTGGTCGAAGCAGGAGCTGAGCGTATCTGCTGGGAGTCTGCATTCAATCTGCACTCTGAAACATGGCTTGCGGATTATCATGTCGCTCTCTCTCGTTGTACGACGGAAAGAACGGCTGAGTTTCTGCTTCAGCAAATGCATCTAGGAGGCTCATTCTGGGATCGACTGCAGCAGCGGACGGCTTCCATAAATGAAATTTCCAGTGCTCGGAAATGGACTTTGTTTGGGCAACATCTTGAGACCCCCTGGGAAGTTGTGATCGGTGGGCCTGCAAATGTCGGGAAATCGTCATTAATTAATCGCATGCTTGGTTATGAGCGGGCAATTGTTTTCGACCAGCCGGGGACGACGCGTGATGTCGTCAGTGCAGACACGGCAATTGATGGCTGGCCCGTTCGATTTTCGGATACCGCAGGACAACGACAAACCAGCGACGCATTAGAAACTCAGGGGATCACTTATGCGATAGCCAAACTTCAACAGGCAGATTTGCAGATTCTTGTTTTTGACCAGAGCCAAGAAACGGATGAGTTCACTCTTTCTCTAAGCGCAGAATTCCCAGAGGCGATTTTGATCTTTCACAAGTCCGATTTACCGATGAATTCCTCCTGGGAACAAATCGAATTTCCTACATCCCCCCTTCCCGTTTCCAGTAAAACCGGTGAAGGAATTGAAGCAGTCATCTCTAAAATATCGGATAAACTAGTCCCGGTGCTGCCTCCCGCAGGTGCGGTCTATCCAGTTTCTGAGAGCCAGCGTAAATTGCTGGAAAAGCAAATGTGAGATGAATTTCGCTTAAGAAACGATTACTGAGAATGTCAAAAATATTATGGTGAACTATCCGACGATGTACCGGGTGAAACGTCAGTTCGATGGACCGGTTGTTAATGATCTTCAAACGGAAGTGAAGACATCCATTAACGCTTTGCTGGCTAATCACAAATTTATTCCGGGTGCGAAAATTGGAATTGCGGTTGGGAGTCGTGGGATTGCGTCGCTGGCAAAAATCATCAAAGCGATTGTGCTGGAAGTCAGGAATTCTGATTTCAAGCCTTTTCTGATCCCAGCCATGGGAAGCCATGGCGGAGCGACTCCAGCAGGTCAAAGGCAGGTTTTGCAGAATCTGGGAATCAATTTCTCGGAACTCAATCTGGAATGCCTGGCTGAAATGTCAACAAGTGTGATCGGCACAACCTCTGATGATGTGCCGGTGCATTTTGCACAAACGGCTATGGAGATGGATGGTCTGCTGATTTGTAATCGCGTCAAACCGCATACTCGTTTTACAGGCAACGTCCAATCTGGATTACTGAAAATGATGACGGTCGGACTCGGCAAAGAAAATGGAGCGGCCACTTATCATCGAGCAGAACGGGAACTGGAGTTCGACAATCTGATTCGTGAGGCTGCTGGAATCATTATCGTAAATACTCCAATCATTGGCGGAATCGCACTCATTGAAAATCAATCGAAACAGGTTGCAGAATTAATTTCCGTTCCTAAATATGAAATGATCGATCGAGAACCAGCCTTGCTCAAACGAGCTTCGGAACTTGTTCCTCGTCTTCCACTGCAAAAAATCGATTTACTGATTGTCGATGAAATTGGAAAAGAAGTCAGCGGGACAGGTATGGACACAAATGTTGTCGGCAGAAAATTCAACGATCATGTTTCTCATCCTCAAGACTGGTGCCAAACTTCTCTCATTTACATTCGCGGGCTCACCTGTGCGACCGCGGGAAATGCAACGGGAATCGGTATGGCTGAGTTCACGAATCCGGAAGCAGTTACTCAAGTGGACTGGGTGAAGACACGTATCAATTCCATCACAGCCGGACATCCCACTGCCGCCATGTGTCCGGTTGTTCTCGATGATGACAAAGCGGTCATCGAAGCGGCCATGCAAATTGCGGGAGAGAATCTGCAAATTTTGCATATCCGCAACACCGCTCAATTGAACGAAGTGTATGTCAGCCAGAGTGGACTGGATGAACTCCAACAGCTCGAACCGAGTTGCGTTATCTCAAGTTGCGATAACTATTACGGCGAATATTTGCATGGATTTTGATATCTGAAAATCGTGTCAAGCATAAAATCTGCAATTTTTTGCAGCAAACAATTTCTGGAATAATATCTTAGCGATTTCCAAAATTATCGTTTACACTTGATTAGTTCAGCAGAAATCCAATTCTGGAATCCTAAAGACTCGCTAAGAAATCGTGTCCTATCATCGATGGTTTCTTCGGTCGAATTCCTGGCTGAAATTGCGGGAAGCACGCATGTGTCGTGACCTGTTGAACATGTTCACCTCAACGGCATCTCGTCAAATTACAGGAGAAACGATTATGAGTTCTTACAGAAATCTGACCGCTCGCGACATTATGGTTCGCAAAGTGATTACTCTGCGACCTCAGATGGAAGTGATGGATGCGATTCGGGTGATGATGAAACATAAGATCGCCGGAGCTCCGGTCGTCAACGATCATGGACGATATTTGGGAGTCTTCTCCGAGAAAAGCTCACTGAGTGTTTTACTGGGCATGGAATACGATAGTGATCCGACAACCGAATTTCGCTCGTATGTCGACACCACTGCTCGATTCGTTCACGAAGATACAGATATGTTGAGTATTGTCGATATTTTCCTGAATGAACCTTACCGACGTCTACCTGTATTAAGAGATCAGGACGAGTTGGTAGGACTTGTGTGCCGCAGGGATGTGTTGCGAGCATTTAACGATGGCATGCGAAAACGACAGAAGGCAACTGGTGATTCCGGTATTCTGTATTTCAGCAGTGTGACACTGCGCGAAGATTCCACAATTATTTCCTGAGTGAAGTGAGTCCATGACTTTGATTGACAAGCCAGCAGGGTGCCCAACCGGGTGCCCTGTTTTCGTTGATGTCAAAGAAAGTTGCTCAAGATTGTGATTGTTGAATGACTCAATTATCATGATGGAATTCACATCCCGATTTCACTGTTCTGTGGTTGCTCATGAATTCTCGCCGCAGTGTTGCCCTGTTGATTGAATCGTCAAATGCGTATGCGCGAGGCTTGCTGGCTGGCGTGGTGACCTATGTCCGGCAGCATGCGAACTGGTCGATTTTTCTACCGGAGCAGGAACGGGGAGCCACTCCGCCCAAATGGCTTTCGCGTTGGAATGGAGATGGCTTGCTGGTTCGGATTGAAACCGATGAAATCGCACGAGTTGTTCGAAAATCCAAATTGCCTTTAGTCGACTTGAGTGCCGCCCGCTATTTGAGTGACGTCCCCTGGGTCGAAACCGATGATTCAGCAATTGCATTACTGGCCGCAGAACATTTGATGGAGCGGGGATTTCAGCATCTGGCTTATTGCGGCGACCCTGGATTCCAATGGTCCATTTTGCGACATCAGGAATTTGAAAAGCAGATTCTGCAGTCTGGTCGCAGTTTCCATCTGCATGAATCGATTCCCCGTTACGACGAAAATTATTCCTGGAAACGCGAAAAACGCAGGCTTGCCAATTGGATTGAAAAACTGCCGAAACCGGTGGCAATTTTTGCCTGCTACGACATCAAAGCTCAGCAACTTCTCGATGTCTGTCGCGAACTCGGCATCTCCGTTCCCGAACAGGTTGCCGTTCTGGGAGTCGATAACGATGAGCTGCTGTGCGAATTGTGCAGTCCCCCCCTTTCGAGTGTGATCCCGAATGCTCATCAAGCTGGCTTTCAGGCAGCGGCAATGCTGGATCGAATGATGAATGGGGAAGAAGTTTCCACGGAAGCGATATTCATCGAGCCACTGGGTATTCAGACACGGCAATCAACAGACTTACTGGCAATTGATGACCCTGATATCGCGAAAGCTTTTCGTTATATTCGCGAACATGCCACCGCAAACATCCGTGTGAGTGATCTACTTCGGCACATCCCCCTCTCCCGCCGAATGCTCGAACATCGCTTTCTGAAATATCTGGGACGGACCCCCCATCAGGAAATTCAACGCCAGCGGATTCTCAAAGTCAAAGATTTTTTAAGCAGTACGAATCTCACTTTGGCAGAAATTGCCCGCAACACAGGCTTTGAGCATGCCGAATATCTTTCGGTTTTCTTCAAACGTGAAACCGGTCAAACACCTCGGGAATACCGGAATCAAACTGGGACAAATCACATTTGGAGTTGATTAGAACATAAAACTATGAGTGGCTGGGGCGGAGCATAGCGTAACCCCTCAGAGAGTCACTTTTCTCTGGGGCTCACTTCGTTCGACCCCAGTCATCCGGAGTTTACTATCAAGTCAGTTTCGTAGAAATTTGAAGTACGTTATTGTTAGGGAATAAAAACAGCCTTAATGACTCCCCAGAAGTAACAACTGCATGAATTCCTGGTCCAGTTTGACTCACTTAGAAGCTGATCGCTTTGCGGTCATTAAGCGACCGGTCATCATTCTGGCGCTGCTGACGTTGTTGATCGTTGGTGGCACACTTGGGTTTCGTATCGTCAATAAAACCAGCTGGCTGGAATCGTTGTATCTGGCGGTGATTACTTTAACGACGCTGGGATGTCGTGATCCGGCAACTTCCAATGCAACGATGGCATTTGTTGTCATCTATCTCGGCTTTGGGCTGGGGCTGTTCAGTTACAGTCTGTTTTCTCTCGGTCAAAGTCTACTCGATCCCCAATTTCGTCAATTCTGGAAACAACGACGCATGATCAACAAAATCGACTCTCTGAAAGATCATCACATTGTCTGTGGTTTCGGACGAATGGGTCGGACGATTTGCGATTATCTGGATCGACGAAATCGTCCATTCGTCGTGATCGATCTCGATGGCGATGTGCTCGAAGCTCACTGCACTGCTCACAACTGGCTCTATATTGTGGGAGATGCAACTGACGATGTGCATTTGCAGAATGCGGGGATCAGCCGGGCATCGTCTCTGGCTTCGGTACTGCCTTCCGATTCTGATAACACGTATGTCGTGCTCTCCGCCCGTATGCTGAACAACGGTTTGCAGATTGTCGCTCGGGCCAGTGACGAGAAAGCGATTCAGAAAATCGAACGAGCCGGGGCGACCCGCGTCATCAGCCCCTTCAGCAGCGGGGGGATGAAAATGGCTCGCTTCATGATTAATCCCTCTGTCGAAAGCTTTGTCGAAGTCGCCGACAAACACGACTCCGATCTCGAACTGGTCGACATTCAAATCAAGGAAACGAGTTCCCTCGTCGGCAAGAAACTCTCCGAAACGAAACTGGCCGAGCAAGGCGTCATGATCCTCGCCATCCGCCGCGCCAACGGCGAACAACTTCTCCCCCCACCCGGAGCAGCCATCCTGCACGCAGGGGATAACCTGTTTGCCTTTGGGCATGCGAATAAAGTCGCGATGGTGATTAGTAACTGTGAGGAGTGAGCTCATTGAGTCGTAAACTGGATATTCTCACTTCCTGTTCATATTCGTGATTTTCAGGTAGGCAATCTCCAAAAATTCCGTTACTTGTGATGAGAGACCAGAAAAACGCAGGCTTTTTCGGAGGAAGTTCATGAAGGATTGCATTCGCGGATTATGGGCGTTGCTGATTGTAGTTCTGCTAATTCCCGCATTCGGAATGGGGGATGAGGAGAAATCTGAGCAGAAGAAAACGTTTGAAGGGACCTGGAATAATCGCAAGTACAACTCGTCGGGTCCTCTCCGATGCGAAGCTCGACCGGGAGAAGATGGGAAAGTGAAAGCGACTTTCTCGGGGACATTCATGGGGGATCCGTTTACCTATGATGTCGAATTCAGCACGAAACCGGGCAAGGGACAGACGGACCTGATTGGCAAAGCAACAGTCAGCGGTCATATTTACGACTGGACTGGCTATTTGAAAGGCTCAAAACTCTACGGAAAATATCTGGGCACGAACGGGTACAACGGAGAGTTTGTCCTGAATGAAGCCCGGAGTAACTGACAGCGATCATGCCTTATACGCTTTCTAATTTGAGTTGGCGCGATTCTACGACTTAGACCATTTTCAAATGGTATCTGCAGTCGCATGGACATCAAATGTCCTAAAAACGATGTGCTTGCTCCTGCTGAACGCTGCAGGTAATTTTTGAATGTGCTCTAGAATAACAACTGAAAATCAATATTTTCATTGTTAAAATTGTTTCACGCAAAGTCGCAAAGCCGCAAAGATGTTTCAAAGACATCGATCAATAATTCTTTGCGGCTTTGCGTGAATCCTTCTTTTTTTCATGAGAATTTTGAGTTTCCTTTGAGATACATCCTTGTAATAATCTCCAATTCCACTTCATCGTTTCAAAGACTATGACCCAGTGATTAACTTGGTAACCCGGGTGTCTTACAGTGGCTTTTAAACTGGGGTGTAAAAGCAATCTTTCTTATTAGAATCCGTATTATACAGGATAAGGCCAATCCCGTTTAAAGTGTTTTCAGATATTCGAGCAAGTCTTTTTTCTCAGTTGCTGAAAGCCCATTGGGATAGTCGTGTCCCATGTTGCTTTTACCGGGTTTGGAAGTGTCAAAGTATCTTCTTCTTAAAGCAGGTGCAGTGACTTCGTCCGGGATTCGATCATACGCTGAAAACGTAACCCCAACAGCCTGGGTATCATAATTCTGAGACTCTTTCATCCAGACATCAGGACGTTTCTCCAGCGATAGAATTCCTTCCAGAGTCGGAACACTTCCGTTATGGAAATAGGGAGCAGAAGCCCAGATACCATCCAGAGGAGGGGCAACATAGCCTCCCGGATTTTCAATAATTTTGCGGGCACCGTAATGAGACAGCCAGCTTTTTCCATAGTTGGCTCGATGCTCTCTGCTTAACGCTTGCAGACGAACAGGATCGGTCCCGATCTCTTCGATAGGAATCGTTCGCTGGGGATAAGTAGACGATTCTCCATAAGTCCCATGACACTCGGCACAGTTGCTGTTGAAGATCAACTCCCCTGCACTGGCTAAATTTGCATCAATTTCATAGGGATATTTCGGAGCCTCAATCGATTCCAGATAGGCATAAATATCCTTAAAATCATTTTCCCATTCATCGAGTTGCTTGCGGTCGTTTTCACGAATAAGAACAAAGGGAATCAATGCCCGATAGTCTTTTTCAACAAAGCCATCGATATACAGGTATTTCCTTTTCTTGAAATGCCACCAGGGGGGAGGTTCCATATCATGGTGAATCATTCTGGGCGGTGAGCGAAAGGAAAGAATATTCATATCGTGATCGCGATAAGATTCGAGAGCCACACCAAACATGACGGCGTTTGTTGTTCCGTTGGTGCCTCCCATTGGGAAGAAAATGGAACTCAAATCGCGTGAAGAAAGAGGTTTTCCGATGCGAAGTTTCGTTGCGCGAACATCGTCTGTTAGCGTTTGCAGTGCGTAATTGGAATTCGGCAAACCGGGGATCACCCGTCCTGCGACTTCTCCGCCGTGGCAGGAAAAGCAGTTCATGAAATACTGACCATTGTTGTTGACCACATATTGCAACGGTTTTTCCGAACCCTCACTGGGACGATTGGTTAAACCATAGTAGGAGAATATTTCTTCTCGTCGCAAATCTGGTGGAAGCATTTCCAACCGGTTTCGTTCTTCCTCAGGCCAGCTTTGCCAGAGATTTTCGAAGGTATCGTTGTCGAAATCGGGAATCAGATAAGGCTTGTTGAGAATGAACCAGTAGCCGCGCTCTGCCGGGGAAAAATGTGCAGGTGGTTCCTGTGCATCAATTCGTGAGGTCAGGCAGGAAAGCAAAATCAGAGTAGCCAGACTCCATTGCATGTCAAAAAATCTCCTGAAAGAATGATTCAGGATATTATAGACATCTGAGTCTTGGTAGACAGTGCATTCAGACCTCAATGAAGTCGTATAAGCGTAACTTATGGAGCCCGTTTTTTTAATTTTCGCTGCAAAGTCCGTCGTGGAATACCCAACTGTCGGGCGGCTTCGGAAATATTTTCTCCACAGTCTGCCAGAACTCGCTGAATGTGCTCCCATTCCGTTTCGGCAAGAGTTTGCGGTTTGTATTGAATTTCCACGGACCGATTTCCACGATCTGGTAGTGTTGTGAAGGCTGAGAGGATTTTATCGGTATCGGCCGGTTTCGTGACATAATTCCAGGCCCCGGCCCGCATCGCCTCGACGGCTGTCGTGATGCTGCCATAGCCAGTGAGCATCACACATCTGGTATTTGGAGAGATTTGTGTAATGGTTTCCAGTAATTCTAAGCCAGAACGTCCCGTCATATTCAAATCGACCAAAGCGTATTGCGGCTTTTCGTGATGGATGAACTGGACAGCTTCGTCATAGTCAGCCGCCACGACGGCTCGAAAACCGCGCGACTGAATCGCCCGGGCAAGTCGAGAGCGGAGCATTTCGTCATCATCGACAATTAAGAAAAGTTCTCTCAGGCCGTCTTGTATCATCATTACCTCCACCAAAGAGCAAACTGCTCTGTCCTCTGCAATCATTCGCAGAATAAAAATTGCGTATCATGCTGACCCAACCCAAGTTTAGGCTATTTACAGGATTGATGATAAGGAAATCATCTTTTTTTCTCGCATTGATTCTTTAACAATCGTATTCCGCATCGACACATTTCCAATACAGCCTTAACGCATTATTGTCACAGATTGACAATTTTCAGCTCTGCTCTAATCATGTTTCAATAATAATAGTGCCTGATTTAGTTATTACCCCATCACCGATACATTCTTTGATAATTTTGAATTGATTGAGACACTGATTCGGGTCGAATCGATAGAATCCGAGACAGAATGGGTTCTGTTCAGGAAGTCATTTCCAGAATGATTGATACGAATTTCCAGATTTGAAAAAGGTAATCTTGAAGAACGGTCGTTTTTACCCACTACTGCCGATATGATGAGGAGACTGTGAATATTCGATTTGAAACTGTGAACGATTTCAAAAACAGTTCGAGCCTGTTGGCATGATGTTCAAAAGTTGCCGATGTATTGAAAATTAGATCACCTCTCAGGTAAAAATGGCCTGCGCCGGTACTCCTGACAGAATGTGATGATCAGATAAATTAGTAGTTAGGTTGCCTTGACCGGCAATCAATAAACTCGGAGGAGTTTCCGTTGAGTACTGTTCCTCAAAACGTCAACCTGGAGAACCAGCCGTCTGACTCTCAAGAGGCGACGACTGAGAATGCCAATGGACGTCCCCGTAAACGTAAGCGACGTAGTACCAGCCATTTAAAGATGGTGCCTGAGACACTCAGTTTACGCGAAGAGATCAAATCGGCTGCAGAAATTCATGTCAAAAACATTTCCAAGAATCGTCCTTACAGTAAGGACGAATTGGAAAAACTGACACGTGATTTTCTGAGTCATCACGATTGGCCAGAAAAGTATCTCGGTTTTGCCATGGTTTTGCTTGGCAACTTCTTCTGGAAACAGCAGTTGATGGCGATCCCCTTCGAACGCCGACTGCTACTCCTGCCGCATTGCCTGAAGCATGCTGAGGGATGCCCGGCTGACTACGATGAATTCGGCCTCGATTGCGAAACCTGCGGAGCCTGTTCCATTGCCGACTACAAAGTCAAAGCCGAGCAGCTTGGATACAAAGTGCTTGTCGCCGAAGGCTCGCCGATCGTTCTCAAGATTATTGTTGACGGATATGTTGATGGCATTCTGGGTGTTGCCTGTTTGAATGTCCTCGAAAAAGCCATCGATAAAATCCTGCTGGCTGGTGTCCCTTCTTATGCAGTCCCTTTGCATTCTGGAGATTGTAAGAACACTTCGCTGGATGAAGCCTGGGTTTGGGATGTCCTTGACAAATACGAACCTCTCCCAGAAGAAAAGACTGCCAGCTACGTGCCGTTAATGCGCGAAGCCAGGCAGCTGTTTGATGCCCCTCAATTTGACGAACTGGTCCCTTTAACGCGTGCGAAAGAACCTCAGACTGAGCAGAGTTTTCTAGCCAAAACGGAACTGGTCTCTCGAGACTGGCTGGCGACCGGCGGTAAACGGTTTCGGCCATTCATCACCCTGGCAGCCTGGGATGCACGAAAAGGTGGCGACTTGACGATGGCTGACGCCGGTTCATCTCAACCTCTTGAAGTGCCGGTTTCTGTTAAGAAAGCTGCCATTGCGATTGAAGCCTTTCACAAGGCCTCATTAGTTCACGATGACATTCAGGATGATGACCAGTACCGATATGGTGAAGAGACCTTACATTTGCAGCATGGAATTGGCCAGGCGATCAACTTTGGCGATTACTTAATTGGCGAAGGTTACCGCTTGCTGGCTCAATGTCAGGTTAAGGATGACCCCACTGCGGTTGGGGATATCGTGCAAAAAATGTCTCTGGCTCACATCAAGCTTTGTGAGGGACAGGGAGCCGAGATGAGTTGGACTGCTGCACCTTCACTGGAGCTTTCTCCGTTGGATGCCATGCAGATTTACGCACTCAAAACGTCACCTGCATTCGAGGCTGCCCTGTATTCCGGATTGCGTCTGGCTGGGCCAATGGAAGATTATGAATCGATGGTGGCTACGTTTTGTCGCCACGTCGGGGTAGGCTTTCAAATTCTCAACGATCTTAAAGACTGGCGTGGCGATGTTCGCAACAAGGTGATTGTCGGGCAGGATGCGATGGCTTTAAGGCCGACATTACTCCTGGCATTAGCTATTAAAGTTGCCAATGCAGAACAAAGACAAGTTCTGCAGTCGGTTCTGGACGAAGAAGATAATCCGTTGAATCGACTCGAAAAATTGAAGCGGATCTTTGAACAGGCGGATGTCTTCTCCAAAGCCGAAGCATTGGTCGATAAATCCCGTGAACGGGCAGAAGCGATCGCTGATGAAGTCGAACCGGAATCCTTGAGACGATTCCTTTACTTCCTGGTCGATACCGTAATGGCTCCTGAAGAAGAAATGACGCCTCTGCAAGTGCAGCAAAACGGTCTTGTCGATCTCTCGATTTCTGCCAGTTCCTGATTGTGAATACGTCCTGGCTTCTGAAACATAGAAGGTAACGTTTAACCTGTGGAATGGTATGCGACGCTCGCAGTAGGATTCTTCCTGATTGGATTTGGTGCCTGGTTTGTCCAGAGGCATTTCATCGCAATCAATAAATTCCAACTCGATTCTGAGCTGACGGAAAAGCAAAAGTCATTCCTCGTCTCGCAGCAGAAACGGCGACTGTTTACATCTTGTCTGGTCATTGTGACCGGGATACTGATTCCCGCTTCTTACTACGCAATTGAACCTCTCAAGAATGCGTTTCTGGCGTCCCTGTTGTTGCTGACTTTGCTGATTCTGATTGTCGTCATTTGCATCTTTGCAATCAGTGATATGCTCTCTAATCGCTATTTCCGACAGGATATTGACCTGAAACGTGCAGAGACGGAATTGAAGCGACGTGTGCTGGAATCGGAGTTGGAGAAACATCAGCAACTCAAAACCGATATGCTAAAAAATGAAATCCGCAGAAACGGACATTCATAAGGAATGAGAGGCCATTGCGGATTGTGTTTCCGAAGAGACTGACTTTGAGTCTTTAGCAGACGTTATGATTTCGTCATTCTGCATCTTGTTACATTCGACTCTCAGGAACGAAATTGGTGCATTCCCCGCTGTCTGAGCAACAGGCTGGACGACAGGATAATCATTTCCGTTATAGAGAAAGCTCAACAGTGAATTTCGGCGAATTCCATACTCATAGATCAACAGCGAGAGAGACAATGAGGCAACACTCATAATGACAAATTTCGCAAAAATCGAAATCGAGATGGGGATTAACACGATTGCAAACACGACGATAAAAAGATGATGGAAGAGAAAAATCGTATAAGACGCATCTGAAAAGTAGCGAAAATATCTCGAAGGAGCGTTGGTTAACAACCGGAACGAACAAAAGCACAGGTGACACATCCACCAGCAAGTCAAACCACTGCGAAAAACTCTGACGCACATATTGGCAATGTGGCTCGAACTCTCTGGAATCAGCATCATCACGACCAGCAATAAACCGACCCCTGCACTGGCCAGTTGCAGTCGTCCGAACGATTCCAACGCCAGCTCAGAGCGATGCAACCACATTCCAAAGCCGAAAAATGGAAGATAAAACATCAACACAGGGATATTGATCATTCCCATTGCCAGTGGATTCTGTAATCGGTAGGGCAGTTTTCCATTCAAAGCGACGACAAGGACATAGCTGAGGGCTCCGAACATGAGAATTTTGGTGATCTGTTTCGTGCTCCAGATGTGTTGAGAAAAAACGTGGGGGATTTTTTCCATGACAATCGTGATTGAAGTTGCAATGAGGCACATTTGAAACAGGATATTGAGAAACCAGAGATGTTCCATCCACTGCCCACTGGCATACCACGACAGGTCTGTCGCAAAGTTGGGATGTTCCGAGAGTGCCGAATATTGATAATGGGCCTGGAGTTCCAGTTGAATTACATTGAGCGTAAGTGCGGTTGTGATGAAGGGAATAATTAATCGTCGACTACGATGCATCAGAAAATTATGCATACTTTTGCGGGACAATGTCATCTGCGCAAAAAAACCAGCCGTAATAAAGAAAACCGGCATGCGAAAGAGATGAATGCATTTCGAGAGCACATCGAATACCCAGTGGGTCGTCGGAGCATGAACTTCCCAGGTATCATTCACGCAAAAAACATTTGCACTGTGCAGCACAATTCCGAGCGCCATCATTACACCACGCATGGCATCGATATAATGAATTCTGGACATTCCGTGAACTTGCCTTGGGCGGGATGATTATTGCGACAACAAACATTAAACATGCGACCACACAGCTGAGTGATGATGCTTGAAGTATGTGGATGAAAACGTTTGTGTGATTTACTCAGCGTGAGGAATTCATCAGTGAGGATGATGACAAGGCTAAAGTAAGAATAGGTTTCGGGGTAAGCCAGAGAGAAAAATCTGGATTCATCGGTCAAGAGAATGTTTCGGTTCGAATATTCCGATTATTCTATAAAATCTTCAACCCGGCCAATGCTGCAATAGCCAGCAAAGCCCCGCAAATCCAGAAGCGCGTGACCACTTTCACTTCACTTTGTCCGTTCAGAACGAAGTGATTGTGCAAAGGGCTGCAACGAAGTGGTCGCCAGCCCCAGGTGCGATAGATTGAAATCTGAATAATAACGGAGAGAACTTCAATCACAAAAATCCCACCGACCAGCAAAAAAAGAAATTCCTGGCGGGCAATTACAGCGGACAGGCCCAGCATGGCTCCAGTTGGCAGAGAGCCTGTATCACCCATGAAGACTTCCGCCGGATGGCAGTTGTACCATAAGAAGCCGAGCATGGCTCCGACCATCGCTCCGACAACGACTGAGACTTCCCCTGCCTGCGGAATATAGGGAATGACAAAATACTGAGCGAATGTTTTGTGACCAGCCAGATAACAAAACGCAATCATTGCTCCGCCAGCAAAAATCGTACAACCTCCCGCCAGCCCATCCAGTCCATCAGTTAAATTGACTCCATTCGATGTGCTGACCAGAACCAGACCCGTCCAGACGATGAATCCATATCCCATTGGAATGGCAAACTGTCCAACGGGTGAAACGAGTTCCGTTCCCAGTGGGATTTGCAATTGATGTTGATACAAAGAAGCTCCTGCCATCATCGAGAGGATCCACTGCAGCAGAAATTTTGTCCGGGCGGAAAGACCATGTGTGCTCGTACTGAGTTTTGTCCAGTCGTCGCATGCCCCCAGCATCGCAAAACTGATAATCACGAAAATGCTCAACTGCACATAATGATTTTCAAGGTTTCCCCAGATCATTACGGAAAAGAGTGTCGCCATGACCAGGAATAATCCCCCCATCGTCGGGGTATTATTTTTTCCCGCATGCAGGCGATCAAGTTCGGTAGAAGCACTTGAGACTCGTTCCCGAAAACGGGTTTTCAACCAGCGAATCGCCATCGGTCCCAGGCAAACGGCCAGCAGAAAGGAAGTCAAACTGGCCAGGGCGATTCGAAATGTTATATA
>DOCI01000277.1:0-214 GCA_003503535.1 Planctomycetaceae bacterium
ACTCCGTTGTCGTGCTTTATAACGTTCTGTACCCGAAATTTAGACATTGGCGAACGACGAGTGCTTTATCGCTCTGCCTGTTACTGGTGATCTCGCAGACGCTGCAAGCAGATCAGCAGTTAGAGGAAGAATTCCCGCCCGTTGAAGGAACGGATCAGGCTGAGGTTCTCGAAAAGTATCGAACCAAAATTGAGCAAATCACAACAGAACTCTC
>DOCI01000277.1:322-1458 GCA_003503535.1 Planctomycetaceae bacterium
AAACTCCCACGTCTCTTTCCTTAAAAGCTAATGATTATGCGTGCTATTTCGACGCCCCCTACTTTGCTCAATATCGGAATGGGAATCAGCAGTACCGATTTCTGATCGGGAGGCTGGTCATTCTGAATGAATCCAAACAGGAACTCTCTTTCAATCCGCGAACTGTGAAGTTGACCGTCGATGGGCAGGAATATGAATATCGACCAGTTGAGGATTACACAGGGCGCGCTACATTCCGCAGGCAAAATCGGCATTACAATTTGACCGAATTGAATGTGCCAGAATCGTTGACGATTCCCGCTGGCAAAATTGCTTCCTGTTGGATTGTCTTTAATGAACTCGATCCCGGCTCGGATACCCCTCAGCTCAATTTGGCCTGGAAAATGGGAGACAGTCCTGTATCGGTGAATCTCACTTTAGCTGCTCGTGCCCAAATTGAATGGCGTCAGGAACAGATTGGCCCACATGGAATTATCGCGGTCGGTACAATTCACGGTGAAGTGTATCCACTGAATCTCTCGACGATCATCAATCAGATGATTGATCTGGCGACGAAGAAAGTGGCACGGGTCATTATTCATTTCGATGAAGAGGCTCCCGAACCCGATCCGCATCTTCAACAATGGTTCGAGTTGGCTTCACGGATGGCGGGGCAGAACTCTACCCAGCAAAACACCTGGGAATTCCCGCCGATCCCCTCGTTGATTCAGGAATTGCACCTCTCCAATTTTCCGGGCAACAGTAATTATTACTCGGGAAATATTGCCGCGAACAAGCACAAAACACTCAACGAAGCCTACATCGCTGCTTCTCATTCCATTTATCAAACGATTCCTCTGAAGGATCTGATTGAAGAAATTCGTTCCGGACATCGCCTGTCTCAAAGTGCGGCTTTGATTTACGGAGCCGTTCGTTTACCGCGCACGTTCTATCCGGAAATTGCTGAGATTATCACTCATTCCGATGATCTGGATTTGCAAAAAGCAGCACTTACGGCTCTGGCAGAGTTTCCACAGTCAGAATCGCTTGAACTCCTTCGCGAGTATGCTCTCGATCCGAACGAAGAATGTGCTCAGGCAGCGTTAATCAGCCTGGGAAGTTCTCGTTTTCCACAACATCATCAGGCATTGCTCAAA
>DOCI01000277.1:1627-3594 GCA_003503535.1 Planctomycetaceae bacterium
CGTCATCAGGCATTGCTCAAGATGCTGCAGAATGAAGAGTCGATCCAGAAACAAATCGTGAAAACAATGGCGAATTTTCCACGACCACTCTGGTCAGAAACGCTCGAACGCTTTGCCCGCGAAGGGGACGATGAAATTCGACAGGAAGCCTTGCGGGCACTCGATTCTCTGGGGCATCCCGACTTGCGAAGCATCCTGACGGAAATTCTGGCCGACGAAGACGACCCGCTCAAAACAACCGCTCTGGAAATTCTCTCCGGACAGGATGATGAACAGAGCCGTCAGTTAGTCATTAATTACGCGTTGAATCAAATTCAACATTCCTACCCGGAACCTCAATCGCTGACAACAATTACCCGCTTTCGCGCGCAGCGGGCGATTCCAATTCTGCTCCCTTACCTGAAGCAGGAACATCCCCATCGAAATCAGGTGGTGCAAACATTAACGGCCATTGGAGACAATCGGATTATCGATCCGCTACTCGAATTGTATCCCGATTTGAACGCTGCCGAACAGCAGACGGTCCTGCGGGCAGTTGCCATTATCGACGAAGGTCGATTTATGAAATTCGCTCCAGAGGCCTTGAAATCGAACGAACAACAGAATGTGTCTGTGTTAATCAGCCTGTTGCAAGGATCTGCCAGTGAAGACGCAGTAACCGCGTTAATAGCGATGATTGAAGAATTGCCTGACGAAAGTTCTTCAAAAACTTCGCTGATCCGCTCCCTCGGTGGTTTTTCCAATCGTCAATCGCGGGAATTTCTGACGAAACTCCGGGATAAATCTTCCGAACAAATCAGTCGCTCGGCTGCAGCCGCCCTCGAAACCTCTTACTCCCGTTCCCCATTGAGCCATATTTATCAACAGGCACTCTCGACATTACGCAGCGGGAAAGCGGATCTGGCGATTAAGCAGTTAACGCTCGTACTCGATTCCGATCCGATTTATCCTCAGGCTTTGCAGGCTCGCGCACAGGCTTATCAGAATTTAGGTGACTTCGATGCCGCTCTAACGGACTATCTCACCGTTTTGAAAATCGATCAGAAATGGCCATCGGCTCAGGGATCAACCGGGCAACTGTTAACGTCTCTGACTCGCTTCGAAGAGGCTCGGACTTATCTCGACAAGGCGATTGAGCAGGAACCCGAAAAAGCTTCCTGGTATTCTTCGCGTGGTCATGTCTATTCGATGCTCGAACAATTTCCGGAAGCCGAGGCGGATTATCGTAAGGCATTAAAAATTGATCCCGATCTCATGACCGCTTTAACGGGCGTCGCGCTGTCGTTGGCAATTAATGGTAAGATTGATGAAGCCATCGAACAGTTGAAACAGGGACGTGAGAAACATGGGGACGATTCCATCTTTGCTTACAACGCCGCCTGCACTTATGCCAGAGCGATGGAATATGTGATTCAGCATCCTGAACAGTATGCACCAGACGAGCATAAGGCACGGATTGATCGCCTGCGCGATTCCGCATTTGAAGAACTTGACCGGAGTGTTGAGTTGGGTTACCGGGACAGCAAATGGACACAGAACGATCCTGATCTCAAAAGCCTGCAGGATGATCCTCGTTTTGCGAAAATTCTGAAAACAATGAACGACCCCAAACCAGAAGATGCGAAGACCCTTGGCCTGGAATTGAAACCATAAGTTTGTACTCATCTCGAAAGCCATATTACAAAAAAAACGACATTTATGAATGACCTGCAGAATCGCTCCGCCCCAAAAAGTATTCCAACAATAGGAATTGTCACCGTTTCAGATCGTGCAAGCCGGGGAGAATATCAGGATCTTGGTGGACCTGCGATACTCGAATATCTTCAGACGGTGCTCGTGACACATTTCGAACCGCGAGTCGTTGTGATTCCCGACGAACAATCTCTGATCGAAGCCGAGCTGTGTCGACTGGCCGATGAAGAACACTGCAGTCTGATCATCACAACTGGAGGAACCGGGCCAGCAGT
>DOCI01000277.1:3698-9007 GCA_003503535.1 Planctomycetaceae bacterium
GAACCGGGCCAGCAGCCCGTGATATCACTCCCGAGGCGACGGAAGCCGTTTGTCAGAAAATGATGCCGGGCTTTGGCGAGTTAATGCGAAAAGTTTCCCTCGATAAAGTCCCGACGGCGATTCTCTCCCGGCAAACCGCTGGCATCCGTAATGGGAGTCTGATGATTAATCTTCCTGGAAAGCCGAAAGCGATTGCCGAATGCCTGGACGCTGTATTTCCGGCCGTGCCTTATTGCATCGACTTACTGGACGGTCCTTATTGGGAAACGAATCCCGAGCATTTGATTGCTTTTCGCCCGAAACAAAAGTAGCGTGCAGTGTCACGATTGTTTTTAAAAGGGCCTGTCATGCGATATTCAATTCCAATCTTCCTGCATATACTTCTACTCACAACGATTGCTTCAACTTCTTATGCGGATGAGAAACCACTCCGGTTGACGTGGGAGAAAAACATCCTGCAGATTCATGGCGACTCCATTCCGGGTGGTGTGATTGAGATCTGGTATCTGGAAGCCTATTGCCGTCCCGGTTCGACGGATCGAGACTGGCATGAAACCGTGATTCCTCACGAGACAGTACTGATTTCCAGGAACGACGACGGGACTCAACTTCAGTTGAAGTGTAATTTGGAAGATGGAGTAGAGGTTGTTCACACGATTAAAAGCTCTGGCGATGAAGTCGTTTTTCAGGTCAAAGCTCATAATCCGACAGAGAAAGTATCTCAGGCTCATTGGGCACAACCCTGTATGCGTGCTGGAGGATTTACTGGCTGCGATGATCCTGCTGACAAGTACGCTTACATTCAGAAAAGCTTTGTCTTCCTCGATGGCAAACTTGCGATGATGCCAACGACTCCCTGGTCGACGACCGCTCGATACATTCCAGGGCAAGTCTGGGCGGCCCCCGGAGTGGATCGCAATGATGTGAATCCGCGGCCATTAAACACAGAAATTCCCAGCAACGGATTGATCGGTTGCTTCAGCAAAGACGACTCGATGATCCTGGCGATGGCCTGGGAACCGTATCAGGAATTGTTTCAGGGAGTGATCCGCTGCCTTCACAGCGATTTTCGCATTGGTGGTCTGAAGCCGGGCGAGACAAAAATGATTCACGGCAAAGTTTACCTGTTGCCAAATGATATTGAGGGACTGTTGAAGAGATATCAGAAGGATTTCTCAAATCAATAATGAAATGAGAATGGTCTCTTAACGAAATTGCAGTCAGTTGCTGTAAAAGATGATTGAACATGAAATCCATGAAATATGTGATTGGGTTGGATCTCGGAACGACATCGATTTCAGCGGTTGCGATTGAACAATCGGGCAAAACTCTGGCAGCTGTGAATCATGCACACGAAGCAGCGATAACGTCGGAGGATGATCGAGTCGCAGTTCAATCGACAGATCTGATGCTGCAGGTTTCGCAGAAATTGATTCGGGAAATTGTCCAGTTCGTCTATTGCTCTCCAAGTGCCATCGGTCTAACCGGACAGATGCACGGCTTTGTCTGTTGTGATGCTTCTGGATTCGCGATTTCGGACTTCATCACCTGGCAGGACAAACGCGTGCTTGCCTCTTCGGACATTGAAGATGAAACGTGGTTGAGTTCGTTACAGAAACGCTTGCCTGAGAACCTGCAATCGAGATTGGGCTGCCAGATTCGACCGGGATACGCCCTGGCAACGCTGGACATGCTGAATCGTTCCGGGCAATTGCAGGAGAAGCTTCATCATATCTCTGATATCACAGACTGGATTGGAAGTCAGTTAACCAGCACTCCTGCTCGAATTGACCCAACATTTGCAGCTTCCTGGGGTGTCTATAATTTGCAGCAGAAGTCGATTTATCAGGATGTGATTCGAGCAGCGGGACTTAAACCGAAATGGTTTCCTCTGCTGGAGTCAAACTGGAAAATACGCGGGACGACGACAACGCAGATTGCTCGAGAATGGAACTTGGCAGCAGGAGTGCCGGTCTTAAATGGAATCGGAGATCATCCTGCTGCAGTACGGGCAACGATTCAAAATCCTGAGAATGACCTTTTAATGAACGTCGGCACCGGAGGACAAATCGCCTGGTGCACGAAAGACATTCAACCAACGGATGAGATTGAAGTTCGACCATTTTCAGAAAATCTGTTGCTGAATGTTGGCGCGGGATCAACTGGCGGAGAGGCCTGGTTCTGGTTTGCAGAATCTGTGCAGCAATGGTTTCAGGAAATGGGAGTTGAGCTCTCTTATACCGAAGTGCTCGAACGGCTCAATCGATTAAGTCAGGTGCCTGCAGACTTAAATAACATTGAGCCTGTTTATTGGGAACCGTTTTTTCAGGGAACTCGAAATGAGACTTCGCGTCGAGCTTCAATCAGCAATATCGGTCGCCACAATTTCAATTTGAGTGAAATGGCACGCGGACTTTTATCTGGGATTGTCGATTCGCTGTATCGGGTTTATCAAAACTCAAAGAATCCAATAACCGATTTGAAACGACTTATTGTGAGCGGGAATTATTTTGAGCATCACGAATGGCTGGCTCAATATCTTGCGAATCGTTATCGCATCGATGTGGTCACGCCAGATTTTAAAGAGCAGTCTGCCGTTGGAGCTGCGATGCTGGCTGGAAGAGAAGTATTCAGGAATGAAGACCTGTGGAATCACTTCCCGATTTCTTATCGAACACTTGCAAAATCATCTCATCATTGAAATCTGAAATTGATGACGATCTGTTACTGCAGTAACAATCCATCGCGCGATCTGCGATCGGCCTGGTCAGCTGTGGATGAATTTCCCGGTTGCGGTTGAGGAGCCGAGGAAGGACTTTCGTTGTCAAATCCCGGAAACGGAGGAGCGACGGTATCGTCTTGAGCAGTCGATTTCGCAGCCGCGTTCACGGTGCGATATTCTTCAAGATCCGCCTGTGTGAAGTAGGGAGACTCCCGCTGATTCTCAGGCTCCGCGGTGCTGCTCGTGATCGAGACTTTGCCTGCGGTGCCATTCTGATCTGGCATTTTGATGAACTGATTCTGCATCCAGGCGCCGGAGGGCTGGTCGAGTTCGTACTCGGTAATCGCTTTAGGCTTGTCGCGTAGTGATCTGTTTGCGACTGCCGTCGGGTGCTGCATCAACTGATCTCGTCCGAGATGCTTGACGGGGCAGCCTGCGATTTGGGGAGCTTCCCACAATGAGGAGGGCATATGAGGCGGATTGATTTCGACACCGTTGAGTGTCAGAGTCATGGTTTTATCTTGCTGAGCCCAGTTCAACTTGATGTGGCGAGGCAGTTTGGCCGATGTGTTCGGGAATTTTTGATAGTCTGTCAACCTGGCACTGGCGACCAGGCGATGGTCGGCATCAAAAAGTTCATGCTCGCGAACTTCTCCTTTTCGCAAATCCACCGTTGTGATTTTGCGAACAGTGTGTCCGGTTTCATTCGTATGATGACTGACCAGTTTCGCGATATAAGGGTTTTCGGGGTCACGGAGCAATTCTGCATTCGCTCCATCAATTTCTTTCACGCCGAGAACTTCCATCATCCAGTCGGGTTGGACAGGGACGGGCAATTGTTGCTGCATGACGGCGAGATCTTGATGACAGACGGCCAGAATGGCCTTGGGTTCCATTTCCCGCATCCAGAACCAGAGGTCTGTGGAGTTCGAGCCGATTTCAACTTCACACTGACCGGAAAGGGGGTTGGAAACTTTCATCCGTAAATGATTTGGTTCTTCAACCGCAATCATCGCACCCATGGGAACCGGAATTCCAGAAACTCCCACTTTGGCAGAGGTCGCCCGCCAGGAGTGAATGGGGATGGTACATTCGTTGACGACGGCCAGAATATCTTCTTTGGTCGCATCGGATGGGATGCGCGCTGTGCCGTGAAACATCGCTGGCCACTGTGGGGGCATTCCCCAGGATGAAAAGCGGCAGCCAGGCAGGACACACAGTCCAATCAGCATCACGCAGCGCAATACGCTGTCTGTTATTGCTGAGCGGTTCGTCACTGCGGCCTCCTTGCCGATTCGTCTCTGTGAAGCGTCATCCCCGCGAAGACACAGCCATTTCTGAAGTTCATCCAGAAAGATGGTCTCTTGGGAAAACTAAGATCATTAAGCAGCGTTACGCAAAGGTTGCTGTCCTAAGGTTTGAATTTCCGCTTCCAGACGAGCCACTTCACTCTGGCTCAATGCTTCTTCAGTAATTTCGTAAGTTCCTTCGCCACGAGCACCTTGAAGCTGCATGATGCGAAGACCTTCGGATTCGGTTGTTTGTTCGTGAATCAGCTGCTTTTTGCGGACGAGCAGGAGCGCCAGAACATATCGTAATTTTTTTTGATAGTCGTTGGCCTGTTCACAATACTCCGTGAATAATTCGAAAAGGCGATCCAGGTCGAGGTACCCGGCTGGTTTACTTTCCGGTTCCGGCACTTCAGTCCGCCAAACACCTAAGGCTCCTTCGGGAACTCCTTGCCAGGCTGCCGAAGAGAAATCGAGCCGTTCGAATCGGCCATTCTTTTCGACTAGTACCGAGTAACACAGGTCACCCGGTTGCAATGGTTCTCCACTGTAGGAGCAAGTTTTAGAGAGTGGTTTGAGGCAATAGTCCATGACATTCGAACCAGTGAATGATAAAACGATGAAGAAAAGGTGACGCTGGACGAATGTAGGTAAATTTCCCGCTTAAGGTAAATACTGAAAATGCCTGTTTCTATGTGTAAAAAATGCAAAAATGGTAACCACCAGGGGCTCAATCTTCATTCTCATCAGGCTCGATGCAATGTCCACCATGTTGAACCATAATCGTTTGTACTGTGTGCGGCTGGATTTGACTTTGTTTCGAGCCAAGTCGATTGAAATCCACAATCACTGCCGTTTCCTGGGATTTCAACCGGGCATTCAACAGGTCTGTCACATCAGGTTGAGATGTTCTTCGCAGCATGACCGCAGCAAATACGAGAAATAAGATTGTACCGCCAGACATCATGGCTACAAACAAAGGCGGAGGCTCAGTGACCATCTGCTGGGTGACCAATACTCCTATGGCGACAACGAATAGTGCCAAACAAAGCAACTGAATGATTGCCATTGGCGAAAGAGAGGATTCATCAAGTTGATGATGGTCGTAAAATCTGACATACGGATTTGAACAGGTCCTCGACTGACCAGCGACTGAGCCCCGCATTTCAATTTCTGAAGCCGCAGATTCCGCTTCCTGTTTTGAATTAAAAATACCAACAATGGGTTTAGACATGTTTCCTCTCCTTAATGGGGAACCTTTTCTTTCATTCGCTATTTCAAGATGGACTGTCTCTTCA
>DOCI01000277.1:9093-27081 GCA_003503535.1 Planctomycetaceae bacterium
CTGTCTCTTCACATGGAAATCGATTTGTTCATCGGATGCGGCACATGCAGATCGCTGTCCCGCGTTTTCCAGGCCAGCATTGCATTTTGCTCTTCAGTGAATTTGGCCAGATCTTCCAAAAACGTAACCATCTCTGCACCTTGCAACTGCTGGGCGATCTGATGATAAAAGACGCTCAGAGATGTAAAAAACAGGTGTGTTGTAACAAGTAGATCTTCCTCATATTTAGCATGAGCAGGATCGAGCATTTGAAAGAAGCCCTGGATTTCTTCATCTGGTATGAATTGAACCCATGTTTCCATGATGGCAGGGTCTTGATCGATAATTGAACTTAACAGTCGATTCTCAAAATGCTTTTCACAATCGCGGATCGTTTTCAAAATCATCTGCCCTTGCGGATCGTCAGCAGGAACCACTAATGCAGCTAATTCTCTTCCAAACTGAGTGTGTAATCCCTGAATGCGGTCGATCACTTGATGAATTTGCAGATAAGACATAGCTGTCACCCCTCTTAAAATAGAATTTCCTCATCTCACCAATGTTGCACGGCGTGTGCCAAATGAAGAGAGAACTCTTATCTAAGGGAAATGTCAGTCTAATTCTGCTTATTGGCTCGAAATCTGAGCGATTTCTTCTCAGACTGAGTGTTCATCGATCAATTTCAAGGCGCACTTGTGCATTTTTTTTGGGTGTAATTTCCACAGATTGGGCCTCACTCCAATTCTCAGCAGTCTTCATATGGGTTTTTAATTAATGGATCTTGGTGTAAAGAATTGCACGGCTGTGATCACAGGAGGGGCTTCCGGAATTGGTTTGGCCATCGTGCAGGCATTTCTCAGCGAGGGATGTCGAATTGCGATTGTTGATTTGAAGCCACCAGTCGATTCCAGTCTCCTCGATAATGAGCAGGTTCTGTATTGTCCCACAGACTTAATGGAACTCCACGCATGTGAGAAAACAGTCGAAAACGTGGTGAGCAAATTTGGTGGAATCGATTACCTGATCAATAATGCAGGGACGAATGATTCCGTGGGACTGGAGTGTGCCCCCGAGAGATTTTCAGAGTCTCTCCAGAAGAATCTCGTTCATTATTTTTCGATGTCTCATTATTGTCTGCCGCATTTAAAAGCCAGTCCCGCCGGAGCGATCGTGAACATCAGTTCGAAAGTCGCGGTGACGGGCCAGGGGGGAACCTCCGGTTATGCGGCTGCTAAAGGTGGTGTCAATGCGTTGACCAGGGAGTGGGCGGTTGAATTGGCGCCAGCTGGAATTCGGGTCAATACGGTTGTACCAGCAGAAGTCTGGACAAAAATGTATGAGAACTGGCTGGGGAAGACTGCTGATCCTGCGGCAGAAAAACAAAGAATTGAAGCAAGCATCCCTTTGAATCATCGCTTTACCAAGCCGGAAGAAATAGCCGCGATGGTTGTGTTTCTGGCTTCGGCTCAGTCGTCTCATACGACGGGACAAATTGTTTATGTCGACGGAGGGTATTCTCATCTGGATCGTCGTCTACAATAGTGTCGTGTTGCTCGACGGATTTTCATGAGCGATCCTCTCGACCTGTTCCACTAACTTTTTTAGAGTGCATTTTGCAAAACGACAACGTCAACTCCGAGCGCACTTCTGAGACCCCGACTCCTGAAATATTACCGGTTGGTATTGAGCAACAGCAGGAGCGAACCGAATGGGAACTCTGGAATTTGCTCACGCTGGCAGCTCATCATGTTTTTATGAGACTGGCCTGGATCTTCAAAACCGAGACCGTCATTATGCCAGCCTTTCTGGATGTGATTGCGGGAGCGGGCTGGATTCGCGGTTGTCTGCCGATTTTTAATCGGATCAGCCAGAGTATTGCCCCCGTCCTTGCCTCAGCCAGTCTGCGGAACATGCCCTGTAAAGTCCGCATGATGAAACAGACCACCATGCTGATGGCGTTTCTGTTTGGCTGTCTTTCGTTTTTATGTTTGAACCTTGGCAAAGAAGCGATGCCCTGGTTTCCGGCTGTCTTTCTCATTATCTACGCCATGTTTTTTGCTGCTACTGGTGTCAATCAGCTTTCCTTCAATACTTTGCAGGGAAAATTAATCAGACCGCATCGAAGAGGGCGCCTGATGTCGATTGCCGGCATGGCAGGCTCGCTGGTGGCCATGGTGGGGGCTTATTTTCTGTTGACGGAATGGCTGGCTATTCCCGAAGGTCGTGGGTTTTCCTGGATTTTCGGTTTCACTTCGCTCTGTTTTGTTTTTGCCAGTGCGATCCTGTGGATCGTTCACGAACCGGCAGACAAACAGGGAACAACGGAGTCTCATCCGGGCAAACTGTTCCGCAATGTCTGGCGAACTTTACGCGAAAATCGTTCGATGCAACGCGTTGCACTGGCGGCGATGCTCTTTATCTGTACGCTTCTGCTCTTCCCGCATTACCAATGGCTGGGCAGAGAAGTCCTCGGGGCCGGTCCAACGGACCTGATGATGTGGGTGATTGTGCAGAATTTGTCCGTGGGAATCTTCAGTTGGATCACAGGGTATTACGGAGACCGCTACGGTTATCGTATTGTGATTCGTGTGGAAATGTTCGCATTGGCATTTGTTCCGATTGTTGCGATTGGTCTTTCCGAAATACTGACTCCCGAAACGAGAGGCTGGTATACGCTCACTTTTCTTCTACTCGGGTTGACTCCCGTGACAATGAAAACGATGTTCAATTATGTCCTGGAACTTGTGGAGGAGGAGCAGCATCCCCACTATTTAAGCACTCTCAACGTTTGCATGGCGGCTCCCTTATTCTTCGCCCCGTTGGTTGGCTATCTCATCGACTGGAACTATCGACTGATTTTCCTGATCATCGCAGGCATCGTCTTGACCGCGGGCCTGCTCACCTTCCGCATGGATGAGCCGCGACTACACCTCAAAAATGAATCGGTACATAGGTAGAACGCATGGGAGGAAGAGATCCTTCCTCTGAAAACAGGAACTCTGATATCTTTCAGAATCCATATTTACTCTTGGAAATCTCATCGACGGCACTCTCGATGGAGCTTTTGAGAATCAGATTATCTTCGTTGTAAGACTCATCTCGTCGGCCATTGCATAAAACGACCACATTGAAACCATCGATTCGCTGAAGTGCCATCGCGGTTGTTCCGGGTAAACTTCCGAAATACGTCCAGTAATATCGTTGGGAATTACGAAGCTTGCCATCGAGCCAGTAATGCTCCATGTATTTGCATAGTGCGGGAGCCGAGGCGATCAGACCGCCGTGAGAATCCATCACTTCGACGCGAAGAGTTTGGAGGGGATATTCCACTTCTCGGGGATCCCAGTCACGCGGACGATCTCGGCCTTGCTGAATGTCTTTGATACCGAGCGGATCGAACAGTTTTTGCTGAACATACTTTTGGTAAGGCATTCCCGAGCCTTTTTCAACGACTCGTCCCAGCAGGCAGTATCCGAAATTGGAATAAGACGAGCGAGAGCCAGGATCGAACTGCAGCGGTTTTGCCAGCATATAACGAATCATATCCTCCGGCTGCGCTTTCCCGCGAAGCCGATATTGCTTTTCGACTTCGCGGGTACGAAACATCGGATCAAACGTTTCATCGCGATCCCAACCTCCTTCATGCTTGAGCAGCTGAGCGACTGTGATGTCCCGCCAGCGTGGATCAAATTCTTCATTCCGTGGCTCACTCAATTCCAGCAGGTTAAAGATTTTGTCATCGAGTGACAGTTTTTCATCCCGTACCAGAGTTTTAGTGGCGGATGATGTGATCGACTTACTGACACTGGCAATACGCATCAAAGCATCGGCTGGGGTTTCGATCTGCTGCTTCGCATCTTTCCAGCCGTAACCTTTGGAGTAAATCATCTTTCCATTACGCGAGATGGCAATCGTGACAGCTTTACACCCGATTAGTTTCTGAAATTCTGCAATCGCTTTGTCGATAGCTGCGAATTGTTCAGAGTTGTCTGGGCTATTTCCGGGTTGTTCTGCATTGAGGGAGGACATCGGGAATACTGCAATGAGAGCCAGCAAGATCAAAGTCAGACCAGAATAGGTTGTTTGTGTCATGATGAGATCTCCTTGAATCAACCTAAGAACGCCGAACAAAACTGAAGTCAGATTTTATGAAAACTAACTGTCCATCAAAACCGAAATTTTTGAACCACAGAGGCACAGATGGCACAGAGATTTTTCAATTGGGAAATTCTGTAACCATCTAGACATTCAAAACTTGCATACGCATCGAACTACAAAACTTCTCCGTGCCTTCTGTACCTCTGTGGTTTTCATTTTCTCATATTCACAATGTCGATTTATAAATTCTGATCCAACTCAAGATATTGGGTTTGTTTGAAGCTCTCAATAAAAAAAGGGTATGGTAAAGTTGTTCACTTCACCATACCCAATGTTTTGACGCAATG
The DNA here is from genome assembly GCA_003503535.1 of Planctomycetaceae bacterium. GTDB lineage: Bacteria > Planctomycetota > Planctomycetia > Planctomycetales > Planctomycetaceae > Rubinisphaera. The sequence goes on from DOCI01000277.1 coordinate 13,518, forward strand.
TAATTACAGGAGAGTCAATTAGACAGGTTCAACTTCTCCGTTGGGCAGCACCTTCATGCCGGGGCCCGCTTCCTGTGGAGGACGGGAGAGAATTCCCACTGTGATCGCTTCGGTGGAATCACTTTCTTTGAGGACGCCGACGATTTCGATCATGTTGCCTTCTTCAATGGTCAGGCCAAGATCATCGTTCAATGTGCGGAAAATCAAAGAGTCGACACGTTTGAAGCAATTGAGCAGATCTTTCAGATCGAACTCAAAAGCCATCCGAGTTCGTTTGCCGTCATGTTTGCCCCCAAACATTTCGCCGTCGCCCAGGTAGAACAGGACCTGCCAGCAGTTCTCGTTAAAGCGGCAGTCGTATCCCACGCGGGCAGCATCGGCTATGGGGGTGAAAAGATCTGAGGCGTCGTAAATGAATTCCGTCAGCCAGCCCGGGCGAAAACTTTTCTTGTCTCGGTTTTCCGCCCACTGTTCGGCTTGCTTAATGAGGTTTTCAAGTGAAGTGTGTGAATGCATTGTTCGGGTCCAAATTGAGTCTGGTAGTCGATCGTTGATGCTGTCCATGTTTACAGAATTCCGTCCCGGAACATGCAATCCCTGCATTAATTCACTAACACTTCAAAGTCTGCACAAGTGCAGATTGTATGAGTTAGTTTCAGCAATGGTGGTTGATTCAACCAGCCCTGCTGGGTGCTCCAGTTGTTTTGAAGGCAGAGCCTCGCCCGCTCTTCGGGCATTTGCGATGAAAGTCGATTCGTGGTATCACCACCTGATGACTTCGTCGGTCCTTCAACAAAAGCGATCCTGCTTTGAACTGTTCCTCGAATGACTCCTGTCAATCGCGGCGAAGGTGGAGAATTCATTTCTCACACAGAAGCGTTTCGCCTGCAGAACAATCTCTCGCGTCCTGCAAGAAGTATCGAACCGGATGAGGGTCTTACGCCAATAAATTTTTCGGAGAGGACAGACAGGCCCCGAATCGTGCCACAAATCAGGGACATGCCACAGGTATCGATCCTGCGTTCTCCTCTTCGCAAAATGGCTCAAATTGTTGTTATTTCGCTGGACTTGTTACAATATCGTTCTGACGATGATCAGATCCAAATATTAATATAGGAGGACTGGGTCGACTTTGCGGGCTGTTACAATTATTTCGCTTCAATTTACATCCAGATGCCACCGACATGATAACTTCAGCTGAACAAACAATTCCTCTAGGGCATGACGAATCGGTTCGAAAGGCGAAAACTTTAATCGAAGCCCTCAGTTGGATTCGAGAATTCCGGGATCGTCATGTTGTGATTAAACTCGGCGGCAGTGCTCTGGAAGAAGAAGAGTCCGTTCGCAGTTTTTTGACCGATGTCATCTTCATGGAAACAGTCGGCATGCGACCGATCCTGGTTCATGGCGGCGGCAAAGCGATCAGTCAGGCCGTCAAAGAAGAGGGAATTACGCCTCAGTTTGTGCGTGGTCGACGCTATACCGATGAACGAACTCTCGAAATCGCGGCTCGGGTTCTGGCAGGTGATATTTGCGAACAACTTGTCGGAGAAATTCTCAGCCAGGGCGGCCGTGCGATTGGGTTGAACCATCTCACACAATCTGTGTTGATCGGCGAAAAACTCCAGATGAACGATGAAGAGGGGGAACCGATCGACCTCGGCGAAGTTGGCCATGTCGTTGGCATCCATCGCGATGTTCTGCTCGCCACCTGCCGCAGTGATACCATTCCGGTTCTGCCATCGATCGCTCTCGACAAAGACAATCGGAAATTAAACGTCAATGCCGACACCGCAGCCGCGGCTGTCGCGAAGTTTATTCATGCCGAAAAGTTAATCTTCGTCAGCGATGTCCCCGGCATTTTCCTCGACCGAAATGATCCAACAACATTACAGTCACACCTGAACGCGACTCGCTGCCGGGAACTGATCGCCAGTGGCGTGATCGATTCCGGAATGGTCCCTAAAGTCGAAGCGGCTCTGGAAGCACTGCAAGCTGGTGTCAAAAAAGTCCACCTGGTCGATGCCCGCATTCCACATTCACTGATGCTGGAAATCTATTCGAATCAGGGGATTGGGACTGAAATCGTGCTTTGAGAATGCACTGTCGCATCCAGCAGCATTGATTTTTGACGTTCGCTCTGCGTATAACAGTTCTCTGATGTTCAAACTTCGAAGACCGACGACTGGTCTTTAATTTGTAGAGAATTTGTGACAAGACGCCGTGAATTTCACAGTAAATAATTAACTCAGGAGCAACTTTGATGAAAACTGTTCGTATGATGACGCTGGCTATTGCAGCCGTCGCTTTAATTTCAGCCCCAGTGATGGCTGGTGAGTGGGTTTCTTTGTTCAACGGGAAAAACCTCGATGGCTGGATCCAGAAAAATGGGACTGCCACTTACAGTGTCGAAGACGGAACCATTGTGGGTGTCACCAGCGATGGCAGCCCGAATTCTTTCCTGTGCTCAAAGAAAGACTACGGCAACTTCGAACTCGAATTCGAAGTGAAGGTTCACAACAGTCTGAATTCCGGCGTGCAGATTCGTTCACAGACCAAGGAAACCGATAAAAAAGATACCTTTGGTCGGGTCAATGGTCCGCAGGTTGAAATTGAAGCGAGTGGCAACAATGGAGCCGAGGCTGGTTATATTTATGGAGAAGCGACTGGCCGGGGCTGGTTGACACCTCAGGATCAACTCGTTCCTCACAAAAAGATGAAAGATGGTGAGTGGAATAAATTCCGCGTCGTCGCGAATGGCCCACATATCCAGACCTGGATCAATGGCGAAATGGTCTCTGATTTGACCGATGAAGCCATTTACGAAACTCATCCCAAAGGCTTCATCGGCCTGCAGGTCCACGGCATCAAAAAGGGTGACGGCCCATTCGATGTTGCCTGGCGTAACATTCGTATCAAAACGATTAAGTAGTCGAAATGCAGGAACCACTGCTGGCTTTGCTGGCGGTGGTTTTTCTACGTGTTGCTAATAATCGTGTTGCTTTTTTCAAGTGATTTCGTTTCATGCCTGAATCGACTGCTGATCAATACGATGGCGATGTCCTGCATGATCCTTATGTACAGCAGGCTTTGACTCAATATCAGTTGGGTTTGCCACGCTTGCCGACTGCGGGTCGGAGTGGGGAATTACTGGGGCGAGGCACCGGAAGTTCGCTTGAATTTCAGGAGTATCGGGAGTATTTGCCCGGGGATGACCTCAGGCATGTCGACTGGAATGCTTATGCCCGCACCGATGCGCTGATGGTTCGTCTGTTCCGGGAGGAGATCAGTCCACGCACGGAAATTGTGATGGATGCATCGCTTTCGATGACGACACAGAACCATGTGAAAGAAAAAGTGTCGCTACAGTTGACCAGCTTGTTTGCTCAATTGACCAGTCGGCTCGGCGGGCAACCTTCGATTCGAGTTTTAAATTCTGCCCATCCCCCTCTCAAGCTCGATATGAATTCGCTTTCGCGTTCTTCGAGCATCAGTTTTGATGGCACGCAATCACTTTCGGAACTGCTCTCAGAGAATGCTCTCTCATTTAAGCCTCAATCGGTCAGGATCATCATCAGCGATTTTCTGTTTCCGCACGATCCCGATCACTTGCTGAAACGACTTTCCGCGCGTGCCAGTTCGTTATGGCTGATTCAGGTGCTGGCAGACTGGGAACGCAACCCGCAACCGATGAGCGGTCGCCGTTTAATCGACGTTGAAAACAATCATCATGCTGATATGGTCATCTCCGCGCAGGCCATCGCCACTTATAAACAGCGGCTCAATCACCTGCGGGAAAGTCTGACCGTTGCCTGCCGCCGTGCTCATGCTTCGTTTGTGCAGTTGACCGCTGAAAAGGGATTGGAATCACTCTGCCGGGATGAACTGGTCGAAGCAGAGATGCTGCGAGTGAATTGAGAGGGAGGACTCTGGGGCTGTTCTCCATGTACCATCATAACTCGAAGCGTCAGTTTTGAAGTTGCACTATTTGTTTTTAGCAGGAAGGCAGGCAGGAGCCTGCCCTACTTGGCTGCCGGGATGAACTGGTGGAAGCAGAGATGCTGCGAGTGAATTGAAATGGTCGCTGTTGAATTGTTGAATGACAAGAAATTCACAAAGTCCGTTTCATTCAACAAAAGTTTTCTTAGAATGAAGAAAATCAATTTTCAGTGACTCAGCAGATAGTATCTGGAGGAGACTCCATTCATGACCGCATCTCAACAACACAGTGATTCTCAAGTGAACGGGGATTCTCAAGAGACCGGGAATTCTCAGGCAATCGAGACAATGATCCTGCAGGATGAAACAAATCTGGCTGGATTGATTCGACAGATTGAAAACTGTTCCAGTGATCTAATAGGAATCACGAAATCATCGGAGATGACAAAATGGGATCTTCCTGCAGGAGTTTCCGATTGTCAGTGGCTGCCTCAGGTCAGGAATTCCTTTGCGGATTTCGTGTATCATGAACTTGGCGGGCAGATTGCTTCGGTCTGGTTGCCACTTGCCGATGAAGGTTTGATAATCGCGGCTCGTGAGTCCTGGTTATCAGTGTTGAAGAAATGCGAATCCTGGCAAGAAGCTTTGGTGACGATGAGTTGGGAAAATGTCTCCCCTCAATCCAGTTTGAACATAGACTGGTCAGCATCACAATCGTTCCTTCCCGTTCTTGAACCTCAGGGTGATCGCATCTCAAATTCTGCAACACGGCAAGTTCTGCAACAGGCAGAACGCTGGTTGCCTGAATCATTGAACAGGAAAAGTCCGGACTTTCAAGCCGTGCTGGCTGGGTTTTATCAGTGGTATGATGCCTTGCACATGTCGCATGAATTTTCTCAGGCGGTGCAATACACAGGGCGCAATAAAGCGGGTGATTACTGGCATGCGATTATGCATCGTCGAGAAGGGGATTATTCGAATGCGAAATACTGGTTCAGAAATGTCGGCTCTCATCCTTTATATCCGACTTTGAAAAAAGCAGTCGAGAATCTGGCCGAACAGTCTGCACTCAATTTACCAGACTGGTCGCCAGAAAAATTTGTCGATTTGTGCAGTCGGGCAGAACCGGGGAGTGATCATGAGAAATATGCACGCCGAGTTCAGGCTCTGGAAATGGTATTGTTGATGCGTCATACTTTCGACGATGCAACTTTGTAACGGAAATGAATGTGTGGGGTTCGTTCTACAGCTTGAGTAGCCTCGCCTATATGGCGATTCTGATTTGGATGCTGATCGATTGTGTTCAACGGGAACAGGATCGAGGCATCTGGATCTGGGTGATGCTCCTGTTGCATCCGCTCGGCTTGATCGCCTACTTTTTTGCTCGTTATCTTCCTCGTCGAGATATGCGATGGTTACATCGCTGGCTGGCTCGATTTCGGACGCGCGAACTGCGTCAACTGGAAATCGCTTCGCAACAAATCGGTAATGCTTATCACTGGATTCAACTCGGTGAAAAACAACGAGAACTGCACAAGTACTCCGATGCGGTGAATTCTTTTCGGGAAGCCCTCTCCAGAGAAGCTGATAACCTGCAGGCGAAATGGGGACTGGCGATCAGTCTGGAAAAAACGGGACAGCCCGAGGAAGCGCTCGATCAGGTGGAAGCGATTCTTCAGACGCAACCCGATTACAAATTTGGAGATGTTTCGCTGGCCCGAGGTCGATTGTTGATGGAACTCGATCAATGGCAGGAAGCGGAGTCTCACTTGCGAAGTCATGTGGATCGCTGGCGGCAGCCGGAAGGTTTGTATCGCTATGCGGTTTGTTTGCATCACGACCATCAGGATCAGGAAGCTCGGGAGCAGATTCAGTCTCTGCTGATGGATATCGAGGCCAGTCCGACATCGATTGCCCGTCAACAAAGAGGCTGGAAGAGAAAGGCGCAGCATTTGCGGCGGCAGTTGTCAGGATAACGGCAATCTGGTTGATGAATTCTTAATGCTTAAGTTGTGCTTGTAGGACCAATCTGACTTGATATGATATCGGGTTCACTGACTTGTATGGAGTTAACATTGATTTGTTTGCGTTGTTCTGTTGAAACAGTCAATGGACTGCGTTGCAAGTATTGAAACACCAATTAAAAGAACATTCAGACTCAGGCCTGATTGCAAGGATGCGTGAATGGATTCCGTAACCAAAGAACGGATACTTCGATATAGTGTTGCAGTTTTTAGCACAATCATTGCAACGATCCTGCGTATGGAGCTAGATCCCTGGATTGGGGATCGTGTTCCTTTCGGGACCTATCTGCTGTCGGTTCTGCTAACCGCATCCATTGCCGGCACAGGTCCTGCCATTGCCAGTCTGTTTCTGGGTATTTTGGCAGCCACAATTTATATCCTGCCACAAACACAGGGAACCTACTTTGCAGCTCCTGGCGATTTGCTGGCTCTGGGGATTTATGCGATTGTTGGAGCCGCGACCATCTCGCTGTTTTACAGCACGACGCGTCAAAACCGGGTTCGTTGCAAACAACTCGAACAGATCGAAATTCTGACAGCTGAGTTGAAAATAGCCGATCGACGTAAAGATGAATTTCTGGCTCTGTTGGCCCATGAATTACGTAATCCACTCGCTCCCATTCGTAACGGATTGCTGTTGCTCCAGCAGGAAGAAATGGACATCAAAGAGCATAAATCCGTTGTGAAAACCATGTCGCGACAACTGACTCAACTCGTCAATATCGTTGATGACCTGCTTGATGTTTCTCGCTTTGTGCATGGCAAAATTCGTTTGGAATTAAAGCATATCGATCTGCGCGACCTGGTCGAATTCGCTTTATGTCAGGCGAAAACGGCGATGGAAGAACGTCATCATCATGTTCAGATTTTACTGCCTGCTTCCAAGGTGATCGTCAATGGGGATCGGAATCGAATTACTCAGATTATTACGAATCTGCTGACCAATTCTGCAAAATATACCCCCCGTGAAGGTCGTATTCAGGTCATTCTGGAGAAGAATGCTGATGACGCCACAATTAAAGTGGTTGATAACGGCATTGGTATTTCGAAAGAGATGCAGCAACATATTTTCGAACTCTTCACCCGTTCGGATGTTGCCGTTCAGCGAGACCAGGGTGGCCTGGGTTTAGGATTGCCCATTGCACGTCAATTTGCCTTAATGCATGGAGGTCGCCTCAATGTTGTGAGCAATGGGACTGATCAAGGTAGCCGTTTTGAATTTTCAATTCCTTTGGTGAAGGAAGTGCAAGTCAAGGGGCTAAAGATTGAATCGGATTCGAGTTCAGGGCTCTTCCCTAAACTCCCTGCACCCGAGGAGGCTCCTGTCGAATTTTACGATCAGAAAGTGCTGATCGTCGACGATAATGTCGATGCCGCCCAGACGATGTCCAGCTTATTGTCCTTCTACAATTTTGACACGGCCATTTGTCACGATGGATTTGAAGCCTTGCGGATGGCCGAAACACAACATCCAGGTATTATCCTGCTCGACATCGGCATGCCAGGAATGGACGGTTATGAATTGGCTCGGCGATTGCGACAGGAGTATGGTGAGACTCCTTTAACCATGATCGCGGTTACAGGCTGGGGAGATGAGTCCGATAAGCAAAAATCACGGGAAGCTGGGATTGATCATCATCTCGTCAAACCTGTCGATCCCGATAAACTGACCGATTTAATGCGAAAAGCATCAACCGTCAGCAAGAATGCTTAACAGAGGGATGCGAAGCGGGTTTGATTTCTTTAAGATGGGGCCGATATTCAACTTCTCCCCATTTTAAACACCGGATTTCCGATGAGCAGTCAAACCCAGCCTAAACGCGTCCTTGTCAGCGTGAGCGACAAAACCGACCTCTTGCCCTTTGTGCAAAAACTTGTAGAACTCGGTTTTGAAGTCGTCTCGACGGGCGGCACCCGCAAGCATCTGCAGGAAGCCGGAGTCGCAGTGATCGACATTTCAGAATACACCGAATTTCCAGAAATCATGGATGGACGCGTCAAAACGCTTCACCCGCGCGTTCATGGAGGATTGCTCGGGCGACCAGATCTCGAAAGCGATGCCGCCGCAATGAGTGAACACGGCATTCAACCGTTTGAGATGGTTGTCTGTAATCTCTATCCGTTTGAAGCCACTGTCGCGAAGCCGGATGTGACCGTTGCAGAGGCTATCGAAAATATCGATATCGGCGGTCCGAGTATGATTCGCTCTGCCGCCAAGAATCATAAGTATCTGGGCGTTGTGACTTCCCCTTCTCAGTACAAGCAGGTCATCCAAGCCTTGAAGGACGATGTTTTCGACGAGGAATTTCGGCGAAAGCTGGCGATGCAGGCGTTTGGTAAAACTGCTGCTTACGATGCTGCAATCAATTCCTACTTTCAGAATTTGCAGGATGAAGCCGGTGAAGATTTGCCGGAAATGCTGAACCTGTCTTTCCGACAGCAGGAATCGCTTCGCTATGGGGAGAATCCGCATCAGCGAGCCGCGTTTTATGTCGAGCCGAATGCAGAAGCCTCAACCATCGCGGCTGCGAAACAGCTCAATGGAAAAGAGCTTTCCTACAATAACCTGTTGGATTTGGATGCTGCCTGGGGACTGGTGACCGAATTCGAGGAACCAGCCGTCTCGATCATGAAGCACAATAACCCCTGTGGTTGTGCGATTGCTCCGGTATTGAGTGATGCCTTCGCCAATGCTTATGCAGGTGATCCTGTTTCCGCATTTGGCTCGATTGTCGGAGTGAATCGGGAAGTCGATTTGGAAACCGCCGAAAAAATGTGTGAGCCGGGGCAGTTTATCGAGGCTATTATCGCTCCAGGATACTCTGAAGATGCCTTTGAATTACTGACCACGAAACCTAAATGGCGAAAAAATGTTCGGCTCATGAGCTGTCATATCCCATCACCTTCTCAGCGACAATTGCTCGATTATCGTCGCGTCGCTGGCGGATTACTGGTGCAGGATCGCGATACTCTTCCCGAGCAGGAAGGGGAATGGAATGTGGTGACTGATCGCGAGCCTACCGAGAAAGAACTGCGTGATTTGAAATTTGCCTGGTCGGTTTGCAAGCATGTGAAGTCGAACGCGATCGTCTTTGTTAAAGATGGCATGGTAACAGGTGTTGGAGCCGGTCAGATGAGTCGGCTCGATTCTGCAGAGATCGCCGCCAAAAAATCCGAAGACCGCTGCAAAGGGGGCGTCGTTGCTTCCGACGCGTTCTTCCCGTTCAAAGATGGAATCGAACAAGCCGCTCAAGCAGGAATAATCGCCGCAATTCAACCCGGCGGTTCCCGCAACGACGAAGAGGTCATTGAAGCCGCCAACAAAGCCGGGATGGCGATGATCTTCACCGGCCGACGCCACTTCCGTCATTAAGAAAAATGTTCTTCAGGATTTTTAATAGGAATTTCACTGGAAATGGATAGCCCAGATAGGTCCGCTATCTGGGTGGATTAAGTCCACAAGAGGCATTCAGCTTGATGATTGATTTTCTCACAGGCTTCTTGCGGCTGCGCCGCCCCGAAAGAATCTTTCGGGGCTATCCTGAAAACCACGTTTAAAAATTAAAATCCAGGAAGAACCAAGAAAACAGGGTGGCTGGGGGCGTAGCGCAGCCACCCAACGCGACTTCTGATACTATGAATCTCCTCTCTATATTCTGAGCTATGCTTTATGGACGAATGTGTCCGATGATGTTTTCTCAGAGGAATGAGCGGATGAAATGCAAGTCATGTGGCGGCCCGGTCCGAGTTAATGATCATGCCGGTTATGAACTTTGTCAGCATTGTGGAACGAGAAATCGTTGGGAATCGATCGAATATTCTTTAGAGGGACTTCAGGTTCTCGATTTGCCATTAGAGACGAATTGTCCCCGATGCCACGAGCAAATCTCTGCGGCGATGATCGATAAATTACCGGCCAAGCATTGCACAGGATGCGAGGGAACTCTGATTTCCACTGAAGATTTCGGATTCCTGATCCGTTCTCGTCGAGCCAGCTACAAAGGGCCTGAAGAAAAACCGATCCCCCTGAATCCGCAGGAACTCTCGGAACGCTGCGATTGCCCAGACTGTCAGCAAACAATGGAATGCCATCCCTATTACGGTCCTGGGAATGTGGTGGTCGATTCCTGCGCAGGTTGTGGTTGGATCTGGCTGGATGGAGCCGAATTCAATCGACTCGTTTCCTCACCAGGGCTGCGAGCGAGATATTAAGAAAGAGAAAACTTATACCACATTCCATTTGGAAACCGGAGAAATGGTCAAAAAGCTGTTCGTCAATTTTATTAAATCATAACTTATTTTGAAATTGAACCGCAGATGGACGCAGATATATTGCATCCGCGTTTATCTGCGTCCATCTGTGGTTCATAATGATCAGTAAAGTGTATTAAGAAAAAGTGTGTGACACGCTCAGCAAACCAATTCTGTGGTCTGCTTAAAATATATTGAAATCCGGCTTAAATTTGGAACAGGGTATAGGTCGTTCAGAATTGAGACCAATTTCACTTCTGAACTGCAGGCGGTGCAAGCGATTTCTCAATTTCGAGATCAAATAACGCAGTGACCGCGGGTTTGTCGTCTCCCGTGTTTTTCTCCTGAGATTCCGGTTCAGTAGATATCTGACCAGAAGCGGGCAGGGGCAGCACGATGGGAGCGTGATATTCATCGGCAGGGGCATCGTCAGGAGCAGCGGTATAGACTTCGTGAGTTTGATCCTTCAAAACATGCGTTCCGCCGTGACCACAACCTCGATTGATGTAACAGGCGATTTCTCGTCCCAATTCGGGATTGGAATAGTACATTGCCCAGGCATGACGAAAACCGACTTCAAAAGTCAGATCGATTTCCTGAACCTTATTGGCATAAGGCCCCAGTTTTCTACGGTCGAACATGGTGGTTCCAGTTGTCGATAACGCACGTCCATAACTTGGCCCCACGAGTGGATACACAATTAATGCGACGTCTTTGCGGTTGACCAGAGTCAGCATGCATCGAACCTGCGATAAGGCTCGACCGAATTTCTCGTTAGGAGTAAGCCATTCGTGATTGATGGCAGCCGCGGCGAAGATCGCACGAATTGTTCGACAGCCTCCCGAGCAGGGGGGTTTGACACAATTCAAAACTGCTCCACCACCACGATAGTGCAGGCTGGAGGCAATCACGCGGGTCCCATGACTATGGCCCATCAGGCAAATGGAAGAGGTGGCAGGCAGGCAATCGATGAGATGTGCGAGATAGATTCCATTGTGGTCTGCTCGAAAACCATTATGAACCACGCTCAGGCTTGGTAATAAGGTATCGATATCATCGCTGGGCCAGATGAAGAAAATCATGTTCAGCGGGTTGCATCGATTGGAATTTCGCAACCAGCTGTAGGTAAAACGAGCTTCATTGAGAGCGTGATCGATGTTCACAAAACTTCCGTGCACGAACATGCAAGTTGGTGCAGTCGGGTTGAGGGAAGCCTGCATTTCACTCATCGAACCCGGACGCATCGGCCCGTTGACGGGTTTAAAGTAGCACCGGTAATTGAATGATTTTGGACAGACACCGGGAGTTTGAGGCATCGCATAAGTGCTAACGACCCAGTAACCTTCGCCATTCGAGCAGTTCGTGCATGCCTGAGCGAATAAGTCAGTCGCTGGCAGACTGCAGAGCAGGATTGCCAGAATGCGAATTGAAATACGCTCTAGAAGTTGAATCACGACACTGGACTTTCTGCAAACCACCAGCAGGCAATGTAATAACTTGAATCGAGTTGGATTTTTAGTATTGCCCGGAAATTGATGATCGAATTCCGCTGACGAATGCGCATAGTGAGAGCGGACTGATCTCTCTAATCCACCATTTTATCGGCTATTCGTCAAACAGAATGCGGTAGGAATGGTCTAACATTGCAAGAAACAGGCCAGTTGTTCCAATTCGGCAATATTATGACGATATTTCAATGAATTCGGTCCTCCCGGCTGAGAAAACTTTATCAATTAACGTTATTTTTCGTGCTTTGAAGTCAATTTAATGGGATTGCCCTGCATTCTCCGTCGTTAGATTTGAACTTTGAGTCGAGTATCGCTAAAATCACCGATCCATTTGGAACAGAGTTATTGAAACATTGGTTACGAGCTCGTAACGTATTTCGTGGAAACAGTTTATGCCGAATTCAGTCAATGCCAAAAAGGCCCTTCGTCAAAGTCAGAAGCGTCGTCTGCACAATCGTGCTCAGCGCTCTACTCTTCGTACGACTATTAAAAAAGTACGTACTTTGGTTGAAGAAGGTAAAGTGGAAGATGCTCAGGCCGCATTTAAAGTCGCTACAAAGAAACTTGATCAAGCCGCTGCCAAGCACCTGATTCACCGCAATGCCGCTGCCCGCACTAAAAGCCGCTTGTCAAAAGTGCTCAAAGACGCGGGAGCCAAAGTCTCTGCAGGACAAAGTTCCTAAAGTCAGGCCTCATTGAGAGGTTTCTGCCTGAATGTTACAGTAAAAGCCTATCCTTTTAAGGATGGGCTTTTTGCATTTTTGTCGCTGAATTCTGTAAGATTGATAATCCTGAGGCCAGGGAATTCGTTCATATGAATAATTGAACGTTCAATTGAAACTCATATTACAGGGGATGGAATGTCAAACAGAGCGTCCATAAACGAACGAATCGTAGCTGGCATCATTGGTACGACGTTTGGTGGAATTGGTTTGACCGTACTGATTTCTCTATGGGCAATTCCCTTCCATAGTTTTCATTCACCACCGCTGTTCTTTCGCTTATTTGCCTCTTTTATCTCTCTTCCATTTATTGCTCTGGGAGGAGCTGGGATATTCACATTGTTAACAGGGATCTCGACCAGTCCGAAGAGTTCAGTCGAGAACATAAATAATTCCATGCAATCTCTGATGTCTCAACAGTTAAAAACTTCCAGAGCCGGAACCTTACGTCAGGATTGCCCAAGCTGTGGTGCTCCACGGGGTGAACTGGAAGTTTCTCCTTCTGGCGATGTGAAATGTCCACATTGCAAAGCCTGGTACAATGTCTTTGAAGAATCTGATTGATCGGATGGGACGCCCCAGCAACTGTCATTGTTTATAAACAACTCTCTTCCTTCTCCTTGAGGAGAAGGTGGCCGAAGGCCGGATGATGGGATCTTTTCGACGTTCTTACTGAAATCAACCCCGATTACCCTCACCCTCTCCCAGAGGGAGAGGAGACAAGAATCAACTGTTATTGTGGAAAGTGTCGGGAAAGACGACATGGAAAGATATGTGTAAACTAAAGGAGCAACGCGAAGGGTGTGGTCGGGGGTAATCACCACGCCCATCACTTCGTTCTGGGTCGTGCCACCCCATTTGGCCACCGGCTATCCAGTTTGGTCGAGCGAAATGCCCTGAACTGATCTTTCTGCTCGGATGCGATTCGTGATAGACTCCCCTTGAGAAAATGACACTGCTGAGAAAGTCAGGGAGGGCAAGGATGCCACTGCTGGAATGTATTGATTTGGTCAAGGATTATCCGGGCGGAAAACGAGCCGTCGACGGAGTTAGTTTTGACATTGAACGAGGCGAGATCGTCGGACTGCTTGGTCCGAACGGAGCCGGGAAATCGACCACG
>DOCI01000277.1:27179-27531 GCA_003503535.1 Planctomycetaceae bacterium
ACGGAGCCGGGAAATCGACCACGTTCAAAATGACGTGCGGCCTGGTCACGCCGACTGAAGGCAAGGTTCTGCTCAATGGGAAAGATGTGACCCGCTGGCCGATGTATAAACGAGCCCGTCAGGGGATGGGCTATCTGCCACAGGATGAATCTGTTTTCGGGAAACTTTCCGTGGCTGATAACATCCGGGCCATTCTGGAGTTCATGCCGCTCAGTTCTCGCGAACGTAAACATAGGACCGATGACCTGCTCGATCAGTTCGGCTTGCTCGACAAGAAAAAACAGATCGCAGGCACTCTTTCCGGCGGTGAACGGCGCCGTCTGGAAATCGCCCGATGTCTGGCCAGCGATCC
>DOCI01000277.1:27643-28093 GCA_003503535.1 Planctomycetaceae bacterium
TGTCTGGCCAGCGATCCCGAATTAATTCTACTCGATGAACCATTCACGGGGATTGATCCCGTTACGATTAATGGCATCCAGGATATCATTTACGATCTGCGGGATCGTGGAATTTCGATACTACTGACCGATCATCGCGAACGTGAAACCCTCACAATTACCGATCGCAGTAACGTCATTTGCGCTGGTCGAGTACTCGTTTCGGGAGATGCTGAAACTGTCCTCCGCGATGAATTGGCTCAACGGCTATACTTTGGCAGCCGGTTTGATGCCGATTCGATCATCGAAGAAAAGGGCAACTTTCGGGTTAAGATACCGGAAAAAGATGCCGCTTGATATTGGGTGGCAAGACCTTGTAGTCATACATTCTGGGGGCTTTGCTGCGCATCGACCCCAACCACCCGACTCTCAGTTCAGGAATTGACAATTAGACCATTTTTAAATGGTATC
>DOCI01000350.1:0-476 GCA_003503535.1 Planctomycetaceae bacterium
CGCTCCGATGACGTCGGAAATTGACGATTGTCTGCAGGAAAATGCGACAGGATGTTTGCATGAGGCAGACAGCAACAGGAGCGTTTTACGCTCACGACCTAGGGACAGGGGAACGATTATGGAATGGAAACCAGCACGAGTCTTACAGCTATTCGGCTCGATCATTGCAATTGCCTGCACCACATGCTCGCTTGTCCAGGCTCAGGTTCAGCTCAAATATCGCTACGAACCAGGTCAAACCCGCTACTACGAACTGAAGCAAACTCTGGGTACGGTTTCCCACGTTTCCGATCGTGAAATTAAGAATCATATAGCCCAGCATCTGCAGATTTCGACCACTGTTAACGAAGTCGAAAAAGATGGCTCGGCTGTGCTGGCCAAGTCGATAGTTCGCGTACAGATGGAGGCGACTCAGCCTGGCGTTGATGAGCCCATGACCTACGATTCTGCCAGCGGTAACGAAGCGACCGGCCCGT
>DOCI01000350.1:617-14169 GCA_003503535.1 Planctomycetaceae bacterium
GTTCGGAATGATTGCCAACACCCTGTCTTCGCTGGTTAAACAGCAAATTTTGATTACGGTCTCCGAAAATGGAGAAATTCGGAAAGTCGATATTCCTCAGGAACTCCTGCAGCAGTTTTCCGGGAATGGTCCCGGTTTAACCGGTTTGAATACGCCAGAAGGTGTCGAAAAAATGCTTTCTCAGGGCAGCATTGTCTTTCCTGACAAACCCCTAAATGTTGGCGATCAGTGGACTCGTAATATGAGTACCGAATTGCCATTTGGAAGTATGAAATCGACGATTGTCTTCACCTATGCAGGACGGACAAAAGATGGTCTGGATCGCATCAATGCGGCTACAAAAATCTCTCTGGAACCAAAACCGAACAGTCCGTTTCAGGTCCAGATGAAAGCGTCTGAAGGCGAAGGGGTCTATCTGTTCGATACCCGGCGTGGCTGTATTTTAGCCAGTGGACTAAAGCAAACGATGAATCTCGAACTCTCGGCAATCGGCCAGAAACTGGAACAAACGGTGACGACGGACATCTCAATGCGACTCGTCAATCCGAACCAAACCGCTCGAGGCTCAAACTGAATGGCACTCGCCAGACCGGGTGAATTATGCTTATAATGAGTCGTGTGGCGAATATGCCACTTGAATGGATTACGTTTACATTTGACTTCTCATTGGGTCGATGAATAACATATAAGTAATAGTCGAACTGTATATTGCATGAGACTGCGTTCCGCGAGCTAAGCTTGTGCAGACTGATTCATGTTAAAGATGTAAATATCCTTGTTGACTCACGTTGAGTGATCCTTCCGGTATCAGCCAGCATCAGGTTGAAGCGGGAATCTCTCCTTCAGTTATTAATCGGTATTGATGACCAATTCCGAATGATAACTGGATAACGACCTCCAGCATCTGCAATAGGATGTTGCCCTCCCCACTTTTCTTCTGGAGTGCTTCGATGTTGAATCTGAATGGTCCAAAATTCAAACTCTGTGACGGATTGACAAGACGTTCCGTCCTGCAGATTGGCAGCCTGGCGATGGGCGGAATGGCTTTGCCTCAGTTGCTGCAAGCCGAGCAGGCTGTAGGAGTTGGCAACAATAAAAAAGGTGTCATCATGGTCTTCCTGCCGGGAGGCCCGCCGCATCAGGATATGTGGGATATCAAAACCGATGCCCCTGCGGAAATCCGCGGTGAATTCTCGGCAATCGATACCAATGTCCCCGGCATTCAAATCGGAGAGTTGTTCCCCCGCATCGCTCAGATGGCCGATAAGTGTGCCTTCATTCGTTCAATGGTCGGAGCGACCGGATCGCATCATGCGTTTCAATGCCTGACCGGCAATTCCGATCGTCAGCAACCTCCGGGCGGCTGGCCTTCCATCGGTTCCGTTTTGTCCAAAGTTTATGGATCACGAGATCCGGCAGTTCCTGCTTTTGTCGGACTTTCGCCAAAAACAGGTCACGCTCCTTGGGGCGATCCCGGCCAACCTGGATTTCTCGGTGTTGCCCATGCTCCGTTTCAGCCGCACGGTGAAGGTCTGAGTGACATGACTCTCAATGGCATCTCCGCCGATCGACTGGGAGACCGTAAAGCCGTTTTGAGTTCTCTGGACACCTTCCGCCGCACAGCCGATGCATCTGGAATGATGGAAGGGATGGACGCGTTTTCTCAGCAGGCCTTCGGCATTCTCACTTCCAGTAAATTAGCCGATGCTTTGGATGTTGAACGCGAACCTTCTGAAGTTCGAGATCGATACGGACGCGGAACTTCGAAGCTGGTCGCCGATGGCGGTCCGAAATTACTCGATAATTTCCTCGTCGCCCGACGTCTGATTGAATCCGGCGTCCGCTGTGTGACGCTCTGCTTCAGTCGATGGGACTGGCACAGCGGCAACTTCAAGCGGGGCCGCGAAGATATGCCGATGCTCGATCAGGCTCTCAGTGCCTTGATTGAAGACCTCGAACAACGTGGCATGCTCGATGATATCAGCGTCTGCGTCTGGGGAGAGTTCGGTCGAACACCAAAAATTAACAGCAACGGCGGCCGCGATCATTGGCCCCGAGTTTCCACGGCTCTGCTGGCTGGCGGCGGAATGCGAACCGGTCAGGTCATCGGCTCGACAAACCGGCTCGGCGAATATGCTCAGGATCGTCCCGTCCACTTCCAGGAAGTCTTTGCAACGCTCTACAAGCAACTTGGCATCAATATCGATGAACTGACCCTCAACGATCTGCAGGGGCGACCTCGATACCTGATCGACCACAATGTTCATCGGCCGATTCGCGAATTGGTTTAAAGATGCCGACCATTCAGGAACTCCTCCAAACGCCGTTATTACCCGGGCGTCTGGAATGGATTGGCCTCAGTCCCGGGCGGCGGGAACCGATTCAATCTGTTGAACGAGTGATGCTGCAAGTTGGCACCGGTTTAGATGGTGACCATCATGCCCGATCTGGAAAATCCAAGCGGCAAGTGACGCTCATTCAAGCTGAGCATTTGCCGATCGTCGCTGGTTTTCTGCAGCAGGATTCGATTGCTCCGGAATTGATACGCAGGAATCTGGTGGTTTCAGGCATCAATCTGCTGGCCTTGAAAGAGCGTCGGTTTCGAATCGGATCTGCCATTCTGAAGGGCTCGGGACCTTGTGCACCCTGCTCGCGGATGGAAGAAAACCTCGGTAATGGTGGATATGCCGCCATGCGAGGCCACGGCGGCATCACTGCAATTGTCGAACAAAGTGGTGAAATCAGCGTTGGAGATGAAGTTTTCGCCCTAAATGACATGACAGAGTCGTCGAACAGTCCCGAGTCTGCTTGACCGGTTTTGACTGCAGAACCTATACTTCCGGTTTCCACCCATCTTATCGGAACGGTTTTCGGTCGAATTTCTGCCGAGAATGTCCGTCTGGCAGATGATGCAGACACCAATGAATCTGGCAAAAAGATTTTGCCAGGTCAGAAATTTCAGTAGCAAACACTATGAAAAGCGAACATCGGCACGAATTGGCCCAAAACGATCTGGAAGTTGGAATTGAACGACTTCGCGACAAATCCAAAGACTTCATGGAAGTTCATGGAAATCGTATTCTGCTGTGGGCCTCAATGATTCTGCTGCTGATTGCAGCAATTGTATTTTACACCCGCACATCCGCCCGCACCAATGTCGAAGGTTGGGCTGCGTTGACGGGAGCGAACAATGCCGAAGAACTGGCAGGTATCGCCGATTCCTATCAGGGAACTCCAGTGGGCGACCTGGCTCAGTTGAAAGTCGCCGAAGAATATCTCAATACCGGTATTCGCTTGATGTTTACTGATCGTGAAGCGGCATTGACTGAACTCGATGAAGCAAAATCGGCGTTCCAGAAATTGTTGAATCAGACAGGAATTCTGCCGATTACCAAAGATCGCGCCCTGTTCGGACTGGCTCGCACTTTTGAAACCACTTCGACAGGCGATTTTTCGGAAGCGATTAAAAGCTACAAAACGCTGATCGACGAATCTCCAGATTCACCCTACAAAGAACTCGCTGAGGAACGGATCAAGACACTTGGCAAAGAGAATGCCAAAAGTTTCTACGCCTGGTTTGCCGAGCAAAAGCCAGAACCGCAAGATATGCAGCAGCCTGAAGATATGCTGCGAAATCTGAATCTGGATGGTGATTTGCCAACTCCGACAGGAACGTCGTCGACTCCGATGGATCCTGAAGCGACATCAACACCAAATCCCACATTAACCGTGCCGACCGCTCCAGATTTTCCACCAGCCATGACAAACCCGGCTTCAACTTCAGAAGCAGGTACGTCGACCGAAGCCAGCGCACCGCCAATGCCGGCTGAAGCTTCATCCTCCACTCCGCCTGCAGAAGTTGGAACATCTGAGCCAATGCCGGCACCACCAAAAGCAACAGAGCCAGAAGCGACACAACAGAAACCGGAAGGTACAACAAGTACACCGGTTTCTCCTGCAGAATCTGCAACCGATGCCAAGTAATGAATCCTCGGAAAATGTGGTCGAACATGTTGTCGAAGAGACCGAGGTCGACAAACGACTCGATCACTGGCTGGCAACTCAATATCCAGAGCACTCTCGTTCCCAATGGCAGAAACTCATCTCTGCTGGCAGCATTACGATTAATGGCCAGACGGTCAAACCGTCTCACAAACTCAGCTTAGGGGAATGCCTGTCTGGCCCATTTCCCAAGCCTGTGATCGCCGAAATCCCCCCAGCCCGAGAAATCGACCTCGATATTTTGTATGAGGATGAACTGATTGTTGTCCTCAACAAGCAGGCCAACCTGATCGTGCACCCCGGCAAGGCAAATTACGGTGGCACGCTGGCCAATGCTCTGGTTCATCACTTTGAAAAGCTAAGTGGCGCGGGCGGAGCACATCGTCCCGGCATCGTGCATCGACTCGATCGTGATACGACGGGTGTGATTGTGATTGCTAAAGACAATAAGACACACGATCATCTCTCGGCTCAATTTGCCGATCGAACGGTTGAAAAAGAATACCGGGCCTTTGTCTGGGGACGGCTCGAATTTGACTGCGACTTTATCGAAACTCATATTCGTGCGCATTCAAAAAATCGTGAAAAAATGGTGGTTTGCGGGCCAGATCCGGAAGCGAGAATTGCACAGACTCAATATGAAGTCCTCGAACGCTTTAAAGATATCACCTACATCAAACTTCTTCCCAAAACAGGACGCACCCATCAACTGCGCATCCACATGCAACATCTGGGTCATGCGATTGTCGCCGACCGATTGTATCGCGGGCAATCGAACCTGCTTTTGAGTTATGTGATAGGCTCGAAAGAACATCTCAAAGAAGATGCGGTATTGATTGAACGCCAGGCTTTGCATGCTTATCGCCTGCAGATCGAACATCCCGGCACAGGCGAGCGAATGGAATTCATCGCTCCATTTCCAGCCGATATGCAACGCACGCTGGATGCCCTCGAAAAATATTCACGCGGCTAAAAGATCAATTCTTTTGAACCTTTACAAAAGTTTTGCGTTGATATTAATTCGTGTATTCGACAGCAAGTATTGCAGTTCGTCATTGAAAGCTCATAATGAGGAAGCGACTTATGACTGTATCTTGTACAAATTGAGGAGTTTTTCAGACAAATCTTCTCAGGAGTATCCATTTCCGTTTGAGCGATACGCTCTCATTTTTTTCAACATTTCAGGAGCGACATCAGTGAACCAGACATCGAGCGATGAGAATGAATTGAACAAGGACAAACTGCCCGACCGGGAAGAAGACATCAACAGTTATCATCCGGCCATGTTTGCCAATCATCCGTTTCATTATCTCTTTATCTGGCTGCTGATGATTGGTGGCGGGATCGGCGCGGTGATGGGGATGTTCATGGGAAACTTCCTGTTGGGGATCTTCGGTTTACTCGCACTGATCTTCGGTGGAGTTGCCTACGGCTGGTGGTACCTGAATGTGAAATTCAAAGTTTTAACGGTTACCGACAAACGCTCCCTGTATCGACAAGGCATTCTCTCCAAGCGAACTAATGAAGTTCAGCACGACGATGTTCGAAACATCAAAATGGACCAGACGTTTTTGCAGCGAATCCTCAATGTTGGCGATATCGCAATTTCAAGCTCTGGTCAGGATGATATGGAAATCGTTGTCAAAGGGGTTGGCAACCCGCAGGAAATCGTCGATCTTGTGCGTCGTTTCCAGTAATCAGTAAGTCCCCAGAGTATGCGAAACTCTGGGGGCCTGACTGAGGTTTCGCCCTTGGCAATCTGGTGAAAACTGCACATCAAATCGGCTGTAACCGCGCCCATCACTTTATTCCGTGGCGTTTCACCCACAAACCTGCATGGTGGTCTACGGGAGTTGAGTCGAGCCCATCAGGAAGCGGTCGCATTCGCGGGCCGCTTCGCGCCCTTCGTTGATGGCCCAGACGATGAGACTTTGACCGCGACGACAATCACCAGCAGCGAAAACTCCTTCAAGGTTGGTCGTATACTGACCATATTCGGCTTGATAGTTTGAACGGTTATCCGTTTCTATTTTCAACTGCTCGGCGATTTTCTGTTCCGGGCCTTTGAACCCGAGAGCCAGAAATACGAGATCGGCTGGCCACTCTTTCTCGGTCCCCTCGATAGGTGAGAACGGTGCTCCGTTTTCAGAAGGCCGAGACCAGTCGAGTTGAACCGTTTTCACGCCACGCAGGTTCCCATTTCCATCATCGAGGAACTCGACGGTTTGAATGGCATACTCGCGTGGATCGTTCTGTAACGTTTTATTTCCATTCTGAGAATAATCAAATTTCGCAGCAGCTTCCTTATGACCGTAATCGGTCCGAAAGATACGCGGCCATTGGGGCCACGGATTATTCGGGGCCCGCTTATCGGGAGACTGCGGGACAACTTCAAAGTTAACCAGGCTTTTACAACCATGACGCAGACTTGTGCCGATGCAGTCGTTTCCGGTATCTCCCCCACCGATGACGATGATGTCTTTATCTTTGGCGGAAATGTAATTGCCATCACTTAAATTGGAATCGAGCAAGCTTTTTGTGTTGGCGTGCAGGAATTCCATCGCGTGATGAATGCCCTTCAATTGACGACCGGGTGTGTTCACAAAGAAATCGTTCGGTACTGTCGAGCCGGTGGCAACGATGATGGCATCAAACTTCTCACGCAATTCCACCGCTGAAACATCCTTGCCAATTTCTGTACTCGTGACAAAGGTGATGCCTTCTTCTTCGAGCAGCTTGATGCGTCTTTCAACGATAGGCTTTTCGAGTTTCATATTCGGAATGCCATACATCAGCAATCCGCCGATACGATCGGATCGTTCGTAAACGGTGCAGTAATGGCCTGCCTGATTCAACTGATCAGCCGCAGCCAGACCGGCTGGTCCAGATCCGATAATGGCAACCGATTTCTCCGTTCGGCTTTTCGGAATTCGCGGTTTCACCCAGCCTTCTTCATAACCGCGATCAATGATCGAGCGTTCGATATTTTTGATGGTAACAGCTGGTTCATTGATCCCGAGCACGCAGGAACCTTCACAGGGAGCTGGGCAGACGCGACCTGTGAATTCTGGAAAGTTGTTCGTTTTATGCAGACGATCGAGCGCGTCTTCCCATTGATCACGATAAACGAGATCGTTCCATTCGGGAATGAGATTGTTGACCGGACATCCAGCAGCCATGTTGGCCATCATGCCACCCGTATGGCAAAATGGCACGCCGCAATCCATGCAACGAGCCCCTTGATTACGCAGTTCCACAACGGGCAACTGTGGAGCAAATTCCTGCCAGTCTTGGAGTCGTTCGAGTGGATTCCGTTCCGTCGGAGTACTGCGATTAATTTCTTTGAATCCGGTCGGTTTTCCCATGTTCTGCTTTACGCTTTCGTCTCAATCTACTGATGTGCCGTAAGTCAGGCATCGCCTGACGAATTCGACTCTCGGATTTTGTCAGGTTGCTTTTCGCTCACCCAACCTGGATATCTAATCTCATTTTGAAGAGGGTTCCTGATTCGTAATGAATTTGTCTGGTCTGACTCGCTTGCGCTTCGTGCTTGGATTTCATCCAATACAAAATCAAAATTCATCAACAACTCTATGTCATCAACCTCAAACAGCAGCAGGCTGTTTTTTTTCGGCTTCTTCTTTTGCCAGTTCTGCCAGAGCTTCTTTGTAAGCGGTTGGCATCACTTTGACGAAGTTTTTCACATTTTTATCCCAGTCGGAAAGGATTTCTTTGGCAATAAGAGATCCCGTCAACTGCTGATGATTCTCGACAAACTTTCGCAACTCTGCCGATTCCTCGGGAGTTTCAACCTCTTCAAGCCCTACCAGTTCCAGATTACAATTTGGTCGGAAGTCTTCCACATCCTGGTAGACGTAGGCAATTCCGCCCGACATTCCAGCCGCGAAGTTTCGGCCGGTTACGCCAAGAATAATCGCCTTCCCGCCGGTCATGTATTCACAACCGTGATCGCCAACACCTTCGACGACTGCAGTGGCACCAGAGTTTCTCACACAGAATCGCTCGGCTGCCACTCCACGCAAGTAGAGTTCTCCAGAAGTCGCTCCGTACAGACAAACATTTCCTGCAACGATGTTCTTTGAAGAATCGAAGGTCGATTCTTCCGGTGGATAGACCACAATTTTTCCGCCGCAAAGTCCTTTGCCGACATAGTCGTTGGCATCCCCTTCGACTTCGATGGTAATCCCCTTCGTCAACCAGGCCCCGAGCGATTGACCAGCTGAACCATGACACTTGATACGGATGGTATCTTCAGGTAATCCCTCTGGTCCCCACTTCTTGGAGACTTCGTGACTGAGCGTTGTCCCGAAGGCACGATCGATATTTTGGATGTTCATCGGCAAGTCGACAATATCACCATGCTGGATTGCAGCTTGCGATTTCGGAATGAGAGTCGTTTGATCGAGTACGGCTTCCAACTCGTGGCTTTGATCCCGTGTGCAGTAGAAGCCTGCATTTTCATAAGGAGACTGAGGCATTGCCAGAACGGGAGACAAATCCAGATGTTTCGCTTTCCAATGATTTTCGTCGGGTACGAATTCGAGCATATTACTCTGACCGCACATCTCGTTGATCGTACGGAAACCTGCCTGAGCCATGTAACGTCGACAATCTTCTGCTACCATAAAGAGATAGTTGACCACATGATCGGGAGTCCCGGCAAACTTGGCACGAAGCTCTTCATCCTGCGTGGCAATCCCGACCGGGCAAGTATTCAAATGACACTTTCGCATCATGATGCAACCCAATGCAATCAGTGGACCAGTAGCAAATCCAAACTCTTCGGCTCCGAGCATACAAGCGATTGCGACATCGCGACCCGTTTTCAGCTGACCATCCGTCTGCAAACGAACTCGGCTACGCAGGTCGTTCATGACGAGCGTCTTGTGAGTTTCAGCAAGCCCCAGTTCCCAAGGCAAACCGGCATGTTTGATACTCGTGAGTGGCGAGGCCCCTGTACCACCGTTTTCGCCGGAGATCAGAATGTTGTCTGCATGTCCCTTGGCAACGCCGGAAGCAATCGTACCGACACCGACCTCGGAAACCAGTTTCACACTGACACGAGCAGAGGGATTCGAATTTTTTAAATCGAAAATCAGTTGGGAAAGATCTTCAATCGAGTAAATATCATGATGAGGAGGAGGGCTGATCAGGCCAACGCCTGGAGTCGAGTGTCGAGTTGCGGCGATAATCTTATTGACCTTCCCCCCCGGAAGTTCGCCCCCTTCACCCGGTTTGGCACCTTGCGAAATTTTGATCTGGAGTTCATCTGCGTTTGTCAGATACCAGCTCGTCACGCCGAATCGCCCGGAAGCAATCTGCTTGATGGCGGATCGCTTGGAATCCCCGTTCGGCATTGGCAGGAAGCGGTTGTAGTCTTCGCCCCCTTCACCGGTATTGCTTTTTCCTTGCATACGATTCATCGCAATCGCGACCGCCTCGTGAGACTCGGCGGAAATTGAGCCGTAGCTCATCGCTCCGGTGCAGAATCGTTTGACAATTTCACTGGCCGGTTCAACTTCACTCAGCGGAATTTCGACTCCGGTTTTAACTCTCAGCATCCCCCGCAAGTGGCAGTTGCGTGTCGCTTCTTCATCGGCCTGTTCAGCGAATTCGTAGTAGGCGTTCTTATCGCCAGTTCGGGCGGCATTTTGCAGTTTGGATATCGTATAAGGATTCCAGGCGTGCTTCTCGCCACTGGATCGCCAGGCAAACAGGCCTTCATTCGGCAGTATTGGCAAGCGATTTTCCTCACGAGCAGGAAAGCCCAACGCATGTCGTCGCAGATTTTCCTCGGCCAGTAAATCGAGAGTCACCCCTTTGATACGGCTGGCAGTGCCGTTAAAACATCGATCGATAACATCGGTATTCAAGCCGACGGCCTCAAAGATCTGAGCCCCCTTGTAACTGGCCAGTGTGGAAATTCCCATTTTGGCAAAGACTTTGAGCATTCCCTTAGCGACGGCCTTGCGATAAGCCTTGACGATCGTTTCGTCGGTCCAGTCACCTTTGAGGATACCATCTCGCATCGATTTCTTCACCGCTGCGAAGGCCATATATGGATTGACCGCATCGGCACCGTACCCGGTCAGCAGGCAGAAGTGATGCACTTCGCGTGCTTCACCCGATTCGACCACAATCCCCAGATGAGTTCGCAATTCATTATCCACCAGATGATGATGCACCGCACCAGTCGCCATCAGTGAACTCATCGCGACGCGATCAGCTGACATCGCCCGATCTGAAAGAATCACAATCGAGTAATGCTGATCGATTGCTTCGAGTGCTTCCTGGCAGATACGATCGAGAGCGGACTTGAGCCCCTCGGCACCATCATTACGTGGATAAGTAATGTCGATTACCTTCGTCTTCCAGTGACGGTAATCGAGATCCTTGAGAGCAGAGAGTTCGGAATTCTTCAAAATTGGATGTGGCACGGCCAGTCGATGGCAATGCTCCGGCGTGCTGTCGAGCAGATTCCCTTCAGGACCAATGAAGCATTCGAGTGACATGATGACTTCTTCGCGAATCGAATCGATCGCGGGATTGGTCACCTGGGCAAACAACTGCTTGAAGTAGTCGTAAAGCATCCGAGGATTTTCGCTCAGACAGGCCAGAGCGGTATCGTCTCCCATCGAGCCAACCGGATCGCGTTTTTGACGAAGCATCGGCAGCAGCATGAAGTTCATGGTTTCGGAGGTATAACCGAATGCCTGCATTTTCTGCAGCAATTCGTCGTCATCTTTCGCATCCTCGGGAATTTCGTGCCGAGGAAGTTCGCTCAGAGTGATCCGTTGTTCTTCAAGCCATTTTTGATAAGGACGGTAAGTCGAAATTTTGCTTTTGACTTCCTCATCGTCGATAATGCGTTTTTCATCAAAATCGACAAGGAACATTTTTCCTGGCTGTAACCGGCCTTTGTATTTTACATTTTCCGGTTCGATCTCGAGTACGCCGACTTCGCTGGCCATTACGACTTTATGATCGTGCGTCACATAATATCGGCTCGGGCGGAGTCCATTGCGATCAAGAACGGCACCGATGAAATGACGACCATCCGTGAATGAAATTGAAGCGGGACCATCCCATGGCTCCTGCATCGCAGAGTGATACTCGTAAAACGCCTTCTTTTCCTGAGACATGGAATGGTGATTTTGCCAGGCTTCTGGAATCATCATCATGATGGCTTCGGGTAATTTTCGACCGGATTGTGTTAACAATTCGAGTGCGTTATCGAACGAGCCTGAGTCTGAACAGTGCGATTCGATAATTGGGAACAGCTTGTTAATATCGTCGCCAAAGAGTTCACTTTTCATCATCCCCTGACGGGCAAATGTCCAGTTTTTGTTGCCCCGTAGAGTGTTGATTTCTCCGTTATGTGCCATGTAGCGACAAGGCTGAGCTCGATCCCAACTGGGGAGCGTGTTTGTGGAAAACCGAGAATGCACCATCGCCAGATGTGTCTTGAAACTTGGTTCCTGAAGGTCCTTATAATAGGGCATGACCTGACTCGGGGTCAGCATCCCCTTATAAATGATCACCGAAGAAGAAAGCGAGCAGGCGTAGAACAGCAACGCTTCCGGATGCTCTTCGGGCACTCGCAGTTTGTGGCTGGCTGATTTACGAATCAGGAACAGCTTTCGATCGAACTCCTTTTGCTCAAGTCCATCTCCAGCTGCAACGATCAACATTTCCATGACGGGCATACAAGCCAGAGCGGTAGGTCCGACATCAGCAGCAACAGGATCGACAGGCAGGGGGCGCCAGCCGACGAGTTTCTGGCCGTTTTCGGCAATCAAATCGTTCAAGACCTGCTTGCAATATTCGCGTCGCTGCTCATCCTGTGGCAGAAAAATGATACCTGCGGCGTATTTACCAGCTTCGGGAAGTTCAGTTTTAAACTGCTCCTTGACGACTTTGCGGAGAAATTCATCTGGTAATGCCGTCAGCATCCCGGCTCCGTCACCTGTATTTTCTTCGCACCCACAGGCTCCGCGATGGGTCATATGACGGTTGATTCGATCGGCATCGTCAATTAATTGATGCGAACGTTCCCCATTAATATTTGCGACAAAACCGACGCCACAGTTTTCATGTTCGTAATCCGGTGAATACATATCGAATGCCACCGGATAACTGTCTTTGCGGAACGGAGAGCTGGTTGTGTTCTGCATGGTCTTCATCATTCATCGTCTAAGTTAATAATCGTCCTTACGAAATGCGGAGTCCTTCGCAGTCCGTCTGTGAGACGGCTCAAAGTTGCGGATTAACACCGCACGAAACGCCAGCATCCTGCTACGTTTCACTGAGTCTCCCTGTCCGGGAGTAATATTGGAATGCCTTCTTCTTATGTATGACACAGAGAGTCGTACTCATCTCAGTGATCAGTAGTCACACCCAATTCGACCTGGCACTCACTCAATAAAACTTCTATGAATTTTTGCGTCGCCAGCGAAAGCTCGCGACCTTTTCGGTGAATCATCCCCATTGGCCTGACCCAGGAAGTCCCTTCGACTTCAAGTGCCTTCATCCGTCCTCGTTGACACTCATCCCGCAAGGTCGGTTCCGGTAGTAATGCAACACCCGACCCCGATTCGACATCTCGCTTTACATATTCAATGTTGTCGAACTCATGCACGGATTCGACGCTGACTCCGACTTCCCGAAACCAGCGATCGATCGCCTTGTGTATAAATAGATTCGGTTTGAAACCGACGAATCGAACTCCATCGAGTTCTTCAGGCTTGATTGAACTGCGGTCAAACCAGACATGATCGGGACCGACCGCAATGACCATCGGCTGATCCTGCCAGTGGAGGCAGTCAAACATTCCTTTCGATTTGGGAAATGAAACCAGCCCTAATTCGTCCTGTTCCTGTCCCACACGTCTGTAGACCTCATCAGGATGCACAAAATCGATTGAGACTTCAACCTCAGGGAACTCCCGTTCGAAGTGATCGATCGTTTCGTTGATCTGAATCAGTCCAACTGAATAAATCGCAACAACACGAACGCGCCCAACAATTTTATTCCCTAAACCCCGAACCCGATCTTCAACCTTACGAAAAGAATGCAGCAAATCCCGACAGCCATCGAAGTACAGATGACCAGCAGCGGTCACCTCGAACGGCCGTTTCGAACGATCAATCAACCGCATTCCCAGTCGTTTCTCCAGTTGCTGAATCGCCTGACTGACGGCTGACTGAGAAACTTTCTGCTGTTCTGCGGCACGCGAAAAACTTCGCAGCTCAACCGCGTTACAGAACATTTCCACATTTCGCAGATGCATACCAGAACCCAGAGTATCAGTGTTTCTTATGAAAGACTCGATGCACTATCAGAAACTGTTGTCTGGAGGATTATCGGTTTCTGCCAGTCATTGTCAACCCGCGAGTCAATTCAACATTGTCGCATCTGAAAAACATCAGGTCTCGTGAGTTTCTACAGCATATTCAAAATTACCTGCAGCGCTCAGCAGGGGCAAAGACAGCGTTTTAGGACCTTTGATGTCCATGCGACTGCAGATACC
>DOCI01000350.1:14244-17321 GCA_003503535.1 Planctomycetaceae bacterium
TTTGATGTCCATGCGACTGCAGATACCATTTGAAAATGGTCTAAATACCTGCATTGTCTAACTCAGTGGCTGAATTGTCGATTCGTCCAAAAAAACGAGAAATTGCCTGGTTGTTGACCTTCTGTTCACTTCTGGTTCAACATTTCCCTATAAACATTACCCGTGAAGTCTTTTCCGTACTTAGTTGGTACTCGGCATCCTTGAATCTGCTGCTGATTCCAGCTAAACTTCCGCGATGAACGAAAAGAAAACAAACGAAGGCTCTGAACAGAAATCCTCCTGGAAATCCTTGGCAGGAAGCCTGTTCGGTATCCATTTTGATGATCAATCCGATCTCGATGACCTGGACATCGATTCCGTGGCTGAAGTTGTCGAACAAATGAATCCGATTTCTTCGACTTCCAATGCAAAAAGTGAAGATAACGAAGAGATTGCCGACGATCTCGAAGACGACTTTGACTTTTCCTTTGATGAAGACGACGACGAAGTTCTCGAAGAAAAAATCCCGGAGACTCCAGTCTCCGCTACCGCTAAAAGCAAATCCGTACAGAATCAAAAGCCCCAAAGCCCCGATTCCACACCCTCAGAAATTGAAGTGAGAAATTTGCGCGCGACTTTCGATGATGAAGACCCGTTTGGTTTGGGAATTGTCGACACTGATGATTTATCAGACCTGGATGATGATGCAACTCCTGAAGAGGAAGCGGTTTCTGAAAAGGCACCACTGATCGAGGAAGATCAGACTGAAGAAGACGAGTCTTCTGAGTCCGTTCCCAGTGGGAGATCTGGCAAACCGAAACGCGTACGTCGACCTACGCGCAAACCTAGACCCAAGTCGGAATCGATCGAATCAGAAGAAGTCGAAACAGAAGTTGTCGCAGAAACCAGGAAATCAGGCTCGACTGCAGATCAGGACGATGATTTCTGGGAAGCACTGGATGATTGGGACTGGGATAAAAAAGACCAGCCGAGAAAAAGACCTGCACGTGCTCAAGTTGATGACGACGATGAAGATGATTCTCCTGCTGAAACAACTTCGGAGGATCAGACGACTGAAAACGAAGAACAGCCACGTAAACGGGGTCGACGACGACGTCGCCGCGGCGGACGCTCATCGCAACGTGAAGATCGCCCTGTCTCAACTGAAGAAGACGATCAAAAGAAAGAAAAATCATCTGCTCAGGAGGAAATCGATGCCTCTCTGATTGATGAACTCTGGGGTGGCGATGAGGAGATCACAGAAACGAAGGCTCCTGCGGCCAAAGAAAAAACCGAACGGGACAAATCAGATGATTCCGAATCGCGCCGTCGGCCGCGCCGCTCTCGAAGGGGACGCGACAAAGAGTCAACTTCAGTTGAAGAAGTGAAATCCGAGGAGCCCGTAACTTCCAAATCGGCTGCAACGGATATTGATGACGACTCGGACGATACCGATAACATCGAAACCAGGCCTCCTTCACCACAATACAAAAGTATTCCGACCTGGAGTGATGCGATCGGCATGATCGTCAAGCGAAGAAACAGCGATCGTGGAGCTCCACGATCTGACTCCGGCAGAAGTGGAGACAGAAAAACTTCCAGTGGAGGTCGTAGACGCTCCAACCGGAGCCGAGAAGAGTAAACCGACTTCGTCAAATCCTCTTGGCGTCCACTGTTATGGGAAGTCCTCATGCCTGCTGAACGGTCCGACTCTGTTATTGCGTCGTACCGGTATGCCGTTGATGTGACTCGGGCAGCAGGCAGCAATTTTCACATCGCTTTTCGAATATTGCCCGAACCGATGTATCGGGCAATGTGTACGATTTATGCCTACATGCGAATTTCCGACGACCTTGTCGATGGCTCGCTCTCCGAAAACACATCCTCACTGCCAGAGACATCTGCGGTACAGTCACTTGCAAACTGGCAAAAATTAACTGCGAATCTCAAAAGCTCGCATTCGACAAGCCATCCCCTTTTTCCTGCTCTTGAGGATGTGCTCGGGAATTACCCGATCGAAGTCAGCTGGCTGCTCGCCGTCCTCGATGGAATGCAGAGAGATCTGAACTGGTCTCCATTTGCCGACTTCGAAGAGCTTGCCTGTTATTGCGATCAAGTCGCAGGGATGTCGGGGCTGTGTTGTCAGGCGATTTGGGGAGCGGATCTGGAACAGACCCGGAAGCTGGCATTAACGTGTGGACGTGCTTTCCAGATGACAAACATCTTGCGAGATGTCCACGAGGATACCATCCGCGGCCGTTGTTATTTTCCACAAAACGAACTCGATCACTTCGGCTGTCAGAATACAAACTGGGACGATCCCCAAATCCGCTCAAACTGGTTGGATTTGATTGCATTCCAAGTGAAACGAACAGAATCATTTTATCGGGAAGCTAGTGAACTGGAGCGTCACCTATCAGGCCCGGGACGCAGAATGTTTCGAATTATGTTCGTGACTTATCGAGCGGTTCTGCGAAAGATATCTCGAAATCCTCAACTTGTATTTCACCAGAAGGTGCGCGTCTCCAAAAGCAGGAAATTAATCATCCTGCTAGCCGCTCCTTATCTTTCCGTATTGAATTCGGAATCTCACGCTAATGCACAATGCAGTAACTCTGCGATATTGAATGCAAAAGTCCCCTCACCCAACGGCTAAGGGGACTAAGCGATCATGGACCGGCTGCCGTGGCTTTACCAGGAATAGTTACTTCCGGGATAATTACCAGAGGCCGTTCGTGTCGGATTGGTAATCGTGCGGTATCCATCCGAGTAAGCATCGGCTTGATAGTATGGATTCGGGTTTCGCTGTTGAACTGGGCTCCAGGGACTAAACATCGATTGCTGATCAAAATCGGCTGGAGCCGGGACTTTCTGGTCCATCTGTGGTGCACTTGGAACAGTCAACGTCGGTTGTGAACCGGGTGTCTGGATCCCCTGGTATGTCGTACCGGGATTATTGTAGATCATGTTAGGATCATATCCGCCGAAGTCGGTACATCCTTGAGGAACAACCGGAGGACAGACTGGTGCAAAGCTGCGAACGCAACGTGGTTCCCAGACCGTTGAAACCCGACGACGCGGAACCATCACCTGTTCTG
>DOCI01000350.1:17355-18370 GCA_003503535.1 Planctomycetaceae bacterium
ACGACATTGCGATAACAGACCTGGTTGCGGATTTCTGTTTGAGGAACATAACTCACAACGCGTTTGTATGTTGTCACTGGCACCTGCACGCATTCGGCAACTCGACGACATCGAGTTTGAGGGACCATTTCCCAACTGGCAACACGCCGGGGCTGCATTCGCATTGTCATCTGAGGCACAACCGGTGCGGCACACACTGGAGCACAGGGTGTCGGTGGAACATAAGCTGGCGGACAGGCACAATCATTTCTTTGACAGCGATTGCAGAAAATTGGTGGAAATAGTCTTGGACGACAGCCACGACAATTACCACAACCTCCACAGGCACGGGCAAGTCCGGGAAATACCTGAGCAACAACTTGCGATTGTTCAATTCCAATCGCACAAATGGAAAGACATAATGTCAGCAAAACGGGCCATCGCATGTGACGGGCTCCTGGTCGGTAGGGTCGATTGAGGGGAAATGGGGGATTTCGAAGCGAGTTTTGGCCAAGGGATGGCCGAGGTGGGAAAATTGAACGCTTGCATTTGGGCGTATCGCTCAATTTAGTATCTCGCTTATCGTTAGTATCGTCTCGTTCTTTAGACTTCTTGAGTTCTTTCTTCAAAAAATCAAAAAAAAGACTCAAGAATTCCTCCATTTGCGAATGATTTCCACATTCATTATTCTGAGACCATCTTCACATATTCATCGTTACTCATTATCTATCATGGAATTATGACAAATCTGGATCACACAGGACGAGAGCAGGAACTCGCTCGATTAATTCTTCAGCCTTATCGTAAAGTTTTCGAATACACGGCTCCTGAGCGAACAATTCACCAATTACGGGAAGAATTTCTTAAGTCCAGTGAAGAGGCAACCATCGCAGACTTCACCGCTGGAATGAGAGTCCTGCTGGAACGCCGATATATCCAGAGACTCAATGATGAACGACTCGAACTGACCCCGGCTGGTCGTGAATGGATGACGGAGTAAACCGTATACATAAAGTGGGTGGCGGGGGCGCTCCGC
>DOCI01000350.1:18543-21930 GCA_003503535.1 Planctomycetaceae bacterium
CCCTTGTTTTGACGAGCCAGGAATCATGCTTACAGCAAATCGTTGATCAGCCCTATATACCAGAACATCACGCTGAAGATTACGAAGATGATAAAGCCGGCGACAATCACCCAGACTGTCCAGCCGAGGGCTCCTGCGAGAGCATCGAGAGCTCTGCGGGCCTGATCTTCGAATTGCGGGCTGAGACGATCGAGCATTTCCGGCACTGTTCCAGACGTCTCGCCAACGTGGATCATCTCAATCACATCCCGGGGGAACAATTCGGACTGCCGAAGTGCTTCCGTAACTGTTGAGCCTTCCTGAATCCAGTACACGATTCGAGGCCCCTCTCCGATGAAGGCTCCATTGTTGGTCGCCATCATTGAGGCTTCGATACTTTCATCAATGGGCATTCCCGCATTCTGCGTGAGATGGTAAGCCCAGGCGAAACGGGCAATCGCAAAAGACCGCATGCAATAGCCGAGGACGGGAACTCGCATCAAAATGCGATCCATATATTTTTGACCGGCAAAGTTCGCTCGAAGAAACTTAAACAGAATAAACGCCCCGGCTGCAGTTCCAAAAACCATTCCCAACCAGATTAATGCACCGGAAGTTCCCGTCAGTCCCCAACCGAGAACATCAATCGCTTCACCACCTTGAGCGTTGGCAATCCAGCCCAGGAGAAAAATGAGGCCGGCAATGACGAAGACGGCCATGATCAATTGCAGAATTGGCCAGGCAATTGCGGAATAAAAATCTTTTTTCAGACGCAGCAGATTGTCGTAATGATTGGCCAGTCCGGTCAGAATCTCGGGTAAAGCTCCGGTTCGCTCGGCCACATCGACCATGTTGATCATTAACGTCGGAAAAATATGCTGATCTTTTAGAGCCGTCGCAATGTCGGATCCCTTTTGGAGTTCTTCAGCAATCTGCATCGTGGCTCGACGCACCCGAACGTCTGCTGCTTTTTCTCCGGCAATCAAAAACGATTTGTGTGCAGAGACACCCGTTTCGAGGAGCGTACTCAACGAACGGCAAAGCAAAGCGATCGGTCTGAGGGGCAGATTTTCGCCGAACATGGGGCTCGTTGGGTTGAAGGTTTAAGTTTGAGAGTTGAATGTTCAGCGTCAAATAGAATTTTACCGGTTGTAAGCACTATATCTTCAAACGTATGCGGCCAACTACTTCAACTTCGATTTCCCTTTTTTCGTGTCTTCAACCGGTTTGAGTTGAGACTTCTTATTCGACGGATTCGCCGCGGCATCCAGAGCCGCCATCTTGTTTTGCAGCCAGCCCGCTTTTTTATCGCCAGCGTCCTGATTCACAGGTTTCTTGAAGTTCTCCGCTTTTTTCTTACTGAGCGTTTCAGCAGTCGTATCGTGGAAGTCGAGGATTTTTCGTTCGGCGATTGCCCACATTGAGGACGCAATAAAGTAGATGCACAAACCTGCTGGCACTTTGTAGAACATGAAACCGATGAAGATCATCATGTAGCCCATCATTTTCTGTTGCAGGGCTTGCTCTTCATTGGCAGGTGGCGGAGCGAACATTTTCTGTTGGACAATAAACAGACAGACGGTCAGCATCGGCAGCAGATTAAAGCTCGTGCCCAGCCATGGGAGAGCAAATGGCATGGTAAACAGATGGTCGGGAGCAGCCAGATTGTCGATCCAGAGGAACTGAGCCATTCGCAAATCGACGGAAATGTATAACGATTGATACAGGCTGATGAAAATCGGAATCTGCAGGATCATCGGCAGACAGCCGGCGAAGAATCCGCTTTCTTTCATCAGATCCATCTGAGCCTTGGCCAGTTTTTCTTTGTCGTTCTCGTATTTCTTTTTGGCTTCCTCAAACTTTGGCTGCAACTCTTTCATCCGCTTAGCAGCCAAGGCGTGCTTGCGAGAGATGGGATACATACAGGCTCGCACCATCACGGTCAGCATGATAATGGCAATGCCGTAGGGAAGCATCAGACTGTTATGAACGAAGCCGAGAATCGCCATCATGATTTTGACAAGCCAGCCGAACCAGCCATATTCAATCATGTCTTCGGCACTGAACGGCTGCAGCAGAGCAATCCGTTTGGGACCGGCAAAGAGCGTGTATTCTTGAGTGACCGTTTGCTGAGGCTCAATTTTTACGGGATTGGATTCCAGAGAGAAACTAATCTGGCTGTACTCTTTTTTCGTTCGTTTTTTCAGCAACAACGGCTGAGCGATTTTGATCCAATTGTTCTCTGTCTGATCTTCCTGAGGGGCTAAAAGAGTGGCAAAGTATTGCCCATCGACTCCCAGATATCGTAGAGGAGCCTTGAAGTTTTCAATTTCTCCTGCGGCTGCCTGTTTGGCGATTTCGCTGGCCTGAACCTGTTCGTGCCGGACACTACTGCCGCTATCAAAGCCAGCTTGAATGGCCAGATAGCGACGCGTATTTTCTTCATTCTCAAGCGGAAAGCCGACTGGGCCCTGCAGGTCGTATTGCAATTCGAGAGGTTGATCGCTCAGGTTGACAAAATCGAGTTTGACGTTGAGCTGATAACCTTTGGAGAACGTATCCCTTTTGGCAGGATCGCCAGGTTCAAACGAGTATGTTTTCCGGAGCAGGAGTTTTCCATCGGGTGAGGGATATTCGAAGGTTACAGAATGATCGGTCAACGAGGCATCATCGACTCTCCAATTGACCGTTTCGAGAGTCTTGCCGTACTCCATGAGCAAATGATCGACGGCTCCGCTTTTCATATCGAAGCTGACGCGTGAACTTCCCTCGACCGTTCCGAGTAAATGCAGCGGCTGATTCCGGTCCGTCAGTTCGCGATAGCGGGGATCATTCAACTGCAGTGACAGCACCGCTGCTCCCTGTGAAGTCAAATCGACCTGCATGTAATCTTTCGATTTCAGGTCACTGCTGCCCAGGGTAATCAGACGCGAAGGGAATTCTTCGAGTTTGATTTCCTCAGGTTTCGGATCTGCTTGAGCAGTTGTATCGGAATTGAGTTTCTCTGCGGAACTTGCACCATTCTGAGAGAGGTTCGGATTAGACGGACTGCTCGTTCCGGCAGGGGGGCCGACCTCGTTTTGAGCCTCTTTTTCTTTTTGAGCCGCGATTTGCTGGGCGGCTTTCTGCTTTGTCAATTCCGGAAAGAAAAACGGCAAGCCGTGATTGAACCAGAGGAACATCACGCCCATCGAGAGCAGAAAAAACGTTACCAGACGCCGTTGTTGATCCATCGATCGAAACTCTTCTTCAAAATAGTATCTGCGAAAATCAATTTCCGCAGTAATCTAACCGTGATAAAGTCTACTGGGGAGAAACATGTCGTGAACTGCGACACTTCGGACATACATCAGCATTACGCCATAAGTCTATGACGGGAGGATATCCACAATCGATGTCCGGAAACCG
>DOCI01000350.1:22035-25545 GCA_003503535.1 Planctomycetaceae bacterium
GCGCAGGTCCTCATACTGCTTATCAGCGACCTTCTCCCAGTCGATCTCCCAAAAAATTATCGAGTTCGGGAATCTGATAAATCTTCTCTGCCGTCTTCTTATAATCATAAACGACTCGTTGAAAATGAATCGTCCCCTCATCCACAATGACGTATGACGAGCGGGAATCTCCATTTCGTGGCTGGCCAACTGAGCCAACATTGATCAACGCTTTGTGCTCTCCGAGTTCGTAACGGAAATCAATCTCTTCGGGTGCAAGAAAATTGAGGTCATCCGTGAAAACACCCGGAATATGGGTATGACCCTGAAAACAATGCCGTTCCACCAGACTGAAAATCCGTTCCATTTTGCGTTGATGATAAATATCTTCGGGGAAGA
The DNA here is from genome assembly GCA_003503535.1 of Planctomycetaceae bacterium. Lineage (GTDB taxonomy): Bacteria > Planctomycetota > Planctomycetia > Planctomycetales > Planctomycetaceae > Rubinisphaera. Next base: position 22,414 of record DOCI01000350.1, read on the forward strand.
CATATTCATTCAATGGATTTCGTGCCGAGCCATGCACGAACATATATTTCTCTTCACGACGTAAACGGGGTAACTCTCCGAGGAATTCCCAGCGTCGCTCGTTCTTGGACTGATCGCCAATCTCGAGTTGTTTACGCGTCCAAAAAATCGCCCGTTCTGCTCCTGCGTTGAAGCCTTCGGGATCGAACATCGCCGCCTGATCGTGATTGCCAAGGATAGTGACCTGTGCTTTTTCCATCACCAGATCAATACATTCGCCGGGATTGGGACCGTATCCAATGATATCTCCCAGGCAATACAATTTCGAAATATCTTTACTGGCGATGTCAGCCAGTACGGCCTGCAACGCTTCGAGATTTCCGTGAATGTCACTGATGATCGCGAACAATGCGTTATTTTCCTACTCGATAATGACTTGCGAAAACGTCCAGTGTATCCAAGACTGTTCATCAGGGTCAATAAACGGACGAAACAATCCCCCATCCTCGCTGGGAATTTCTCGGGAATACAGGGATTCTGCTCTGGTGAGCCGGGTCAGTCATGACTCGGATAGATCCGTTTGTTTTCGACTTTCATATTATCACACATCGATATGATCCCAGCAATTTAGAATCACTTTCAACAATGATCGTGGGAATACCTGTGCCATTACTGGCATGGCTCGCCTGATATTCACATGGCAGATTCACACAGCTTCTGCAGGTCCTCAAAATAGTGAGGATAGGTTTTCGCCGTGCAGCCGGGGTCTTCAATTTGAATGCCTGGCGTCATCAGGCCGATCAGGCTGAAGCTCATGGCCATGCGGTGATCGTCGTATGTCTTTATGCTGGAAGGTGTTATGGGGCCGGGGTAAATGGTGAAGCCGTCTGGATGTTCTTCAACGTGGATGCCCAGTCGCTTCAATTCTGTGACGACCGCGGCAACACGATCCGTTTCCTTGATTCGCATATGGGCGACATTCCGCACGTGGGTTGGACCTTCTGCGAACACGGCAACTGCTGCGAGAGTTTGGGCAGTGTCGCTGATCGCATTCATATCGATGTCAATGCCCTGGAGTTTTCGCCCCTGAACAGTGATGGAATTGTCTTCCCAGGTGACTTCGCAGCCCATTTCCTCCAGTACGTCGACAAAATGAACATCTCCCTGCATGGCACTGCGGCTCAAACCGGGGATAGTAACTTTTCCTTTGGTGATTGCAGCAGCCGCGAAGAAATAGCTGGCAGCGGAAGCATCTGGCTCAATCTGATAATCGCAGCCGCGATAAACTTGCGGTTTGATATGATACGATTGCAAATCCTCCGTCTGGACATCCACACAAAAGCGTTTCATCACATCGAGAGTCATTTCGATGTAAGGAATCGAAACGAGCTCTCCTTCGACAATGATTTCGAGAGGCCCCTGGGCATAAGGGGCGACCATCAGCAAACCGCTTAAATACTGACTCGACAGGGAACCGGCAATTTTTACGGTTCCACCAGACAGACCTTGCGTTTGGATCTTCACCGGGGGACATCGATTCCCGTTTGTGCACGTCGCATCGACATTTAAAGCCTGCAGGGAGTGGATGAGATCCTCAATCGGACGTTCCCGCATCCGCTTATTTCCATCCAGAATATAAGTTCCCGAACCAGTCGCACACATCGCGGTAAGGAAACGTATACTTGTCCCGCTATTTTCTAACCAGAGATCGGCTTGACTGGCCGGAATTTTCCCGCCACAGCCTTGAATTGTGATTGTATTGTGATCGTCGCGGCTCCAGGAAATGCCCAGTTTCTTCAGGCTCTCCAGCATCACGCGGGTATCATCACTTTCAAGTGTTCCTCGCAGTATGGACTTGCCTTCTGCCATGGCAGCGATAATTAAAGCGCGATTTGTGATACTTTTTGAGCCTGGAGGCGTCATTTCCCCGATGATGGGGCGTTTTACGGGCTGGATTTCGAGTGAATTGAGGTCAGATTTCATAATTTATCGTAATTTCAGGACGAGCTGAGTTGTCTGAGTGTTATTCGTGCTTGTATTTGCAGAACATCATAGAATCCCCATTGCAATGTGGGAAATGAAACCGGTCTTGTCGCCATTGCAACTTTCTGGGAGACTGCCCCAGGATGATACGAATCTCATCTGGGCGGGAAATTTACGGAGAGATTCCGCACATCGTGACAAGGATGTTATGGCTATGACGAAACTGATTTCGCTTTTTGCTGGAATCCTCATCGGAGGAGTTCTGGTCTATACGGGTTTCAATTATCACATTGTGAAGACCGACCAGACAACATACATGATTTCCAAGCAGAAGTCGGAACTGGCTGATGTCTATGTTGATATTCGCGACTGGGACTACCAAACCTGGGCGAAGCATCCGAATCTGGCTCAGGCAATGACAGAAGCTGGCCATGGTGATCTGGTCCAGAAAAGCCTGGCAGAAGATGTTCTCGATACAATTTTCCGCAAAATCGGCGGGACTGAACAACGCACGCGAAAGTAAAGTGATTCGCGATCCCTTCACGAAAGTCCCTCCTGTGCAAATTTCATCCCTCTTTCATACTGAATGGCCCTTATGTTCCTCCTGCTTGCGCTGGGTTATACTGTGCGTCGTTTGCTGCGGATGCAGTTCCGGGACATTTCGGGCGAATAATGATGACGTTCCGAATCGATACAACATCAAAACCGAAAATGTCGTGCTGCACAGCGATGTCAAACTGGATGAAGATCACGAACTGATTCAGAATCTCAAGCAGGTACGTCGACAAATCGCTGATACACTCGAGTTGAAACTCGGTGAGAAAAAAGTCGAAGTCTACCTGTTTAAAGATGAAGAGGCGTATCACAAATTTCTGGCTAATAATTATCCCGGCTTGCCGCCCCGACGAGCTTATTTTGTTGGCACTTCAACCAGTCTTTCGATTTACACCGTCTGGTCCGAACGGATTCTCGTCGACTTGCGGCACGAATTTACGCACGGTGTGTTGCACGCATCTTTGCCCAAAGTTCCGCTCTGGCTGGATGAAGGACTAGCCGAGTATTTTGAATTGCCAACCGCTCCCGGCATTCCTCGAGCCGACTACCTTGAGGATTTATCGGGACTGATGAAAAATGGCTGGCGTCCCAATTTGCAACGGCTCGAACATCTTA
>DOCI01000350.1:25703-26365 GCA_003503535.1 Planctomycetaceae bacterium
GCAGCGTCTCGACTATGCGGAATCCTGGGCCTGGGTGCACTGGATGCTGCATAATAATCCACAAACCCGAAGTGCCTTGATTGAGTACGCCAATAACCCAAGTCAAGCGGTCGGGTTGCCGCTGTCTCGACGCTTACGCCAGTTTCACCCGAATCCCGAGTCAGCTTTAGCTGAGTGGATTGCCGCCGCGAAGTAGAATTCCGAAATTCGTCTGTATTAAGTTTACATGAGCTGCGGATTTTTACTGGTGCATTATGTGCACATAGTGCACAGGTCAGGTTAGCGAAACGCGTAACCCATTCTGCATTTCATTTGAAATACCGTTCGGAACCTCAGATGAACCCAGCCCAGCTGACTTAATCAGCTCGCCGGGACCAAAAATTATTGGCTTTCAAAATTTGCGCAAGCCTCAAAACGATGAACCGTTCGTAGCACAGTTTTCTTTTTTCAGGCAGTGTTCTAACTGAAAGATTGATTATTTTTGCTGCAAATTCTGTCCCCTGAGTTCTCCCTCTTTCGCTTAAAGAGTATGAGCAAGTGGTTATCTGTTAAGCCACTTCGCATTTTCAAACTCTCCTTTAAAGACGAAGGAATACGATCATGTCTAAGGTTACTGCACAGAAAACCGGTTCATTGTCTCTGGTTAAAGAAGTCAGCAAATT
>DOCI01000350.1:26559-27667 GCA_003503535.1 Planctomycetaceae bacterium
TGCCGTGGCTGCCGCGGTTGCGGATGTCACTGATCTGCAGTACGTGCGAGAAAATTTAACCGATCGAAAACTGATGAGTTTTTCGGTCGGTTTTTTCTTTTTAATGAGATCGGTAAATACAAACACGAAGCGCAAGCGACTGAGTCAGTGTCAGTATTGGACACACTCGCTTGCGCTTCGAGCTTGTAGCCGCTTAAAATAATGATTTCCCATACTTGCCACACTTGGTTGATAGCATCTGTTCAACGAGTTATTTACTTTCTCATCTTGATTTTCTCACACATACGCCACACTATTCATAAGAGAAGGCTCGCATATCGGCCTGAATGAAATAGCAGCCGGAAATGGAGCGGAGAAATATGGTTCAAGTCACAATTGAACAAATCGAGGAACAACCCAAAGCGGACGTAGCTTCCAAGCCACGAAAACGTCGCTGGCCTCGTCTGCTTCTGGGAATGTTTGTGGTGCTGTTCGTTGTCCTTGTGGGGATTGCGGCGATGTTGCCGCAGATTTTGTCGACCACGGCAATGAAACAGCAGATCGCAGATGAGTTGATGCGCGACTTCGATGGGACCCTGGAAATTGATCAGGCAAATCTCGCGTGGTGGAAACCGGCTCAGGTGAGTGGGCTGACAGTCCGCGACAAGCAGGGGGGAGCCCTGGCGAAAATCGCCTCCGCTGAAGTCAGTACTCCATTGTGGAAATTGCTCTGGAGTGGACCGGAGTCGCTGGAACTGAAAATCAAAGGGCCGGAACTCTATTATGAGGTGAGTGCCTACGGCGAAACCAACTGGGAGAAAGTCTTCGGGGCGTCTGGCTCCGGGTCCTGGAAGTGGCCGGAGTTAAAACATGGTTCTAATCCGATCAATCTCAAAATTGTCGATGGCAAAGTCACCGTCTTCGACCGGGTGACTAATCGCAAGGTTGAAGTCGACAATATCCAGATTCAGTTGCAGAAGTCTGCAAAACTTCTATCCGGATTATTGACCAGTGAAACAATTCTGACGACAGAAAACAAAACTCCTCAGCCTGCTGGCAAAGTCAGTGCAAACTTCCAACTCGCGATGGCGAATAACCAGGTCACTGCTGGAGATGTGCAGGGCCAGAT
>DOCI01000350.1:27788-31637 GCA_003503535.1 Planctomycetaceae bacterium
ACCCTGGCTGAAGCAATTTGCACCGCATCTGCATCTGGCTGCGTCCAATACGGATGGCCAATTCAATACGAAATGGACGGGGAATTTCCAGGACGGCTTCAAACTCGCATTCGATGGAAAACTTACGGCCCGGGATTTCAAAATGAAATCCAGTGAATGGATTCCCGGCAACGAATTAACGTCATCCAATTTCTCTGGCAGCATCAAGGTCGACAACACACTCCCAACGGCTCCCGGCAAGTTTAATCTCCGCTGCGACATGGCGAATTGCGTTGTCTCTCCCATCGTTGATAAAAAGCCATCTTCCCCTGCTGATACTCCTGAAAGTCCAACTGCAGCAATCTCACCGCTATTGCTGGGAAACGTGGAATTACTCACTGCGGGAACCATTGGAGTCGCCGCCAACAGCATCGAACTGGATTCCTTGACGCTGAAAACCAAACCAGGGCAAATTTCGATGGCGGGAACGATTCTCGACCGCAATACTCGTCCTTTGCTGGATCTGTCCGGCACCGGCCAGGGCAATATCATGCCGTTGCTCCAACTGGCCGCGCCGAATTTACAGAATGTCATTGATGTCGAAAAACTTTCACTTTCTGAGTTTGCAGTGAAAGGACATTTACCTCAGCCAGAAACTAAGGCTAAATCAAAGATCGCCGAGAACTCTCAGACGAAATTGCCAGCACCAGAAACAACGAAAGAGAATTTATTTGAAGAGCAACCTCTTTCAGCAGTTGCCCTGTGGACATGGGATAATCTGGAGTGTTATGGAATTGAATCGGAACGGGGCGAATTATGGACAAAATACGCTGATGATACTCTGAAAATTGTCCCGGTTACGGTTCTTATCGGAGCAGAAGGAAAGTTTGCGGGGGTGTCTCGCATTGAATTTGGAAAGGGAGACCAGCCGAATCGGTTTATAATGGAACCGGGCATGGTACTCGAAAATGTAGAATTCACAGAACCGATGTGTCGCAGCTGGTTGAAATACGTCTCTCCTGTTTTTGCAAATGCTACTGAACTCACCGGGAAGTTCTCGCTCGGCATTAAGTCGTTGGTGTTCGATATGCAAACAGGTTCTCCCGACAAACTTGAAGGTTCTTTACTGGTCCACTCCTGTCGACTCGGTCCCGGGCCGATGATTGTCTCCGCGACTGCCCCCATTTCCGGTATTATGGGACTGGCGGGCGGAAATGGGGATACCAGCTTTCTGAAAGAGGGCGCCAAATGGCTGGAACTGCCTGAGCAAAGCATTCAATTTGCCCGACGGGGCGAGAGAATCTATCACGATTCACTGACATTCCAGGCAGGGAAGATTGCAGTTGTCAGCAGTGGTTCGGTTGGATTGGATCAAACGCTCGATATCACCCTGACAATTCCTCTCGATTTACTTCCTGAAAAAAACGGGGCATTCGCGCAGTTCCTGCGGAGTCAGCCTGTAGAAATCAAAGTGCAGGGAACGTTCGACAAACCGCAAGTCGTTAGTGCTCCCCTCAAAAAATTGGGAGCGGGAGCGGTTGAAGGACTGCTGAAAGGCTTGCTGAATCGACGAAGAAATACTCCCTGAGTCCAAACGGTAAAAGCAAATTCTGCGTGACTCTCTCAAAGAATCCTCCAACTACGCAGATAAACTTGCAATTTTGATACTTTCGAGCATAATCAATTCTCATCGCGACTGGGATTCCTTCTATTTCTTTCCCGTTTCAATTTGTCGCACAATGATTCTGGTTGCATTTCTTTATTGTTGAATTTCTCTATTGCCGGACCTGAATGTCCCAAAACTTTGCTTTTGTCATGATGTTCGCTCGATGCTTCAGTCGTCGAGTTTCAATCTGAAGAACTCGTCAAGGAGAAAGAAATGCGCTCACGAATCCTGCTGATGCTGCTGGCTGCTGGTTTTTTGACACTCAATCAGCCAAACCATGTTCCTGCCGATCCTCCAAACAAGGACAAGGAAACGACTCAGGCGAAACCTGTGAAATTTGAATCGAAAACATCATTTCGCGATGCCGTTCAACTCAAGTTGATGAATGCCTTGAATGAAAAGCATGATTTTCAGTTTGTTGAAGTTCCACTCGAAGAGGTTGCTCATTATTTGAGTGAGTTGCTGAGTGTACCTGTCGTTCTCGATGCCCGTAGTCTGGATGATGAAGGCATTAGATTTGACATGCCGGTTTCATTTACAGGTGAGCAGATCACGACACGTTCGATGCTGCATCATCTTTTCAAACAGAGCTATCTGGAACTCGATTGGACGATCCGGAATGAAAGTCTTGTCATAGCCAGTCGCTGGGAGGTAAAGGAAAGTCAGGATATGCAACTTTACCCCATCAACGAATTTGTATCTAAGAAATCTGCTTCATCACCAGAAGTCTCCGACTCTTTTGGAAGTAATAAAGATCAGAACGAGGAAATTGACAGCTCAGGTATGGAAGCCGAGTCTACTGCGGAGGAAGGTCGTTATGACGACATGGAACATTTGATCCAGGTCCTCCAATATCCTTCCAATCATTTTTGGCAGAAAGATGATGGCGATGGGGGAGAAATTACCCCACTGGAATTTCAGTGGGGCAATCTGATTTCGGTCAAACATAATCTGCATGCTCAACAGGAAGTTACCGTTTTACTTGAAACTCTCAGAAAGATTGACCGTGCCACTAAATCCAATGACGCAAACGAGCAGTCTCTAAGTGACTTTGCTCAACTAGCGATGGAGTACCAGGAGATTGTCGAGATTGCTCGGACCAAGCATGAGGAAGCATTGAAGCAGAAGGTTTTCCTGGAATTTTCAGAGACGCCATTGAGTGAAGTCATTCGATTTCTTTCCGAAACTACAAAAATTCCTTTCCAGCTTGATATTGTTGCATTGGAAGATGAGGGTATTGCTCCTGACAGCCCAATTTCGTTCACATGTCGGGAAATCACGCTGGAGTCGGCCCTCGACCTGCTGTTGTCATGGCCAACGGATTCGCTCGATTACGTTCTCGATTATGAAGTATTGACTGTAACGACAGAGATTGCGGCAGAAGAAATGCTGCAGATTCAGATTTATGATGTTTCTGATCTGATTGCACACAATGAAATTCCCGCCTTACCGCTACCAGAATATTCGGGAGTTTTTTACGGAGGTGCCAGTTTTGGTGGAGCCAGTCCCAACAGGCCTCAACTCGGTGGCGGGTCAGGATTCTATCAGCTTGCAGATCCTACCGAGAAATCAGATTCCGTAACATCGGTACCTTTGATGCCTTCCGAGGTCACCATGCTGAATCAGTTTGACGAAGGATTGGGGGGGACTGGTGGTTTTAACGGAAATTATGCTGCGACGAACTGGTTTGAAGATGCCATCATGAATTCTACGCCCGGCCCCTGGAGTTTTAAAGATGGCAACGGAGGAGAAGTCGTTTTCCATCAAACCGCCAATGCCCGCGTGTTAATCGTTCGTCAGACGCGCAGAAATCACGAAGCCGTTGAGGAATTTTTGACTTCACTGCGGGAACTCAAGGGCAATTGAAATTCGTCTGAAACCGCATTTGCTACGAATAATGGTCGGGTGGCTGGGGTCGTAGAGCAGCGAAGCCCCCAGAATTCGGTATCCACAACTCGATCTGATTTTCTGTATTTCATCTTTTTTGATTTTATTGGGGGGAAGAATTTCCCAACTGCTTCGTTTCCCAATTTAAAGCGGGAAATCAAATCAAAAAAATGAAATACAGGAGTCGGAGCGATGAAAAAGTTGATTGGGGTTGGGATCGGGGCGGCTCTGTTATTTGCTGTCGTCGGGTTTTCTTTTGCTGAGATCAGCGAATACACCCAGGTGGTTCGTAATCGGGTGCATAACGGAGTCAAAGA
>DOCI01000350.1:31714-34497 GCA_003503535.1 Planctomycetaceae bacterium
GATCGGCTCGAAGTCCTGCTTGGGAAACTGAACCAGCAGGTCGCTTCTCAGAAATATCTGGTGGCCAAGGCGAATATCAGTCTGCAGGATGCTGAGTTGGATCAGGAACGTCAGGAATCGAAAAGCAATAACCTGCTGACCGAAATGAAGCACCTGCGAGGCTGGTTGGATGCCAGTGAATATGCCACGATCAAAGTTGGCTGCCAGAAGGTGAATAAGGACGACATCAGCCAGGCTTTACGTCACAAACTGGCTGCCTGGAAAGAATCGACAGCAACAACCGAAGCCTGTGCCGAAGCCGTTTCTGCTCAAAAGCAAGCGGTCGTGGCTCTCAATAAACAATTCACGGAATGGCAGAACCAGCGGAAATTGCTGGGGCATCGACTCGAAAAGCTAAAAGCTCAGGCGGTCGCTCAACAACTCAAACAACGAACAACCTTACCCGAACTGGATCAGTCGGATCTGGCTCGAGCAAACGAACTAGCCGATGAGATCGAAAACGAAATCCGGATCGCCGAAGCTCAGGAAGCATTAGGAACGGATCCGCTGGATCAATTGCTCGACGAAGAATTCTCGGAAGATACGACTTCTTTGGAAGCTGAAATCGATGCAATTCTGGGAAAGAAAACTCTGGTCAGTAGTGAAGGCTAAATCCCAGAGGATTCCTTGAATAAGAAATAAATAGAGTCGCTGAAATTGCCAGGAATTGGCAAGATCAGCGGCTTTATTCGTCATTAAGAGTCAATCTCTGCGACTTAATCCATTGCCTTCTGATTAATCTCGCGAGCAATTTTCGTCAGCTTTTTATCGGCTGTTTCTTCTTCATCGATATTCTGCTTGAGGAGTTTCAGGGCCTTGTTGTAAACCAGTTTTTCGGCCCAAGTACAGAGGGTGCCGTAGGTGGCGATTTCGTAATGCTCCACCTTTTGAGCACAGGCAATCATCACCGCATCTAAAACGTTTGCATCGGCCTGTTCATTCATCATTTCTTCTGCTTCTTTGAGAAGGCCTTTCATTGCTTCGCAGGTTTTGGCGCGAGCGGCTTTCCCGGTATCGGCAAACGCTTCTTCAACTCGCTGTTCCTGTTGAATCGTTTCTTCAAGATGGCTCTCGAAAGCCTTCCGTAATTCTTCGGAAGACGCTTTTTTGACCATTTTAGGCAAAGCTTTAATCAACTGTCGTTCTGCGCTCAAAACGTCTCGCAGTTCGTCATAAAAGGCATCAGCCAGGTTATCGAGTGACATGATTGCATCTCCTGTTAAAGGGGGGAAATGTAAATATGAAATTGTCGATTCGCATATTTTATGCCATCTCTTAAAGGTATCGAGGAGATCAAGATAAAGAGTGCATTCAGGAGGATTTGTTCGATGAAAACTCAATTACATCATTGAATTCTGCTTAACGATCTTCCAGCTTGATCGCAGGGCTACCAGAACAATTCCGTTTTAAGACTGATTAAAGCAGTTTCAATGTATCTGAAGCCAACGGCATACACTTTGCATGAGCAGCTAATGAAGCATGTCGAATACAAACACATCCAACGAAATATTAACCTCAGGAGTAAATGATGACATTGGAAACAAAACACGACCTTAACGAAGAAACTGTTGAGAAGATTCAGAAACTGATTCGGGCGAATATCGACTCCCACGATGGATTCCGCGAAGCGGCTGAAGAGATCGATGACAAGAATCTCTCAGTCTTGTTCAGTCAAATCGCTCACGACCGATCCAGTCTGGCGACTGAACTGCAGAACTATGTGAAATGGAATGGTGAAGAAGCAGAGGACGATGGTTCGGTCGCAGCCAGCGTACATCGCACCTGGATTGACATTCGTGGCAAGCTGAACGGTGGCGATGCGCATGTCATTTTAATTGAAGCCGAGCGTGGAGAAGATCACATCAAAGAAGCTTATGAAGATGTGTTGAAAGAGACTGCTGGCAGCGCCATGAATGATGTGCTGACTGAGCAATATTCGATCGTCAAAGCTGGTCACGACAAAATCCGTGATCTGCGAGATCGATACAAAAATAAATAATTGAGAGCGGTTCACGGAGAGTTCCTTGAGTCACGATGTCGTTGACACAAGGCTGCATTCAAGATTTACATCACTGGAGAAAAGCCATGTCAACGATCTTACTTATCATCCTCATACTTTTATTGCTGGGTGCAATCCCGGCTTGGCCGCACAGTCGAAACTGGGGTTACGGCCCCAGTGGTGGCGTCGGCCTGATCGTATTGATTGTGGTGATTCTTGTTGTGCTGGGGCGAATTTAAACTCCAAACTACAGCAATCGGGTCAACTTATTTGAAAGGAGGCAGTCATGAACTGGGATCAAATCAAAGGAAAGTGGAAACAGACTAAAGGCCAGGCCCAACAAAAATGGGGCGATCTGACCGACGACGATCTTGATAAGATCGATGGTCGTCGCGAAGAACTGGTTGGAACGATTCAGGAACGATACGGCAAAGGCAAAGAAGAAGCCGAGCGTGAAGTGAAAGAGTTTGAATCGTCCTACAACTGCTAAAGAGAAGTCGTCTCTCGTCTGCAGGCCCGGAGAAATTCGAGCCTGCTTATTTTATGAATGGAAAAGCGATGTTAATACCAATTTTCAGTCTGGTTGCGGGTACTGCATTCTTTGCGATCGTTTCCATGAATTCAATGTGAAACAATTTAATGTTAAAACTGGGGGCTCCGCTACGCTTCGACCCCAGCCACCCACTAATGTATAATTATGCCGCGATCCCAATGAAAACGGGAGAAATTCAACAATTTGTAAGAA
>DOCI01000351.1:0-1420 GCA_003503535.1 Planctomycetaceae bacterium
GGATAGCCAAAATAGGCGGTCGAAGAAACTGCATCAAACTGACCATTCATATTCAACAGCAGTTGATCGAGTACGAACGGATTATTCTGCTGACCTGCTACCACACGCACAATACGATCTTCGATGCCGGTAAAAACATTACTCCAGATACTGAAATCGTTACTGATTTCAGCTGCAGCCAACTGGTAGATGTTTTGGCCGGCATTTTCTGGCAAACCAGCTTGCTCAAACAGCCAATCGTTTACGGGAAAAAATCCGTTCCATAATTCATTCGACCATTCCACATACACAGTCAATTCCGGGTCGAGATTGTCGCGGACTAAGGTGGCAAAATTGGTCACAAATTCATCGTTGGCATTATACGGCATATTGAACCAGGGATTGGCTCCCAGTTCGTTGGCCAGTTCAATCATGTATTCAATCGCAATCCCATTGGTAATCCATTCATAATAACCTGCCGATCCGGGTGCATCACCCTGAGAGGCATCTGAAAGTTGACTCCGTTCCTGCCATTCGTCCACTTCGGCGTTGTAGTTGGTCATCTGCCAATCCATAAAGCGGATCGTATCGAAACCCTGCAGACGCTCGACGAACAGCGGATGAAACGGTGAAGTAGCGGCTCCTGGTTGCCAGTCCGGAACTACCAGACTTTCGCCGTTGTAGTCGGGCATCCAAAAATTGATGTTGCGGATCGGATCGTCGGGATTGGTACTGGAAATGGTCATTGCAAAATGGACTGCAGCCGGCATATCAACCAGTGCATAATTTCTGCCGGAATCGGTCACCCCGGATTCAATCACGTACGGCATTTCGAGCACGCCGGTTCCATCCCACTCAGCTCGATAGATTCCCGCTGGCTGATCCCCAGCCCCGGTAAAGATGACCGTTTGTGCCAGTTGCTGAAATTCGACTCCGTCTGCGTTCATCCAGATGGGCAATTCCGAAATCCAACCCTGCTCATCAACCTGAAGCCCTGGACCTTCACCGGCAATGTACTGCCAGCTTCGCTCACCAGTGCTTAAATTATCAGCCCACGCTCCCCACGGACGAGATCTTAAAAACGCATCTTTGAATACCCATGCAGACCCCCAGTCGACATGACGCTCCAGATTCAAACCAATATCAAGTACCGTGTCATCATCCCGCAAATTGATACTGGAAGATGTTGCTCCCTGAACCAGATAATCGCTTCCGTTGAGCAGTTGCAACTGGATCGACTCGGCTCGTTCATCAAGTTCATCATTAATCGTACTGAGGTAAACAGTCGTCGATTCTGCACCGGCAGGGATGACCACCACGGTTGAGGAACTGACGGCATAATCCTGATCGACGACGGCCGAACCTGACAGGCTGATGTTGACCGATAAATCCTGATCGGTTGGGTAACCAGCCCGGCTAACCACAAATGCTGCTGTCTCGG
>DOCI01000351.1:1525-3176 GCA_003503535.1 Planctomycetaceae bacterium
AGGCTGTCTCGGCATCCCCTTCCACGATCAAATCTGTCAATGACGAGACACTCACTTCGGGAAGTTCGGTAAGCCCTGAAGGACCAATGTTGGCATTGTTCCCCAGGAACGACAACAGCATTTCATCGGTAACGGCAGGACTCGTCAAATCCATTCCCAGCAATTCCGGAGGGACATCCGGATGGACAAAACGAGCATATTCGAATCCAACCGTCAAATCGGGATTAAAAGCCTGCCATGGAGACGGGTCGGCAATTGTTGCTGCTGTCAGCACGCTGCCGTTATGCAGAAACGGATCAAAATCGTTGGCCTTCTCCCAGTCGGAATAAGTGACCAGTCCGACCTGCAATGTTTCGGGCATATCATCCCGATCGTATCGCTGGTGGACCTGCCAGTTTTCACCAGGGAAACGATACAGTGTAATAACGGAATTGCCGATACGGGCGGTTTGAATAGTGACCGTGTTATGTGTCTGCCCGAACGGCGTGACTTGCAGTTGTGAACTGCTGTTACGAGTTGTTTTCACTTCCATGCCAAACTGATTGGCACCGTTGTTGTATGCATATCCGTAGGAAAGAAACACATAATTTTCGCCGTTGTTGGTCCCGTCATCAGCTCGACTACCCGGTGCCCACTCGGTTGCAGGATCGGTGATATCACGTGGGGTACGAATCATAACCCCCCCCAGCGAAAAGGCCCCATCACCTGGAATATCGTCCGCATCGCTGCCGCCGATATCATCACGGTCAGTAATATGAATCTGACTGGTTACCACGAAATCACCAGTCACTTCTTTGAAAGCCATTGGCCCCCGCCAGTCATCAAACCAAACCACCGTATTCGGTTGCATCACCAACCGGCCTGCCTGCGTTTGATCGATGTCAAAAATGTTGAGTTGATCTGCATTCCAACCCTCGACCTCGTTCACCCGCTGCCAGTTCTCCTGAGTGGTGGAATCGTCAAATTCATCACTCAGACCGTCAATCAGCGTCGCTGACAACAACTGCCGCACTTCCAGAAACTCTGCAGCGACCTCCATCGTGCATTCACGCCGCCTCATGCGTTTTGAGTGTGAATTGAAATATGCTGCATTTGCTGAATTTATTAGCTGCTTTTGTAAGCGTGAAATGATTGACATCAGGTTGTTCCTTACCATCGAAGCGATTGAGACGAATGGCCCGTCCTGCTTATAAATGGCGTGAAACCGTTCAACCTTTCACAGATTTTACGAATTTCCAAATATTTTGATCATGTTGCATCGCTTCGATTAATTAAAACTTCACCTCGATTTCCCTCCCTTCGAACGTTCCGGAAATGTGAGACTTGTTGTTGCGTTGGGGGTACTTTCAGAATGCTTTCTGAGTTTCCCCATTATGCGTTATTGTGAGGGGGAGCGATTGAGGGAGATTAGAGTTCTCAACCCTTCGATTTCGTTTGCGGTATTGCTGACTGTTAACAGGTCTCTACTCACGCAACACTTCGAGCGGACATCACAGTATCGGTCCCACTTCCAACTGTAAAATTGCGACTGGCAATCTTTCCTGGACCTGGCCCGCCCAACTCTGATCTCGGGCCGTTATTGATCCAAAATGCACTTTCCAGTGGACATAAGCCTGTTCATTCCGATAATACTAATGGTTGGCTCTGAGTT
>DOCI01000351.1:3298-11500 GCA_003503535.1 Planctomycetaceae bacterium
CTTAGGTGAAGTGGTTGCGAGAGGCTTCCTCATTGGACTCGCAGTCAAAGAGGATCTCAAAAGCAGTCTACTGGTTGACAGGCGTCGATCCATAAGTGGATAATGACGAGACTTGTTATACAGAATTTCAAAATTTATTAGGCAGAAGCCAATTCTGTCCATCAATTAGTTAGCCAACAACCAAGAGGTTCTACCCGATGAAGATGGTTTCTTCGGCAATCGCAGTGATCACTCTGGTTTCGCTGTCTGTTTGTGGCAGCGAAACGGCAGTCTGGACAGAAAGCGCAGCCGCCATTGACTGCGCAATCGAAGTTCAGATCGCAGTCCGCTCACAGCCATACCGGCAGGGTGACGGCATTAATGACGGCGACTTTCTCGTCGTGTCCTCAAATGTGTTTCCCATTCAATCAACCGGCGGTCCCAGCCATGTTGTCTGCAATAACGACGGCGTAATCATCGAAATGCAGTGGGATGATGTACGACTACTTCAGACTCGGATCGACCAGCATCACAGCCCCGAGATGCGACTTTCGTTTGACAACTTCCGGTGTGTGATCAAGAACAAATTGGTCGTAGGTAGCAATTCGCACGGTATGGGCTCTGGACCTGATTCACGGAACTTGAACACTGAGTTTGACTGGCTGTTTTCACCGTTAACATTTTCCTCGGGCGTTGAAAAGAACGAGCGTGCTCTCGTCATTCGCGCTCGCTTGTTGCCACAAATCGAGCCCGCAAAGCCCCTGACTATTCCCCAGATGCCAGATATTGCAACGGAAAACGCTGGCTAACAAAACCATGCAGCCGAGTTGCGGTCGGCCCGCAATCAAATGGACCATCAAACACCGCAACCAGTTGATGGTAAGCCTTATGTGCGAGAAGGCAATCGCGTGAATCTCAGACACCACAATGCGGAAGACGCAAACGCCATCGTGCATCTATTCACGTCCGTGTTTGCCACCTGCGAAGGCGAAGCCGAGGGGGCGTTGATTGGCAAACTCGCAGCAGACCTTCTTGAAATTACGGACGATCGTGACTTATTCAACTACGTTGCCGTCGATTCTGATTGCGTCGTTGCGTCAATCTTTTTCACGCGGCTCAAATTTGACAACAACTGCGATGCATTCATCCTTGCTCCCGTAACCGTGCGTAGTGACCGACAGCGTGAGGGTATTGGGCAGGCTTTGATCGGTCACGGATTGAATGACCTGAGAGAACGAGGCGTCGATTTCGTGCTTACATATGGAGACCCAGACTTTTATCAGAAGGTCGGTTTTCAGCAAATATCTCCAACGACAATAAGAGCTCCCTTCCGGCTTTCACAACCTGAAGGCTGGCTTGGTCAATCTCTCGGTGAAAAGTCCATTGAAACACTGACAGGGACCTGCGCTTGTGTCAATGCATTCAACGATCCTGTGTATTGGTAACTCATCTCGCGCGGGTGGCCCTGAAAGATTCTTTCAGTGCGGCGCAGCCGTAAAATGTAATTTGCAGAACAGATCATCAAACTGAAAGCTTCTTATGAACTTCGTCCACCCAGATAGCGAAGCAATCTGGGCCACTCGTCTTTATGCAACGACATTGATTTTATTGATCTGGACAGCAATAAATCGCAGCGGCTGCGATTGTGCCAATGCGACCAGCCAGTTGATTGACAGAACCTTTTCCATCGGGATGGACTCGATTACTCAGGAAAATGACATACAGATCGAGTTCGGGGTCGATCCAGAATGAGGTCCCAGTAAATCCCCCATGCCCGAATGCTTGAGAACTGAATAAGTCGCCACGGTTAGAAGAATAAGCCGATTGAGAATCCCATCCCAGGGTTCGATGGCCGCCGGGAACCTGTTGAGGCGTCGACATCATGTTGACCATCGACAGATGAAACGGGGCAGTCGATTCTTGCTGTGAAGTGCGCAGGATTGCGGTTGCGTATTTGGCCAGGTCGGTTGCAGTGGAAAAGAGACCGGCATGTCCCGCGACACCCTCCAGAAGCCAGGCTCGCGGATCGTGCACTTGACCTTGAATCCAATTCCCATCCCGCTGCTGGGTGACGGCAGCTTTTCGCTGTAGTGTCTCAGGCGGATTGTAACCTGTTTCATTCATCTGCAAAGGTTGAAAGATTTCTTTCAAAGTGAATTCAGCCAGGCTAATTCCCGAGATCTGTTCGACAATTCTGCCAAGCACAATAAAGCCGACATCAGAATACATGAATTTTTCATCGGGATTTGCTCTCAATCCAAGTTCATCGATCCGCTGGAAAGCGATGAGTTTACCGTCCTGGTAGTCTTTCAAATTGTTGTCTGGCAGCAGGCCGGAAGTGTGTGTGAGCAACTGACGAATGGTAATGTGGGCTTTACCGTGAGATTGAAATTCTGGTAGATATTGACTGGCCGGATCGTCAAACTGCAGCTGTCCTCTTGTTTGTAACAGATGGATGCTGGTGGCGGTGGCGAGGGGTTTGGTGAGTGAGGCGAGATCGAAAAGCGTCTCTGGCAACATGGGTTGTTTTTCAGGCAGCAATTGGCGGTAGCCGAATGCTCGATGATAGACAATTCCAGCTCGACGACCGATCAATACAACACACCCTGACATTTTATGATCAGCCAAAGCTGCGTTCACAATGGGTTCAATCGCATCGAGTCGCTGAGAGGCCATCCCCGCCGAACTGGGAGGGATACTTGGTGGATTCGCATGGAGTATACCGGGGCAAATGAGCAGCAGGAAGAAGATCGGCAACGATCGATAGAACATGTTTTGATCCAGACAGTTTGGTTTGTGTAGAAAGCTAGAAGGTGATTCGGGCAGAGAATGATGAAGCTCCACTCGGGTAGAACAGGAGCGATTACTGGCAATTCCTGCCTGCGCCTAATTCTACCAGTCGACTGGCAATTTCAATTGTCGTTCCGACGAAATCACATTCGACCGATTTCAATGCATTTTTTGGCATACTGTCGAATGTTGCGTCTTCAGGTGTTTGGACAATGCAGGTTCCACCAGCTTCCTTGATTGCTTTTAATCCGTCGACACCATCCCATAACATTCCGGAGAGAATGACCCCTACTGCATTTTTGCCAGCCGTATTGGCAATGGAGGTAAACAGGTCATCAATTCGAAGCAGATTTCGAACATGTTCCGGGTCTAAGCCAATGTGAACCTCTCCCCCTTCAGCAGTCAGTACTTCGTCAGGACGACCAATATAAATATGAGTACAGCTGAGTTTATCGCCATCAATCGTATCACTGACCCGTAGTCGTGTGTGGTTTTGCAGTAATGATGGCAAGACGTTTGGAGCAGTTGAGGAACGATGTGTGGCGATCATCAACGCTCCCTGAAAATGAGTCGGCAATAGATCGACAATTTCTACAATCGCTTTTAATCCACCAGCTGAGGCACCAACACCGATCAGCAGGTTGGAATAGCTGGTTTCACTGGAAGGTTCAAATTTGGAATTCATGTGGTGATCATTCGGATTTCGATATCGAATTTAAAATTCTGTCTAACTCGACAGGATCGAGTGGTTTCACCAAATGCGTGTTGAAACCTGCCTCTTTCGTAGCCTCGCGGTCTTCGGCACATCCGTATCCCGTTAAGGCTATTAAGTAGACGTCATTGCCAAGTTCTGCCCGAACTCTCTTAGCAACTTCATAACCACTGATTCCTGGCAAGCCAATATCAACGATAGCGACATCCGGGTGCTGATGCAAAATGACATCCACTCCCTGGCTTCCGTTCGAAGCCGTCAGGACGAGATGGCCTTTTAATCGGAGCAATGTTTTGAGCATTGCGCGGTTGTCTTCGTTGTCCTCGACGAGAACGATATTCTTTTGATCGGAAGCTTCGGGATCTTTGAGACTCGGTTGGGATGCCATGGGCATTTGAGAGTCTTGTGATAATGGAAGTCTCACAACAAACTCACTTCCCTTTCCGGTACCATTGCTAAGGGCACTGACACTTCCTCCATGCAATTCGACAATGTCTTTTACAAGTGTCAAACCAAGCCCCATGCCCCCTTGAGAGCGGTCCAGAGTATCGTCTGATTGCACAAATAATTCAAAAATCTTTTCCAGCATGTGGGACGGAATTCCGTTCCCATTATCACTCACGCGGAGGATTGCTTCCCCATCTTCTTTTGCGAGGGAAAGTCGTATCTGGCCTCCTTCGGGTGTGTATTTGGCAGCGTTGGCCAACAAGTTTTCCTGGATTTGCAGAAGCCGCGAGGGGTCCCCTTCGACAATCACTGGTTGAGACGATACATCCACCGTTAACTGATGATTCAATGCGTCGATATGAGGACGGATGGCCTGGAGCGTATCTTCAATGAGTAGCGTCATGTCGACGACTTGTTTTCTGATCTCGATTTTCCCTTGCGTGACTCGTGAGACATCCAGCAGATCGTCCAGCAGTCGGGCGACCTGTAGTGTCTGTCGTTGAATGACCTTGCAGGCTTCAAAGAGTGGTTTGGAAAGGGCCTTTTCATCTGCTCCATCCAATAAGTAAGTGGCATTGAGAGCCGCCCCTAATGGATTTCTGAGTTCGTGCGAAAGCATTGCCAGAAACTGATCTCGTTTTTTCACCGCATCGCGGGCTTTGTCCTCAGCTAATTTACGATCGGTAATGTCCTTGGCAATCGAAGCGATCACAACGGGCTTTCCTTTCTGATCCGTCAATAAAGAAAGCGTAAGTAATACTGGAAATGGATTACCGTTGATATCTTGCTTGATTGTTTCAATATTACGTAAGCCCAATTTATGGATACAACGCTCACGTAACTCCTTTGCACGAATCTGTTCGTCCGCAGGGACCAGCTTTTCAAAACTCTGTCCCAGTAATTCATTACGGTTCCATCCATAGACTTTTTCTGCTTCCGCATTCACATCGATAATTCGGCCATCGAGATCTTCCAGAATGATAGGATCCGCACCATCTTGAAAGACTTTGGACATAAGTTTTAAGTCTGCTTCAGCCTGCTTCAATCGGCTGATTTCTATGAGGGTAAGAACGACTCCATCAACTTTGTTTTTGGAACGATAGGGTAAGATTCGCATCAGGAAAGTCTGGGAATCTCCGCCGTGAACTTCCATCTCCAGTGGAGACTCTTCACTGAGCACCCGTTTCAAATCGTTGACGAGATGCGGATGATCGATATTGTGAGCGAAACTGTCGACCCGTCGCCCAATATCCAATGGCAACAAGTGGAAGGTTTTGCCAATTTTGGGAGTAAACTTTCGGATGCATAACTCACGATCAAGAAAAATCACACCAACTTCAGTGCTGTGCAGCAGATTGTCCATATCTGCGGTCAACTCCATCAACTCTGCAATCTTTTTCTGATACTCAGCGTTAACCGTATAAAGTTCTTCATTAACGCTATGCAGTTCTTCATTCGTGCTTTGCAACTCTTCATTGGAGGCAACTAGTTCTTCATTTGTAGCCTGTAACTCTTCATTGCTGGTCTCCATCTCTTCAACGGTCGACTGCAGATTTTCTTTCGTGTACAGCAACTCAGATTCCAGCGCCATCATCTGTTCTTTGGAGGCCTCGTCGAGATCCATATTCAAAGCAACTTCGTTATCGTTCTCTTTAACTAATGCTTTCGGCTTTTCCATTGGTTCCAGAGTGACGAGGAATTGCTGTTCGTCTCCATTGCGCATCTGGAGTGGTCGCACTGTCAATCGCAGCAGTTCCTCTGTTGTATCGTGTCTGACTCGAACTCCTTTAAAATTGACCGACTTTTGATTTTTTGTCACTTGATGAACAGCTGTTGTTAATGGAATTTTCAGATCAGGCAGCATCAATTCAAAAATGTCTGTGGAAGGTCGCCCATCAGTCAGCTTGAGATATTTTGAAGCACCACTGAAAGACTGCACGAGCTCTCTTGAATTGTTGATCAGCAAAGTCGGCGGGGCATATTCTTTGAGTAATTCATCATAAGCTCTTAAGAGGGCTCCATTGGCAGGGGCATGCGGCTGGCTCAGACCCATACGAGGGATGCGCGGATTGGCATATCCAGCAGAGAGTGGCAAGCGCATTTCGACAGGCAGACGTTTGTCGCGTCGTTTACGATAGATCTTCCAACGTTCATCAATCACATCGAACTCATCGGCCAGTTCTCCGGGGCTTTCGCTCGGTCCCATAAACATGACCCCACGAGTATTTAATGCGAAGTGAAACAACGAAATCGCTTTTTTCTGAGCGGGTTGCTCCAGATAAATCAGCATGTTCCGGCAGGTGATCAGATCGATTTTCGTGAAGGGTGCATCTTTGATAATGTTGTGTGGTGCGAACACAATCATTTGTCGCAGATCCTGGGAAACCTGAAAGCCCGTTTTCACTCGCTTGAAGTATTTTTCGAGCCGTTCTGAGGAAACCTCGGATAAACTTTCCTCGCTGTAAATGCCCACGCTAGCGGTCTCGAGTGAGGTTGGGTGAACATCGGTGGCAAATATCTTGACATTGAGCGGCTTGGCCATTTCTTGCATGTGCTCTTGAATGAGAATCGCCAATGAATAGGCCTCTTCTCCCGTGGCACAGCCAGCCACCCACACGCGTAATTCTTCATGCTGCCGATGATTCTGCAGAATCTCTGGCAAAATATTCTGGTCAATCAGATCAAAGGCTTCTGGATCCCGGAAAAACTTCGTGACCCCAATCAGTAAATCTTTGTAGAGCGAATTTAACTCGCTTGAGTCATCTCGAAGACGTGTGACGTATTCATCCAAATCCGTAATTTGATGCATGAGCAAGCGACGTTGAACACGTCGGGTGACGGTGGACTGTTTGTAATACGAAAAATCAATATCGTAATGTTTTCGCAATAACTGAAAAATCGCGTCAAAACCTTTCAGCATGGCTGGTTCGACAGGCATGAAATCAGTCAGATTTCTGGAACCTGGTTGTTGAATGTATGAAGAGAGAGCCGCTCCCATTCTTTCTGGAGGCAAGACCAGGTCAACAACTCCCGTTGCCTTGGCACTCTTGGGCATGCCGTCAAATTTTGCAGACTGCAGATCTTGAGCGATTACAAATCCACCGTTCGCGTGAACATCCTGAATTCCCTGCGAGCCATCGCTGCCTGTTCCTGAGAGAATCACAGCAATCGCACGAGCCCCGGCATCTTGAGCCAGCGAACGAAAAAAAATGTCGATCGGTAATGTGAGTCCAGATTGAGGATCTTTATCACTCAGCAGCAACTTACCATCCGAGATGATCATTTCCTTCTTGGGTGGTATTAGATAAATGGCGTTCGGCTCGACTTGCATCTCATCGGTCACTCGATGGATACGGATTTTGGTGTGACGAGCCAGCAATTCATCCATCACACTTTTAAAATCCGGTGATAAATGTTGAACCACAACAAACGCTAAGCCGGAATCTAGGCTCATGTGGTCAAAAAATGCTTCCAAAGCTTCCAGTCCGCCCGCTGAAGCACCAACGCCAACGATTGGGAATTCCTGCCTGAGAGTTCGATTAGGGACGGAGTCCAAAATTTCAGGGTTTTCAGCTGGTGTTTGATCTGTTTTACTCGTGTTTACCATATCAGGCGAATTTTCAAGGTCAGTCTTATCAATTTCTCCTGAAGGCCTGGCCGGACACATAATCTCACTCATTTCTGTTTATTATATTCTACAATGTTTTATTATGTTTATAGGCGTCTTCGATTGAAAACCAGCTCAAGCTGATTTGAAAATATTACGTGAGCAAAATTTATACCAACCTGTATGACCTCTTACCGATCAATGGCTGGAATTCATTCTCTGTCAATTTTGTACAGTAACGGTTGAATTCCAGGATCGTCTCGTAAGATATTGGGGGACATTGATTTTGACGGCTTCGCTGAGCACCTCGGGCTGTTTCAGCTCATTGTTTTTGTCAAAAGAATACAGTGTGCGATTTGGAGGGCCACTCATCGAAAAGCGGCTTTGGAGAATTGTTCAAATGCCATAGGTAAACCATCGTTAGGCGGCATCTCCGATTGATCATCGTGGGAAAGATTACGGATTGCTGCCATACCTGCCGAAATCTGTTCGCCCTGGTCATCGATCATGGGATTTCGACGATCTGAAGGGCTTCGAATGTGCCTGTGATTTCATGAACACTCAACGCCTGTTGAGACCTACATGAGCGTGCGCGATTTTTGGACACTCATGAAATGAGAGATTCGCTCGATATGCTGCATCAAATCCTTAAATGATCAGTGATTTT
>DOCI01000351.1:11706-27951 GCA_003503535.1 Planctomycetaceae bacterium
ATAATAATTGCGCACAGTCATTTGGGAGTGATTCCAAATGCGATTAACTTTTGGTCGGGGGTGGCGCGCTATGCCTTGCGGAAGTCCCCGGAAGTTCTTCGATTCGTATGGACTCTGTTTAAGTATTAACCTTTTCTATCGATCAGAATGAGGACAGAAAAATACGTTGGGCTTAATGCAAGTGGTTTGAAAGGAAGTCTGCTTGATCTGAGAAGGGCAGGGGATCAACATCTGCCATTACACAAAAGGACAATTCTCCTTGTCTCAGAATGCATCTCGATGTAATCTGGGTGAATAGAAGAAATTGATTAGTGACCGCAGCCTGCTCAGCGCGCTATTCCCACCCTCTTCGAAATTGCCTCATGAGCCTACCCATCATAAATCGAATACTTTCCGCGTGGTTCTGTTGTTGCCTGTTTCTGATGAGCAACTTGCACACGCTCTCTGCAGAGGAATCCCCAGTACAGCCTGCATCACTGTTGTTTGAAACGGATATCCGTCCGCTCTTTGAACGCAAATGCGTAAACTGCCATAGTGAAACCGTACGGAAGGGCGACCTGGATGTTTCCTCAATGACCGGCCTGCACAAGGGGGGCGAATCGGGTGAGTCTGCACTGGCTGAAAGCTGGGACGAAGGAATGCTATGGATGATGCTCGACTCCGAGAGTATGCCCCCCGAAGGGGAAGAAGCATTAGCCGCAGAGGAATTGACCAAAATCCAAAACTGGTTGAAAGCTGGCGCTCCCGCGAAGGAACAGGTGCAGTTGACGGAAGCCATCACTCAGCATGATGTGCTGCCCATTTTGTTGCTCCGTTGCACCGCGTGTCACGGAGCTCAACTCCAGGAAGCGAAGCTCGATTTGCGTTCAATCGACCGCCTCAAAGCCGGAAGCAAGAATGGTCCAGTAATGGTGCCGGGTGATCCGGAAGCGAGTCTGATGATTCAACGGATCGAATCGGAAGCCTGTCCGCCTCAGGAAAAGCTGCTGAAATTCTTCGTCCGCCGTATGCCGGAATCGGAACTCGATACATTGAAAACCTGGCTCGCCGAAGGGGCACAGGAATATCCGATTGAGCCGGACATCGCTACAAAACAGCCGGACCCGCTGGTCACCGAAGATGACCGCAAGCACTGGGCCTATCAGTCACTGCAACGACCGACGGAGGGGAATTCCGTCGATGATTTCATTCTGGCGAAGTTGCAGGAACGCGGCTTAAACTTCTCGCCGGAAGCGGAGCGGGATACGCTGATTCGTCGGGCATATTTGGATTTGATCGGCATGCCACCTCAGTATGAAGATTGGCAACACTGGCGAATGACGACCAATCCAAGCTGGTACACCGAGATGATCGATGAGCTCCTTGCCTCTCCCCATTACGGCGAGCGCTGGGGCCGATACTGGCTCGATCTGGCTGGCTATGCCGACTCGGAAGGAGGCGTCAGTTCCGACCCGCTGCGCGAAGTCGCCTGGAAATACCGTGATTATGTCATCGAGTCATTCAATGAAGATAAACCTTACGATCGATTTCTAACCGAGCAACTGGCGGGCGATGAACTGGTCGATTATGAACATGCCGAGACGATCACCCAGGAGATGGTCGACAATTTGGTCGCAACCGGCTTTCTACGAATGGGAATCGATCAGACCGGTTCGCGGACGATGAACTTTGTGCCGGAACGATTGGGAGTCATCAACGATGCCATCACAATTGTCGGCTCCGGTCTGATGGGCATGACCGTCGAATGTGCTCGCTGTCATTCGCACAAGTACGATCCAATTCCTCAACGGGATTATTATCGTCTGAAAGCGGTCTTCCAGGGAGCCCTCGACGAACATGACTGGCTCAGCTTCAAAACCCGCAAGGTCAATCTGGGCACGCCGGAACAACGCGAACTGGTGAATGAGGTGAATCCGCCGATTCTCAAAGAAGTTCGGTCCCTGGAACAGCAACTCCGAACTGCACAACGGGATGTCATTCTCACTACGCTGCGGGAATATTATCCCGAACAATCCGAAGACGATCGCCAGGCAACTCTGGCCGCCCTGAAAGTGGCGGATAACAATCGCACTCTGAAGCAGAGACAACTGGTTGAACAATTCCTGATCGCCGAGATCAAACCTTATGACCTGCAGCCACAATCAGTGATCTCCGCACGGGAGCATGTCGAATCTCTCGAACTGCAGATCCTTGGCGTCAAAGAGAAATTGGCGGCCCCTCTGACGATTCGAGCCTTATGGGATCGCGGGGAACCCTCTCCGACTTACTTACTCAGACGTGGAGAATACAATAAACCCGGTCCGTTGGTCGGACCGGGGGTTCCTGCAGTCTTGACGGATGGACGCACTCCGTTTGCATACGATTCACCTTTCGATGATTCCACGAAACAAACCGGCCGTCGCCTGGCCTTTGCCCGCTGGTTGACAAGTCCCGAACATCCCCTCACTGCCCGCGTGATGGTGAATCGAATCTGGTATCATCATTTCGGGACTGGCCTCGTCAATACTTTGGAAAATTTCGGCCTGCAGGGTGAACGCCCCTCCCATCCGGAATTACTCGACTGGCTGGCGTTGGAGTTCATCGACCGCGGCTGGAGCATCAAAGAGTTGCATCGGCTCATCATGAATTCGCAAACCTATCGTCAAAGCAGCCTCGTTTCACAAGAACGGTATGAGGCCGATCCTACGAATCGCCTGCTCTCGCGGATGCCGCTACGTCGGATGAATGCCGAAGCTTTGCGGGATTCACTGCTTCAGGTTTCTGAAAAACTGGACACAACACCGGGAGGACCACCCGATCCAATCTCTGTCGATCGGGACGGGTTGGTCAGCATCATTCCCGAAGAAAATGGCAAGTATCGCCGCAGTGTCTACCTGCAGTATCGACGGACTCAGATTCCTTCGCTGATGGAGACATTCGATTATCCCATCATGGGGCCGAACTGCACCACGCGTACGGTCTCGACGGTTGCACCCCAATCGCTGATGCTGATGAACAACGCCCATGTCCGTGAACTGGCGGCATCGCTGGCAAAGCGTATCTCGAATGAAACCTCAATCCCTAATGAGCAAATTGCCTTAATTTATAAACTGGCCCTATCTCGTGAACCGAACGACCAGGAAGAAAAGTTGGGACTGGTTGCCCTGAAAACATTAAACGAACAATGGCCAGAACGGCCGGAAGCAGCGCTCGAAAGTTACTCTCACATCCTGCTGAATTCCGCAGCATTCATTTATATCGATTAGAGCTCTTTCATGACCGTTGAGAACTCCACCTCCCACACCCGCCGTGATTTCTTCGCCCGTACCAGTGATGGTTTACTGGGAGCCGCGTTGACTTATCTGCTCAGCCACGATTACTTCGGCGGCGCCAGTGCCATGGCCAGCAATCCCGAAGAAGGTCGGTACACGCTCAAACCGAAGCAGACCCATCACCCCGCCAAGGCGACTTCGGTCATCCAACTGTTTATGAATGGTGGGCCGAGCCAGATGGATCTGTTCGATCCGAAGCCGGTGCTAAACAAGATGGACGGGAAGCCCTATCCCGGCAATGTCGAAGATCTCGGCAACCAGAGCACCGCTGACATTGGCGTGATGATGGGCGGACAGTACGGGATCCGGCAACATGGCGAATGCGGCATGTGGATGGCCGATGTTTTGCCGGAAACTTCGAAGATGGTTGACGATATCTGCCTGATCAACTCCCTGTGGACCGATCATCCGAATCACGATAATGCCCTCTACAAAATTCATAGCGGGCGCCTGTTTATGGGATATCCGACGCTCGGTGCCTGGTCGGTGTATGGCCTCGGCAGCGAGAATCAGAATCTGCCAGCTTATGTTGTGCTGAATGATCCCCTCGGCCCGCCCAAAAACGGTTCACGCAATTGGACAAACGGATTCTTGCCACCCTTGTATCAGGGTACCCAGTTCCGCCCGACCGGCGCTCCTATTCTCAATCTGAAGCGTCAGTATGAACAGCCTTCCCCAGTCACCGAAACAACTCAGCAACTGCTCTCGCAACTCGATACGATCCATCTCAATCAGCGGCCTTACAACCCGCAGTTGGATGCCCGTATGGAATCGTATCAGCTCGCCGCGAGAATGCAGTTGACCGCTCATGAAGCTCTCGATCTGACGAAAGAATCCCGACATACACAGCAGAGGTACGGTCTCGAAAATCAACAAACCGAGTCATACGGCAAACGCTGCCTGCTCGCCCGGCGACTTGTTGAACGGGGAGTTCGGTTCGTCCAGTTATTCCTTGAGGAACAACCCTGGGACAGCCATGTTGATTTACAGGACAATCATCGCGCGGTTTGTGGACGGACCGACCAGCCGGTCGCGGCATTGCTGCAGGATCTTAAAGAGAGAGGTTTGCTTGATTCGACGCTGGTGATTTGGGGCGGCGAATTCGGAAGGACACCGACCTCGCAAAAATCGGGCAATATCTACACCGGACGCGATCACAACATGCAGGCTTTTTCCTCGTGGATGGCAGGTGGCGGAGTCCGCCCCGGAACGACGTTCGGCCAGACCGACGATTTCGGCCACGCAGTGGTAGAGAACCCGGTCAGCGTTCACGATTTCCACGCCACAATCCTGCATCTGCTCGGTTTACATCACGAGCACCTTTTCTTAGAACGCAGCGGTTTAAAAGAACGTCTCACCGGTTTCGAACCTCCTCAGGTCATCGAGGGGATTCTGGCATGAATCGACCCGGATCGAAGAACAAACCGTTACTGAATCGCCGGCAGGCCTTGGAACTTGCAGGAGCAGTCTCGCTTGGTCTCACCTCCGTCAGCCTGGCCGACGAGAACTCGCCAGCGACCACTGAGAAGCCGCTTGATATTATCGACACGAACGTCCATCTTTTCCGTTGGCCGTTTCGTCGTCTGCCGCTGGATGAGACGGTTCGACTGGTTAAAAAACTTCGTCAGTACAACATTACACAGGCCTGGGCTGGAAGTTATGAGGGGCTACTGCACCGGGATCTTTCCAGTGTCAATCGACGGCTTTTCCAACAGTGTGCGAAATTTCCGGAGTTGATACCGATCGGCACGATCAATCCGACTCTCCCTGGCTGGCAGCGCGATCTCGAAGACTGCAAAACAAAACTCGCCATGTCGGGCATTCGCCTGTATCCGAACTATCATCATTACACACTGAAAGATTCGTTCGTTTCCGTGTTACTACAGCGAGCCGAGTCTCTCGGACTATTCGTGCAAATCGCCATCAGCATGGAAGATGGACGCACTCAACACCGTTCCCTGCAAGTTCAAGATGTGAACGTCTCCCCGTTGCCTGAATTGTTGGGGCAATTTCCCAATCTCCCCGTGCAACTTTTGAATGCAAAACTCCCCGCAGCGCTCACTGCTCAACTGGCTAAGCTGCCTAACCTCTTTCTCGATATCAGCCGCGTCGACGGCTCGGCGGGCATCCCCCAACTGGCGGAGGTGTTCCCCTTGAACCGAATTCTGTTCGGCAGTCATGCACCGTTTCTCATTCCCGAAGCTGCTCTGATTCGGGTCCATGAATCGGGCCAGTTCGACAATTCCGAGCTGCAGGCAATCTACGCTGCAAACGCAGTTGCCTTGCTGAAAGGGAGTCGATCATGACGACAGAATCTACTCGCCTGGGACTACCTTCAGTTGAGACCTTGGAGTCCTATCATATCTGGGATTCCTACTTCACACCGGCTCACAGTCATCCCGGTCGCGATGGAACCCGCAGTTTGTATGCCGATATCGAAACCGCGCTTCCCGCCATCCGCAAAGGCCGTTTCGAGAAACTCTGTTACTTTGCTCATGTCGGTCTCGGCACAACGACCGATCAGGAATTGGAAGCCTTGCTGAAAAGCCAGCCAGAAGTCATCACTCAACCGCTCCGTCGCTGGCCAGACATGTTGTTCGGGATGATTCAACTGAATCCTCACAATGTTTCCGCCTCAATGGAGGCGTTGGATCGCTGGGTCGGCGAGGGACCAATGCTCGGTGTCTACTTCTCTGGCGGTGGACCAGCGGCACTCACCTGTACCCATCCGAATTTCGAACCACTGCTGGAACGCATCGGTGAAATTAATGCCGTCGTCATGCAGCACACCTGGTTCAAAACTGGTGGAAAACAGGGCAGGGGGGAATCGACTCCATCGGAACTGGCTCAGGTCGCGGCTCGTTTTCCCCAGCAGAAATTTATCTGCGCCCATGCTGGCGGAGAGTGGGAAAAAAGCATTCGGGCCGTCCGCGATCAGCCGAACATTCTCGTGGAAACCTCCGGCTTCGATGCCACGGCAGGCTTCATCGAAATGGCAGTCCGAGAACTCGGAGCCGAGCGAATCATCTTCGGAAGTCATCTGCCCTCTCGTTCTCTGGGAACCGAGTTGAGCAAAGTAATCGCCTGCGAAATCACCGAAGCTGAAAAACGTTTGATTCTGGGAGAAAACTATCGCCTGTTATTGCAATCGATTCTGCAGAGCAAAGTCGTGAAGTCGCAAAGGTAGAACTGCTGGCTCGTCCTGAAGAAAAAAATATAGAGATCATTTCTTAGGGGCCGTAGACGGAATTCAGATTTTTGCGAATACAGCGAGGAGAGGGATGTCAACGCACCTCGTCCAATTAATCTCTCGCGTCCTTATACAGGAGCAGGCACCGGCCCCAGTAATGACAACGACGGATTCGGAAGTTTTCACCAAGGAGGAGCTCAATTCGTATTTGCAGATGGCTCCGTTCACTTCCTGAGCGAAAATATCAACTCTCAGGCCTCCCCTTTGGGAACTTATCAAAAACTGGGAATCAAGAATGACGGCTTGGTTGTTGGTGAGTTTTAAAGCATTTTGCCACTGCATATCCGCGTATGGATGAGAATGGTCATAATATTTTTGACAGAAAATACACATTGATGTGATCTGACATTCTCTCAGTGGATGTCCACTGTCATCAGAATTCGAAAGAGATCGACTGGCAACAGTCGTTCTCTTTTTTATTGATCTGACCGTATCAATCGTCTTCTTGCAACGCCCATTGAATCATCCTGATCCCCTGAAGACAGGTGGTGTTCTTGGCCTCAACGTCCAGCCCGGAACGATAGGCGTCTTTTGCTCTTAGCAAATAATTTTGTCTTTGCTGCAAGGTGAGATTTCCCTGAAGCGCCTGATGAAAATATGCACTTCCCAGATTTGCCCAGACATCAGCATTTGCGGAATCGATTTTTGCACACTGCTGAAAAGAGGAGACCGCTTTGCCAAACTGTCCCCGCTTTGCCTGCAACACGCCCAGATAGAACCAGCACTGAGAGTGAGACGCATTCTGTTCCAGTCCATGACGAAACCACTTTTCTGCACGAAATGGTTGCAGTGCATTCATCCAGGCAATGCCCAGCTCATATGCGGAGTCTGCATTCATTTTCTGGGATGATCTCTGTTCTGTCAGTTCCTCAGCCTCCCTGTAATAAGATTCCCGATCCTGTAGTCTTTTAAGAAATTTCTCCTCCATGGCTGCAAAGTCCAGCTGCTGATAATCGGGAGGTGGCATCCAGGTCCACAACGAGATGACAAATGCCGCCACGAGCATCATTAATCGTGCAGGAAATGAGGCTACAATTCTGGGGCCTTTTTCTGAACCTCGAAGAATCCAGACAATTGCTATTGCAGCAAACAGACACAGGAATGGTGTCATTCCCAACCGAAAGCGAGAGAAGTTATAGGTGAGTAAAATCGTTAACACATGGACGAGGAGAAACCCTGCCACGATCAGGAACCGAGGATCGTTTCCTGTTCCTAGAAACAGTCCAATGATCGCCAACCCTATGAGCCAGCTCCAAGTGGGCAAGTATTGGAGTAGCGGATGGATTTGCTGCGCCACGGCATAAAAATCGCTATCGGGAATCTCGTAATCATTGAGCAGAATGACCGATTTTCTGATCAACAACTGCAGGGACCGCGGAAGGTTCGTGAACATATCCTGAATAGCTGTACGGCTCCAAAAGGAAGATGACTCGGCATAACTGACGGGCTTTCCCAATCTTCGCGAAGCTTCGAGCCGAAAATCTTCATGCTCCAGAAATGGATCTGGCCGGACAAAGGAAGGATTTTGATAGTATCCCGTTGCTTCCGGCCCCCAGCCCATGAACAGGACTTCTCCACCACCAGAAGTGATCCACACCAGTTGTCTCCCAACGATCGTATTGTGCAATGTCGCCGGCAAGGTAACGCACAAACAGGTTACCAGAGCAATACTCATTAACCCTGCTCGTTGGAAACGTGAGAGGGGCTTTATTCCCAGCCAGATCGTCAGGGCAACAGGAACCAGCATCAGAAGATGATTTTCTCGCACCAGGCAGAGCAATCCTGTCAATCCTCCTGCCAGTGAGCAATAGAAGACCCGCTCCCAATTCCCGTAACGGGAAGAGTTTTTATTCGTCTCGTCCAGTACTTTGAGCATCAGGAGACAGACGCAAGCCGTGAGCCAGGGAGATAACCAGGACTTCATGACCAGCCCCTCGAAATAAAGAAGCGGGCCGTAAATGACTGCCAGTAAACCCGCTAAAACTGCGGCTTGTTCATTCCAGAGGCGACGTCCGATCCAGAAGATTACGCACCCCAAATGAATTCCTGCAAGCATCTGTAGGCTTACAATCATTGCGTCAGAATCGCCAACTGCATAATACAGGACCCCCAGCCAGTAAGCATAAAGCGGTCCCTGCTCAAACAAATGGCCCTGTGAAAGTTGTCCCTGTGCAATCGACAACCCCCAGGCTTTATAAAATGCATGATCCGCATGATAGTATTCCCAAAGCGGAGTTCTTGTCAGCATGGACAGATAGCACACACGGACAATCAATCCGGCAAGAATCACGATCCATTCCGTACGCCATCGGAATAGTCTGCGAATTCGGGGATAGAATGAGAATTTAGATTGCGACATCAGTAAAACCATTTGCAGGACAAAGCGCTTCGATCTCGCATTTACGATTCATCCCCTGAGATGTAAGACAGGCGGACAAGAATTCCCTCAGTTTTCATACTGTAATTATTTAACGAAGAAAAGTCAGCATCGCCGAAAAGTAATGACTCAATTGCACCATTGATTGTCAGTACTCTCCGATCGAAGAAGTGCATCGTCAGGCCAGTCCCGCAGCGTTTGATATGGAAATATCCGGTTGGAATTGTTGAGAACGCGTTTGCCCAGACGCCTGGCTGGATAGCCGGGCAGTTGATCGGTTGGGTTTATTCAGATAGCATGGGAAATCTACCTATTGGCACACGTCTCTAAATTCCTGTTGCCTCACTTCGGAGTACGTGCGAGCCGATTCTCACCGATGGGAACCACCTATGTTGTCCAATGCGATACGCTTTCCACGATCCCTCGTATGTTTGCTCGCTTTCGGTATTTTCGTTTCGAATCTCGCCGGCGAGGAAACGACCGTAGCAAAATCAAGCCAGACGGAACTTCAGGAGGGACAATCCGATGAGGTCGAAAAGATCCTGGAGGGGCATTCTTTTCATGGCGACGTGTTTAACGAGGGGCCTCGTCAGCAGGCCTATCTCATGGGAGGAACCGGTCGTGTCCGCTTCCCGGTTAGTACAGAAAATCCTGTGGTTCAAAGTTTCTTCGACCAGGGGCTTGGCCAGTTGTACGGGTTCTGGTATTTCGAAGCGGAACGATCTTTCCGACATGCTGCATCACTCGATCCGGATTGCGCGATGACGTACTGGGGGGCGGCGATGGCGAATCGAAAAAACGCCGAGCGTGCGAAAGGGTTCATGGAAGAGGCGATTAAGCGAAAGGACAAAGCCAATGAACGCGAAGTCATGTACATCAACGCGTTGGATGCCTACGTGAAAGCGGACAGCAAAGAGAAAGAAAAAAGAAACGATGCCTTCACGAAGGCACTTGAGGATATTCTCCTGAAGCATCCCGAGGATTTGGAAGCAAAGGCCTTGCTGGCTTTGCATTTGTGGGAGTCAAAATCTTCGAGTACGAGCTATCTGGCAGCAGAGGCTCTGCTGCAGGAAATTTTCGAAGTCGAGCCGATGCATTCCGCTCATCACTTTCGCATTCACCTGTGGGACAAGCGACATCCTGAGATGGCTTTGAGTTCAGCGGCAATGTGTGGACAGACATCGCCCAGCATCGCTCACATGTGGCATATGCCAGGCCACATCTACTCCAAACTGCATCGATACGAGGATGCGGTCTGGCAACAGGAAGCTTCGGCACGAGTCGATCATGCTCACATGATGCGCGATCGAGTAATGCCGGATGAGATTCACAATTTCGCTCACAACAACGAGTGGCTCATCCGCAATCTGATTCATGTTGGACGCGTTCACGATGCCATCGATCTGGCCAGGAATATGATCGAGCTACCTCGTCATCCTCGGTATAACACACTTGCCAAAAAAGGCAGCACAAATTTCGGACGGCAGAGGCTCTTTCAAGTCCTGCGTACCTATGAGTTGTGGGATGACATGATTACTCTGGCAAACTCAACCTACCTTGAGCCGACCGATAACGAGGACGAACAGATCAAGCGATTAAGGTATCTGGGGCTGGCGTACTTTCAGACTGGTGACATACAGAATGGTCAGGCTCAGATTGCGGAATTAGATCGCCGGAAGCAGGCGCTGGTATCTCAAGTAACGACTGAAGCAGAAAAGCAAACAGTCCAAACTGAAGCTGCAGACAATGATGAGGCAAAGACTCAAGAAGCGGATCAGGACAAAGCCAAGAAATTGGCTGTCAAAGCTCAAGAAGAAATCAAGGCGAAGATTAAAAAACTGGACGCGACAATCAAAGTTCTCAATGGGCATGAAGCCGTCGGCAACGGCGACTATCGGTATGGATATGAACTCCTGAAGGGTGCTGATGATGTTGATGCTGTGTATCTGGCGAAAGTTCAATGGCTGGCTGGCGATCAGGAAGATGCACTCAAGGCAATGCGAAAAAATATAAGTTCCCACAAAAACGAAGTGCATCCGCTGGCCATCCTTGTTGAGACCTTATGGCTATCCAACATGAAGAAGGATTCTCGAACAGCGTTCGAAGAACTTCGAAAACTCTCACCCCAGATCGATCTGGATGTTCCCGTCTTCGCGCGTCTGGGACCAATCGCCACGGAATTCGGCTACGACAGCGATTGGCGTGTGAATTCGCTACCTGCAGGCGACGTAGGGGAACGGCCGGATCTCAACTCTCTCGGACCATTCCGCTGGCGTCCCTCCGCTGCTCCCAGTTGGGTGCTGTCAGACTCAGAGAGAAACCCACGCTCGTCTGCCGAGTTTTCAGGGCAGCCACACATCGTGATCTTCTATCTGGGATTTGGTTGCCTGCATTGTGCCGAACAATTGCAGGCCTTCGCACCGAAAGTCAAAGAGTTCGAGGACGCAGGACTTTCGATGATCGCCATCAGCACTGATAGCCTTCCCAAGCTCAAGCAATCGATCGACAATTACAACGAAGAGCAACTCCCGATTCCGCTCGTTTCAGATGAATCACTCAATGTGTTCAAGGCGTTTCGCGTCTATGACGATTTCGAGAATCAGCCGCTCCACGGGACGTTTCTCATTGATGGCAACGGCATGGTTCGTTGGCAGGACATCGGCTACGAACCGTTCATGGATACCACGTTCCTGTTGAATGAAGCAAACAGGCTGTTCTCGCAGGAAGATGTTGCAGACGAGAACTGAATGACTATCGTTTTGGCTGGAGTCATGACATCGCATGTCACTTCATGAAGCAGCATGCTCTTATCCGCGATTTTTCAAAGTCATTGTGTTCATTTTTCACAGAGAGCTTGAGCAATAAAGTCTCGCTTCACTTTTGATCGCGGAACTCTGTCCTCGAACCAACTGCGAATATCCTCGTCCAGACCGACTCCGTGCATGAAATTGTACAACGCTTTGTTAAGTCCCACGCCGAGAGAATCGTGATTGACGCCAGTCGGGTCGATAAAATCAATGTCATTCTTTGCGAAGGAAACTGCAGGCAATGGAGCCAGTTGAATGCTGTACTCTTCCGGTTTTTTCCCCACGGGTGAGTGAACGGTGCAGGTGAAGCGATGGAAGAGTTTTCTCAATACTCATGGCAAATTGCTAACCAAACATTACTACCTATGGGTTATAAAGATGAATCATTTACAGAAACATTTGATGTAGATGAAGCTACNNCAGGTGAAGCGATGGAAGAAGCCTGACTGTATGCAGCCTTCCTCAAACAACTGCCTGACATACTCCAAAGCATCGACGGTGTCTTGCACCGTTTGTGTCGGAAATCCATACATCAGATAGGCATGTACAAGAATGCCGACATCCGTGAAGGCTCGTGTCACCCGTGCAACCTGATCAACCGAAACGCCTTTTTTCATCAGCTTTAAAAGTCGGTCCGAGGCAACTTCCAGACCACCGGAAATGGCGATACAGCCACTGTCTGCCAGCAGTTCGCACAGTTCTGGGGTGAATGATTTTTCGAAGCGAATGTTCCCCCACCAGGAGACTGTCACATTACGACGGAGCAGTTCTTTCGCCATCGCTTTGAGTGCTTTTGGCGGTGCAGCTTCATCTACAAAGTGAAACCCCGTCTGTCCTGTTTCCTGAATGATCGATTCGATTCGATCCACCAATGTGCTCGCTGCAACTCCGTCGTAACGACCGATGTAGTCCAGCGTCACATCGCAAAAACTGCACTTCTTCCAATAGCAACCGTGAGCGACGGTCAGCTTATTCCAGCGACCATCGGACCACAATCGGTGCATGGGATTGAGCATGTCCAGTGTCGATAAATACTGATCGATCGGCAGACCGTCCCATGTTGGAGTGCCGACTTCAGCGAATGGCACATCAGGTTCCTGATGATTGATATATTGAACTGCACCAGAATTGCTGGTCGTCGAGTTTTCCTCTCGCACAAAAGTTCGCACCAATTGATGCAGTGGTCGCTCGCCACGAAAATGTTCCAGCAACGCCACGAGAGGTCGCTCGCCATCATCCAACGTGATGTAATCGAAATAGTCGAATACGCGGGGTTCAGTCATCTCTCTTAATTCGGTATTCACGAACCCGCCACCCAGAATCGTGATGATACCGGTGTCTTTGGATTTGATGGCCTGAGCAATTCGGAATGCTGCGTACACGTTCCCGGGAAACGGAACCGACACGAGCACGACATTCGGTTGATGTCGGGAAATGGCAGCCAGAGTCAAATCTCGCAGGGTCGTATCAACGAGATTCATGGGTGCGATCAAGGCCTCAGCCAGCGGATCGAAAGTCGGCTGACTGGCGGCAAGTGATTCTGCATATCGAACAAATTCGAATCGTGGATCAACGGCTTCACGCAGGACGTCGGCGAGGTCGCTGAGGTAAAGAGTCGCATAATGCCTGGCCCGATCCTGAACCCCTAACGCTCCAAATGCCCATCCGAGAGGATCACCGCCATCGTCCTCGTCTTCATAGGCATCGAGTGTGTCAAATCGAGCCCCTTCAGGAAGAAACATACGACTAATAATTCGATGCGCCAGTGTGGGATCGCCCCCTTGAAGGAAGGCGATGACACGATCAATCGTAGCTACATATTTATCATACTGTTCGCAGAAATTGCTGACGACAGGAGATGGATTTGAGATGGTCTCGATCTGCTCGAAGACACTTTGCAAACCGGTCGATGACAACAGTTTCAACACCAATGCCAGTGCCAGATCTTCCTGAACAGCATCGACTCCCCGGGACCGCAAGAACCCGGTCAGATATGCAGTCGAAGGATACGGAGTATTTAACTGAGTCATCGGCGGGATGACAGAGAGAACTCGCGGCGGGTTTTCAAGGATTCGGTTCAAAAAATGTTGATCCCAAAAATGAGGTGATTCCAGAGCATGTTCAAAAAATACCTGCAGCGTTCAGCAGGAGCATACACACGCGTTTTGGACATTTGGTGTCCATGCGGTGAAGTTACCATTTGAAAATGGTCTTAACTGCAAATGTAATATGTGTTGGAAAGACCTACCCGTAAGTTCGTCTGCGGAATCGAAATACGGGCTATTTTCAGACAATAAAAGGGAACTGGCTGAGACTTCGGTTTTCCAGTTTTTCAATAGTTTTTCGAGGTCTTAATCGAATTGACATCCCGTTTGTTCAAATGAGCATCGAAGTCGTCGTTATTCAATAAAAATTCAAGCAAATCTCGAATCTCGCGATTCGTTAAGGTATCGACCAGACCGGCTGGCATGAACGAAACGTTTGCATCTCTGATCAATTCAACATCTCCCTTGTCGAAGGTCCGGGTTTGACCGTGTGCATCGCGGATCTGTTCCTTGGTGTAGGAACGGAGGCGAATCCCCGTGAAGATTCGACCATCCTTCAACAAGAGAGTACGTGGTTGGAATTCGGGAGCGATCTCGCGATTCGGTTCCAGGATCGACATTAACAATGCTTCACGAGAGGCGCGCTGGCTCTGTAATGTCAGATCAGGGCCAACCGTATTCCCTCGTCCGTTATGTCGATGGCAATGGGAGCAAGTCCCCAACTTTACATG
Source organism: Planctomycetaceae bacterium (assembly GCA_003503535.1). GTDB lineage: Bacteria > Planctomycetota > Planctomycetia > Planctomycetales > Planctomycetaceae > Rubinisphaera. The sequence continues at coordinate 26,228 of DOCI01000351.1, forward strand.
ATGAAAAACCCGGCTTCCATTTTCAATGTCCGCTGGACTTTGCACTTGTTCAAGAAGTTGCAACCAGGCCTTGGTGTCGGTGAAAGCAGGACGATCGGATTTCAGGGATTCAGGTTCCAACACCGCTACGATCTGGTCATACGACTCAGGATATCGTTTCGTCAGTTCTTGTAACTCCTCTTTCTGTTCTGCTGAAAGTGGGATTGATCGTAAGGAACGAAGTGCTTCCTCGCGCACGACACGTTGTTCGTCTTTTGTCAGTTTGAGTAACGTTTCCAAATGAGATGCTGCGATAGCCGCTAACCCTGCGATGGCCTCGGCTCGTAATTTGGCGGAATGGTCCTGATTGTTCGCGATCTCCAACAGCAACTCTTGGGCGACTTGCGGATTTCCTGCTGCCGCACGCGTCACTTCCAGCGAAAGTTCCTCGTGATTCACGGCGTGGAGTTCAGTTAGTAATTGGAGTGTGAGGCCATTGGGAAACTTTTTGGCTGGCAGGCTGTCGGCTTCACCTGCGGCAGGTGATTGCGCAGGCAACAACCGCAACGCATATGCACGCAGTCGTGGTGTTATGCTTTTGTCCTGAACACGTGCCAGCAACACATCAACGTCTCGTATTCCAGCTTCTGGTTTTCCTTGGAGTGTGTTCCATGTCGCCATCGCCGCTTCGAAAGAGGTGAAGCTGATCTCACTCCTGTTCAAAAGCGTTTCGACATTTGGAAGAAACGCCTTGAGGTCTGAATTGGCAATCCACCGCAGTGCCTGATAACGGACTGCTTCATTCTTGTCTTTTAAGAAAAGTGGTAGCCATTTACTCGAATCTGCCTGGCAAAATTCGAGTGCCATCGCGGCCTGCACTCGATCCTCGGCAGACCAGTCAAGAACATCCTTGATCTCCCACTGGTTGGCAGTCCGCGACAATGCCACGAGCGCCGAGCGTGCCAAAAATGAATCCTTGTCGCCTGCAAGCTGAAGCAGTTCTTCTCTGGCTAATAAGGTCTTGCCGCTGCGCAAATTGGCTGCTCGTTGTGCTGCCTTCGTTGCTGGCTCGATGCTGAGCGGACCGACCCAGTCGGCTTGATTCAAGTCGATCTCCAGCTTCCACAAGCGTCCGAAGCCATGAGCGTTGTATCGCCCATCGACCCAGTCCGCCAGATACCAAGTCCGTTTACCCCCGCCCACGTTGGGATCTTGCGCGATACAGGTTGGGCGAAAGTAACGTCCTCCCTTGGCAATCGTTGTCAGTTCAGCTGTGAAGCTGGCCCCTTTGGGGTGAAGCTGTAAAAAATCAATACGATGATCACCCCATGAAGGAACCAGCAAGCCTCGGCCTAGTGGGACGACACCACAAGGAGCCTCGCCTGTCGGGTGAACCATGGGCAAGGTTCCCGGCAATTCTCCATTCCAGCAAACGAAAGGGTGATGGGATTCGGGGCCAAACTGTCGCCGGTACCCATATTCTCCGCCTTCAATGATATGCAGTAAGCGGCACGGTGGTCGCTCACCCGGATCATTGTCCGCAGCGAAGATCTCACCATCCTCACTCACGCAAGTCCCAAACGGATTCCATAGTCCTTGGGCGATCCAGCGAAGGTTTTTTCCATCTGCCGAACAACGAAAGATTCCTCCTTGAGCTGCACCATGAATCGCAGGACCATCCGTGCCAGCGAGTGTCCATGGTGTGGCAAAATTCTCACCGAGTCCAAACACAAGATCGCCATCGG
>DOCI01000351.1:28093-30583 GCA_003503535.1 Planctomycetaceae bacterium
GTTGTGTGGATAGTCGGCTTCGGTCGTCAACACAACAAGCTCTTCTTCGACGTCAGCGGTCCCATTTCCGTCCAGATCTTTTATTCGCAGAATGCGATCACGTTCTGCCAGATACACCCAGCCATCGGCTCCAAGTTCTAAATCCATTGTGGCAGTCGTTGAGTTGTAGAAGACCTGCCGTTGTGATGTTTGAGCTTGCGATGTGTCAAATACCAGAATTTCATCATGCGATGGTCCCTCATAGTCATCTGGCCGCATATGGGTGTGCGTTGCCACCAGCCATACCCGACCTTTGTCATCGACATCGATGCCGGTCGGTGTTGCCAAATCGGGATGTTCAGCGACGAGCGTCAGGCGAACACCCGGTTGTGTTGCTGAGACCTGCGGGGCGGGTTCAGCTGCTTCCAGCCGAACATTCAAATAAATGATGCAAATCAAAAACGGGACTGACTGTCTGATCATGCGTTGTTCTTAATCAAAAATACGTCAAAGGAATGGCAATTTCTGGTGTTATTAGGATTACCGGAAGCTCGTTTAAAAGCAACGAACATACATCCGAGTTTCCAGGGGCTTTGGTTGCATTCCGCACTTTGTAATGCGCAAGCCAGGCTGACATAGCGGAGTCATCCAACTGTTTTCAACAATTGACATCGTTTTTGACCGGGTTCGGATTGAGTTGCGAGGGGCAATCGATTTCGATGCAAAGTACGGAATACACGCGCTGTCGCTTGTATCACATTGGGAGAGTTTACAAAAACGAGCGATTCACCGTAAAATGCATATCAGTAACCAACCTTGAGTTTTACATCTCTCTGATTTGTAATCGCCCGAGAACTGTAGGGGCCACCGGCGTCCTGACATTTTGTTGGATGGACCCGCCAGGGCCTCACTTTGGTTATTTAACTTACTTCCTCTCATTCCTGTAAGGTTTTCGATGATAAACGCATTTACCATCAAGCTGATGACGATCCCGTTGGCTATCGGCATGTTCTCAAACCTGGCCTATTCTCAAGGAACTAAAATCAAAACCCAGGCCGGTTCGCCGTTGTTGGATCGGGAGCTCTTTTTTGGAAATCCGGAGATTTCCAGTGGTAAGCTGAGTCCAGACGGCAAGTTCATTTCGTTCATGAAACCGTATCAGGGCATCATGAATGTGTGGGTAAAAGAGTTTGCGGAGCCTTTTGATCAAGCGCGGCCGCTGACCGATAGCAAACGGCCTTTGCGTGGATATGCCTGGACGGAAGACGGTAAGTATATTCTGTTCGTCAAAGATTCGGATGGCGATGAAAATATCAATCTGTTTGCGGTCGATCCCAATGCGAAACCTGCGGAGGGCAAAGAGACGCCAGACTCGCGAAATTTGACGCCGCTCAAGGATGTCTCCGCTCGGATCGTTCACGCCAGTGAGAACAATCCCGATTTGCTCTGGGTGGGGCTGAACGATCGTGACAAGGCCTGGCACGATCTTTACAAGCTCAAGATTTCTACAGGCGAATTGACAATGGTCTATCAGAATGAAGATCGCATTACAGGCTATGAATTTGACTGGGACGACAATCTTCGATTGCTCAGCCGAACCGACCCTGCAGGTAATACGACATTACTGCGCAAGGATGACGACAAACTGGTTTCCATCTACGAGACTTCCGTCACTGAGAATGCTGGAGTGAGTGGTTGGGATGCGAAAAACGAGAACATCTATCTGGTGACCAATAAGGGAGACCTGGATCTTCAGACTTTGTATAAGTTGAACCCAGAGACCAAAGAGTTGGAATTTTTGGAAAGCGATCCAGAGGAACGAGTCGATTTCGGCGGTTTGCAGATGGATCATAACACACGCGAGATTATCTCGACGTCTTACACCGATGATAAAACTCGATACTACTGGCGGGACAAAACCTGGGAAGCTAATTACAAGTTTTTACAGGAGAAATTTCCCGGTCGAGAAATCGCATTTCAAAGCGCGACCGAAGACTACAGCAAATTCTTAATTGCTGTGCACGGCGACAAATACGCAGCCGAAGCCTGGTACTTTGATGCTCAAAAGCATGAACTAATTTTTCAATACACGCCCCGGCCAGAACTTAAAGAAGTCGAAGATTATTTGGCTCCGATGAAACCGATTCGCTACACGAGCAGCGATGGCCTGGAAATCCCGGGTTACTTGACGATTCCCGTTGGCATGGAAGCGAAGAATCTGCCCGTTGTGATTCTCGTGCATGGCGGCCCCAAGGGGCCTCGTGATTCCTGGGGCTACAACGCCCTGGTTCAATTTCTGGCCAACCGAGGCTACGCGGTTCTGCAGCCCAATTTTCGTGCGAGCGGTGGATACGGCAAAAAGTTTCTCAATGCCGGCGACCTGCAGTGGGGCAAGCTGATGCAGGATGACATTACCTGGGGGGTGAAGTACCTGATTGAGGAAGGCATTGCCGATAAAGATCGAGTCGCAATTATGGGTGGCAGTTATGGAGGCTATGCGACACTGGCGGG
>DOCI01000351.1:30782-35606 GCA_003503535.1 Planctomycetaceae bacterium
TGCCTGCGGGGTCGATATCGTTGGCCCCAGCAATATCTCGACGTTGCTCGATTCGATTCCTCCTTACTGGGAAGCAGGACGTGCCTTCCTGTATGGCATGGTTGGAGACCCAAACACGGAAGAAGGCAAAAAGCGAATCCGGGAAGCGAGTCCTCTCTTCAGTGCCGATAAAATTACGAAGCCACTGTTAATCGTGCAGGGTGCCAATGACCCGCGAGTGAAGCAAGCCGAGGCTGATCAAATCGCGATCGCCTTGCGAGATCGGGGACACGAAGTCAGCTATCTGCTGGCAGACGACGAGGGCCACGGCTTTGCCAAACCGGTCAACCGCATGGCCATGTACGCCGAAATCGAAGCCTTCCTGGCGGATCAGATCGGCGGTCGCTATCAGAAAGAAATTCCTGATGAAGTTGCCAAACGACTCGAGGAACTCCGAGTCGACGTGAATAAGGTGACTTACGAAGCGGATAAAGAATAAGGTGTAAGGAGCAGTTATTCAACTTGTTCCTAAGGTCCTCCCTGGGAACAAGTTTGGGGTTGAAGCTCTGCTTCAAGTGATTGAGGAATCGAAAGCCCGTGAGAACGAAGCAGAGCTTCGAGAGCTTGCGTTCAGATGGAGGACCTTGGGAACGAGGAAGTTACCTGCGTGCTACTACTCTTCTGAAATCGCGTCCTGCGGGAAATAGACTCGAACGTCGGGGTGCATAGTATAGAGCCGATACTGCTCGCCATCGTGAACCATTTGACCACTTGAGTTGTTAGTTCCGATGATCGGGTTGTCGGGATATTTTTTCCACTTTACCAGATCATCCGACACCGCAAGACAAGTCGTCCAGGGCCCTTTCCAGTTCGGGTCAGCATTGCCGTGATAAACTCCATAGTATCGACCACGGTAGCGAAAGACCTGATTCAAAGCGATCGCATGACGATCGTACTCGTCGGGGCCTCGGTCGAGGACGGGGGAATCCTGGACGTTCTTCCAGGTTTTACGATCCGTCGATTTTGCCAGCCAGACGCCGCGGTCTCCGCGCTCGTAAAACAGATACCAGGTCTCCCCTTCGATCCACAATGTCGGCGTGCCATAAGGGCCCGGTGTCAATGGGGAGCCGTCGGTATTTCTAACATCAAGCTTGCCACGCTCAGTCCAGTGGATCCCGTCTGGAGAAGTCAACAGGTGTGGAATGTCGCCTACGCCTTCAGCAACCATATAAAACGTGTTGTCATAATGCACGACCTGGACATCTTCGGTCCACACTTTGTCAAAGATCGGATTTTCTGCATGCCGCTTCCATGTCAGGCCATCCGTTGAAGTTGCATAGCCGAGCATCTTCGTATCGGCTCGCTCGTCGTTATAGCCGGTGTACCATAAATGCCACATTCCACCGTGCCGCAGGATGCAGCCACGCTCGCGGATTTTATTGTCCCATGTATCAGCTGCGGTTCCCGCAAAAACTGGATTCTTCTGATACGGAGTGAAATGCACCAATTCATCGGGAAACAACTCGTCGGCCGCTAAGTTCGACGAATCCATGACAAACAGATGGGCCGCCAGGACAAGTAAATTAGTTACTGTGAATCGGTATTTCATAGGATCAAATTTCTATTCAGAGATGCCATCCACCACACTTGAAACTCTCGCTCACTGTCGGTCATCATAAACGAATCTTTTAGGATGACGGGTGGATTTAATGAAGTCGATATGCAAAGACTCGATACACTCCAAGTCAGGCAATTACTAATGAAGATAGTCGTATAAGCCACATGATGCGATCATAAGCACAAAAGTTTAGACAGAGCAACATTGCAGAGACTAACAGAACACATTCCAAAACGAATACAGCAGGCATCCTCGCTAAAATGCGAAATTACTGGCGTCTGAGCCTCTAACACTAAGCTGGTAATTCTCATCAACTTTGCGATTTTCTTTCTATCGTAATTTGGATAACAGATCGCATTCGTTGTACTGGAAGGGGAGGGCGATGTTAGGATAGGAATCGGACTATGCCTGGAGAGGTTTCAGGCTTAACCCGAATGGGAAATCCCGGCTAATACCAGAGTGAGTGTTCCGTGCAAAAAATGAACTCCCCCCGAATGCTGACCCGTTTAACTCTCCTCTTACTGCTGTCTGCGTTCCCCGCAGCCGCTGCAGACAATACAAATTCTCTGCAACTGACGTTACCGCCCACGTTTTACGCGGTGCCCGGAGTGGAGATGAATATCTACTATGACAACATCGTGCTGACTGAAACACCAGAAAAATATCGGTTTGAAGTCCGTTGTGAAATCGGCACTGCCGAGCAGACTCGCTGGACCATCACGCCGACACCGTCTGATGTTGGCCAGCATCCTTTATCGGTCAAAGTGACTGACGCCAACGGGACGATCCTGGGAACAGCGAAAACAATTCTACATGTTTCAGCGGCTAATTCCGGTGCCAATCGAGATACCTATCGGTTGTTAATTATCGGTGACAGCTTAACACACGCAACCGCATACTCCAACGAAATCGCCCGGCTCCTCTCAACACCCGGAAATCCGAAATGGCAAATGCTGGGCACGCACAAACCGAAATCAGCCGCCGCAGGCGTCGCCCATGAAGGTTACGGTGGCTGGACTTGGCAACGGTTCGTCTCGCAGTACGAGCCAAACCCCGATGGTACCCATAGTAAACGCAGCAGCCCATTCGTGTATCTAGACAAGGACGGCAAGCCGGGCCTCGATTTCAAACGTTACTTCAAAGAAGAATTCAACGGCAACACGCCAGACGCGGTCGTCATTATGCTGGGTATCAACGATTGTTTTTCAGCGAAACAGGACGCCATAGATGAAAAAATCGATGGCATGTTCACCCAGGCGGATCTCTTCATCAAAGACCTGCAAGCTGCCGTGCCACAGGCAGAGGTGGGAATTTGCTTGACCACACCCGGGAATTCCCGTCAGGAAGCATTTTTTGCCAACTACAAAGATCGCTATAGTCGTTGGGGTTGGAAGAAAATTCAACACCGATTGGTACAAAGGCAAATCGAAAAATACGCAGGCTGTGAAAAAGAAAACCTGTTCCTCGTCCCCACCGAATTAAACCTGGATATTGTCAATGGGTACCCCGTGAACAATGGCGTCCATCCCAACAACATCGGTTACCAGCAAATCGGGGTGAGTATTTATTCGTGGTTGAAGTCTCGGTTAGAAGAGTGATCGCGAACCTCCTCGAACAATCACGAATAAAACTCAGCATCTATACCGCGATCTCAATGAAAACCGAAAACACTCAAACCGGGTGGCGTGGCACTCCGCTTCTGCGGAAGCCCCCCGGAAGTACATCGATTCGGAGGCTTCACTTCGAGAGCGCTCCCGCCACTCCGGTGGCTGACACCCAAAGCATTGTAGGCTAAGAGTATTGTCCTTCTGTGTAAGCTGGCATTTCAAACATGAAGTGTGTCAAGATCGTCAGCTACGTGTCACCTTCGGTTATCCATACACAGTTCCTGCAGCACCCGAATTATTATTTTGATTTAAGGGCAAAATCGTGGGTATTCCTGCCGTCTATTGTAGATGCGGACAATTCAGACTGAGCATTATACTTTTCTGGAATTGCATTTTGATTGTCATTCTCCAACCTTTGTTCAATCCACTTGCCCCTGTAGCCTTCTGGAGGTTGAAAATCGTCCGCCAGCGTATGATCTGCACCAGAGGCAGTAGTATCAATTCAATCTCCTGTTGTTATAGCGACTTTGTGATTACCGACAATAGCCCCGTTTCCTGATTCAGATAAATCAGTACGTACTGACCGCTCGCATCCGAACGACCAGTAGATGGATTCCCATTTTCAATGGCCAATAAACCACAATGGCATCGGGTAACGGCTTGCCATCCATTGTCACAATCCCGGTTACGTTCCAAGCTCGACTTGAGCACCTGAATCCCCTGGCAACCCCAAATATCGGTGGATAGAACGATCATCTCTCAATAGCTGATGTTTGTTCCAACTTGCGTATTCATTACGTTTTTCGAGAATCTGCCGTCGATAATTTCAGATGTCATTTATTGACAACAACGTATGCCATTGGTTGAGAAGTAGATTATTTTTGGACACACAATGAATTAGAGTCTGTATTTGTAGAGTATTTCTCACGTATGGGTATTGACACCTGACGGGCCACGTCAAGAACAGAGTGCAATATCCGCACACAGACTCGGTCATTTTATAACAATAAACACAATTATGTTGACATGAACGGCTGTGCTGTTAAGATCGAATAAATTCTATCTTCGAATTCTCTGAAGATAATCCAATATCTAGCTTCTGTTCCAATTCATTTTCTTGAGGAGTAACAATGAAAGTTCGCAAATTTTCAAAGTCACTGCAACGATGCGGTTTTACGTTAATCGAGCTTCTTGTTGTTATCGCAATCATCGCCATACTGGTGGCATTATTGCTGCCCGCTGTGCAACAGGCGCGTGAAGCGGCTCGTCGTTCAAGTTGTAAGAACAATTTGAAACAGATCGCGTTAGGGATGCACAACTATCATGATACGCACCGTGTATTCCCTCCAGGCTATATTCAGCAAACAACTGGGACTACAGCTTCACCTCCTTCTGAGTGGAACCGATGTATGACACGGGTTGATGGTGGCCCCGCTGGCAGCGGAAACGGTAATCGTGACTCATGGGGCTGGGGAACTTTTATTCTGCCGTTCATTGAAGAAAGTGCACTCTACGATGTGCTTCAACCTGATGGCTGTCGGATGCCAGGAGCAGGGGCAGATTACAACGGAGCAACCAATCCGCTGCAATCACAAGTTGATACCTATCTCTGTCCCACGC
>DOCI01000351.1:35653-36860 GCA_003503535.1 Planctomycetaceae bacterium
CCTATCTCTGTCCCACTAGCCCTAATGAAGGCCGCAGTACTAATAATTTTCTGTCAAATTATGCTGTAAGCAATTACGTGGTCAATAGAGACATGGGCCGAAACAAGTCGAAAATTCGTATGCGGGATGTTACCGATGGGACTTCGAATGTACTCTTTCTGAGTGAACGACATATGAATCTGCGGGGATCAGACGACACGGCAGCGACACGTAGCAGAGAACTTCGAGGGATGGGTGCGTTAGCCTTTGGAACCGACGGGAGTGCAACTCTGTGGGCAGTAGGCTTTGATGGCAGATATCCTCCAAATACATGGTACTCAGGAAACAGGAGTTGCTGCGGAAATGCTACAGCATCACAAACTGCAGTGAGCAGTTTACATCGGGGGGGCGTTCAGGTTGCTATGGTTGACGGAAGTGTTCGATTTGTGAGTGAAAACATCGACGACGATGGCTCAAATGATAATCAGGCCAATCCAGGTTACGACACAAGGCATACATGGCCAGCACTCTGTACACTCAATGATGGAAATGTCGTTGGAGAGTTTTAACTTGTGATTTTCTGGTTGATCACAATGCGGGTGAGAGTGATTTTCCATTCTCGCCTGCGTTTTCTTTAACTGTCCAAAACAAAGTATTACCAATCATGAGACTTCATCGATTTCAACTGCTAATCAGTTTGTTTCTTGTCACCTTTCCTCTCCTTGGTTGTGGCGGGTCGGACTACGAAGGACCGAGTCGGGCAGCGGTTTCTGGCACCATTACGTTAAATGGAGAATCGATTGAGAATGGCACAATATCGTTCCAGCCCCAAAGTTCAAGCAATCGAGCTGCAGGTGCAATCATTGTTGGTGGACAATACGAAATTTCTGAGGGCAAAGGTCCTAATATGGGAGTCTATGATGTCATCATTTCCTCCATCATCAATGAAGAAGAAGTTCCTGTGATGGATAGTGGTGAAGACACTGGAGAAACCGAAATGGTTGGCGAGCAAATCATCCCCTCCAAGTACAACGAAGATACGGAATTGAAAGTGACCGTCGATAAGAGTTCACACCAGTTTGACTTCAAACTCGATTCCGAATGATTCCGTTCTTACGTCCGAAAGAAGCGATGTCTAAGCTTACGCTTCGGGATACGAACGAGACAAGCATATCGTAATCCGTACCTGTAACACCGTTGTTAGTAGTCCAGTACACTTCCGTGCTAC
>DOCI01000351.1:37006-37242 GCA_003503535.1 Planctomycetaceae bacterium
ATACACTTCCGTGCTAATTGTCTCGACATTCTGGAATTGTTTGACGAGCTCTCGACTGTTGGCGGATTGCCTTGCGTCCTATCCCTTACGGAGTATGAGATCCACGACAGAATCTGCAAATGACGACATCTCCTCGCACACAACGCACGTATGGCCATCGATTTCGGGAACTGGTTTGTTCTCGGGAATGTTGAATGAGTCAACCAGAGCATTTCCAAAATCAGTCTTCCGCGTTC
>DOCI01000351.1:37392-42460 GCA_003503535.1 Planctomycetaceae bacterium
TTCCGCGTTCTGCCTGAGCAAATACAACATTTCAGGGAAATAATCGCACATGTAAAGGCACATTGCATTTAGAAATGCTCTAATGGGCCATTAATCAATGGCGTGCCGCGAACAACCGCGCTGCAATAAATCTTGAGCATATTCAAAAATTACCTGCAGCGTTCAGCAGGAGCAAAGACAGCGTTTTATGACATTTGGTGTTTATGCGACTACAGATACTATTTGAAGGTGGTCTCAATTTCACTTTAAGCTCTTATCGCCCTAGCAAAGACTTAATCGACCAACTTCGCTTAGCATCAGGATTTTTGTATTCCGTGTTGTCAGCAATGGCCTGTACGGCCTGTGCCAACTGTTCATGATTTCGTAATGGGGCCAAATCCTCCAGCAGCCTTGCAGCATTCTGGTAGCGAAGCATCAGATTGGGAGCCGTCATTTTTTTGAGGACTTGTCGGACCTTAGGGTTATCTTTGTGTCGAAATTTAACTTCCGGTAATCCCTGCTCATGCAACTTTTGTAGAGCATTCAGGTCTCGTGCATTGGCACCCGATGAATAACCCTGTGAGCAAAGGGGCGGGGCATTGCTCACGTCAAGTAGTTCAAACATCGTGCAGCCCAATGCATACAGGTCGACCAGGCAATCCACACCTGTTGAATCAAAAAATTGTTCTGGTGGTGCATAATCTGGAGTTCCTCGAAAACAGTTTTCCCGTTTTGCATTTTCAACATCATTTATGTTGAAGGACTCGCTAATGTTGTGGAAGATACTGTTATCTTTCTCCACATATTTAGCAATTCCGAAATCAATTACTCTTGCAAAGCGATGCCCGTCTCCACCCCGCAGAACCACCATCAGATTCTGAGGTTTGATGTCTCGATGGATGATGAAATTATGAAATCTTTGCATTGCCTCAGCGACTTGGGCAATTAGCTCGCAGATCGCTCCCACACTCAAACTTGCTCCGCACTGCTGCTGTAATTTTTCATGGAATTGCTTGAAATTCAAACCGTCAATGAATTCCAGGCACAGAAACACGCCATTGTGAGAACGCCCCGAAACCCAACCCGCTTCGTATGCCTGGACACCCCATGGCTGTCCAATCTTGTTGGTGATATTCACCTCTCGAAAAAAACGATCGGAAAGATCTTTTTGAGCCTGTTCAAAATCGATGGAATGTCCGTACGTTGTAAACTGCTGTTGTTGATAGTTTTTAATATCTTCATGACGGGCAATCTTGATGATGCAAGGATTCCAGACCCTCGAACCTTCATACAAATAATATCTTCCTTTGTAGATATCCCCCATTCCTCCACTTGTCAGGAACTCTTCCACTTCCGTTTTCTGGCTGATCTTGAGCAGAGAGCTAAAGCATTTTTTAATCACGTCGCGAAAACTGGGATACTTACTCGTGTATTCCTGTTCGTCTTTGAGTGTACCTTGATCCAAACAGGTCTTCACAACATAAGACATCAACTGATAAAAAACTTTATCACGATCCGCCTCTTCGACGGGATCGTATTCCAGATAGACGATTAAGTCGTTTGCAGATTCGTGTTCGATATCTCGGAGAAACTTCTGAAAACACAGGGGATATCGTTTCAGAAAGATTGCGGAGATCTCATGTGTGGTTTTGGGATGTCGATCTGCAGATGATTTTTTAGAATCCATAGTCATTTCGATACGCGAGTTCTGCAGTTTGACTTGCAAAACAATTCTGGCAAGGTTCGTCGCTTGATCTCACAGCTGTAACATTTGCGACTGATCAACGCTGTCTGATTCAAAATCCAATCTTTGCGGCTTGTAAAAACATATTGCAATTATAATTGGTTAGAAACTTTTCACCACATGGAACCAAACAATTCCAATTGAATTGAATGACTTGCGAGAAGTCAAAATGCAATAAGCCAGTGGACACAGGGATAGATCTGGGTAAGGATAGTAGTCGTAAAGTTCAGCCAAACAACCGATTCGGTTGGCAAAAGGCGAGGAGACTTGAAAGCAAGGTCTTTGCTTGCAGACGGAGATTGAAAGTGTAAAGCCATTCAGAAATGGTTTATTGAAGTGACTCAATCTCATGCTGGATCTTTAACAATGGGACAGGGCTATTCCATTGCGGGCTGTTAATCAGATATATCTGTTGAGTACCAGGCCGATCCACCTCGAATGAGGGAAATGCCAGATTAGACCGAATAGTCAGCAATGCCCTAAGCGATTGCATTTTCTGTTGTGAGTTAAGCAGATCTGCGTTCAATGGAGAGAGTGCCAGAAAATATTGAGTTGCCACATCCCAGCTTTGGATGGAATCAACGCGATCCTGATTCAGTAGATTGGACAATATATTTTTACGCAACTGATCGAGATCCTTCGTCTGCGAAATATATTGTTGGATTTGCAGATCGAGTTGATTGGAAACCGAATCAGAAAGTTCATTAATCTGGTCGCGATGCTGTGGTTTCATCTGGCAGACTTGAATGTTCAGCGATTCCAGTTTGCTCATGGAATCGTGGCCAACTTTGAGACCCGCAGACTCCAATATGGCACGATTAAACAGAGAATAGAATTCCGAACGCACAAATGGTCTTGTTATTGTAGCAAAAGCTTTTTGTCGCCAGTTCGGATCAGGTGACTCAGTGCGAGATAAATCGTGATGACAGGAATAACAGGAATACTCCGCAAGTTCTGGCCAAACGGCATTGGGATTCTCTGATCGATGATGCAGAAGCTTCTGAACTTGACTGGAACAGACCAGCTGGCCAATGGCCCAGGAATTCAATGCGTGATCAGCTGATTCAGTAGAGTTGTTTCCATCTGATCGTTTATGATCTTTCTCAATATCCCAATGCGCTGCCTGTTGGGCATACAAATCCATATAGGATGTGTACTCGAATAACAGTCTGGGATGCCCGGCAGCGATCAATTCATGATTGACATCACGTCCAGCACTTCCGATATGACAACTCGCACAGGTTTCTGCGCGGATGAGTGTTGATTTGAGTTGCTTGAACCCAGTCTTGCTCTTACGAGATTCATTCCAGAGTGGTGAATTCCAGGCATAACTTCGGTGTGGTTCCAGCCATTTTGCAGCCTGCCCATGACAGGCTTCACAACTGACTCCGTTCGAAACAAATTCAAGATTCGAGGAGTTGGATGTTGAATTGGAAACCTCATAAATATTCTGAGGAGCGGCATGACAATTAATACAAATCGCTGACTTTTCTGCGGGAGCTTCCAGTTGTAATTTTTCGGCGATCTTCTTTGAGCGGTCGCTCGTTAATGTGCGGTAGGCTTGTGCATGGGGATCTTGCCGTTTCCAGATGGTATAGGAAAGCGAAGAAAGTGGAGCATTTGCCTTCACACTTCCATGACAATTTGAGGAAGAGCAGGAGACCGCCCCCAAATAGAGCAGGGGACCTTGACTCAGGTTTTCAGAAACATCGTGCCTGGCTGGGGTTGGTTGAGCATGAAAAACAGGCAGAGGATTAAGGCTTGGTCCAGAGAAGTCCTCTGCGATCAGAAAATGACCTGCTGATAAAAGACTGGCAAAAAATGCGATGATGATTAACTGGAAACTATTCATCCCGACCTCAAGCCTTGGAAGTCGACTGGACTTCATTCTGAAAGAATCTGCGCCTATCTCTATTAAATCATCGAAGTTTTGGGAAAGTGCAGTACAGCCAATACGATAACCTGCACCGGTTTCGATTCATACGTTTTTAATAACTGTCACAAGTCTTAAGTTGCATGAATCTTATTTAGCTTCACCAATCTGCCTGTTCGTCATGATTGTCCATTTCTTAATTAAAATGTACGCGATCGCAGTTCCATCACTTATTGCACCTCTGCTAATTTTTCACTCAGCGATTTCAGTTTCTGAAAATTCGTCTGAAGTTCTTTGGCTTCGTAAGCAGAGATCATGGGAAAGACAGCCGAGAGATCCAGTTCGTAAATGCCGAAATTGACTGGGCTGTCGTTTCGCGAATTCATGCCTTGAATGGACAACACTTTCCGCTCGCGAGAACGATTCAAATCCAACATGACATGCTCCTGAAAGTTTCGCAGACAATCCGTAATCTCATTCGATTGATTGTCATACCAGCCTGCAAACAGGGGAGATTCTTTGACATCGCGGTGAATGATTCGAGCCGTCATGTCTGAATTCAGGAACATAAATTCGTCATAGGTGACCACATAAGACCAGATTAACTGACGAACGGAATCGTAATCCCGTTCTTCTTCAGCCAAGGTACAGATAGACGTCATCAATTCCGGCAATTTCTCAACGGAGACCGGATTGTGGGACAATTCCCAGGCATTCTTTTCCAACCAATCGGCAAGGCCTCTGGACGATTCCATCAAGGAAACGGGATTCCCAAATGGAGCGGCATTCAATGACTGAACCAAAGGCTTCAGTTGAGCCTCATAACCAGAAACATCATTGAAATACATGCTCGCCAGTTTGGCTGAAGCGAGCGGCCACTCATGAATATTAGGTCGGCCAGGTTTCAGCATTAACTTGCGGGATTGTCTCCAGGTTCCCGTTCGAAGATCGTGATGACAATTGAAGCAGGCGTAGTTGGCAAATTCTGGCCAGCTGTGAAATTCAATCGAGGAGTCCTGTTCCGCAATTTGATGCAAGGGACTGTGAACTTCAGGATCGAGTAAGTCGGCTGATAATCGCAATTGCTCAGCCATGTTCATCAGGCCGCTGACCAGCATGATTGTTGTTTGCTCGGCGACCCTGGACTTACTGGTAAAGACTTCCTCCAGATTGACATCGGGAAGCACTTTGCTGGCATATTCCGTTTTCAGTTCTGGAGATTTGTCAAAGAATCCATTCCAGTGCGAAGGCTCCTGGTTGGAGTAAGTTGCCACTTCCAGATTCGGCAAAGGGGGATGCCCGGCCGCATACATTTCGTGAGTGATAATTTTCCCCTGCCTGACATTACCGATATGACAGGAAGCACATATCCGGGCACGGTTGACATAACTGCGAACATCCCATTGTCCCGATGCATACCGCTTGGCAGAATCGTAATGACGCCAGTTTTCATCCATCCAATGCAAATTTCC
>DOCI01000351.1:42536-43015 GCA_003503535.1 Planctomycetaceae bacterium
CGCGAATACCATCCTTGTCTTCTGCTTTTTTATCGCCCGCCGGACCATGACAGCCTTCACAACTCACCCCTGCCAGCAGGCTAACACCATAGACCTGTTTGAGGGAGCGGTTGTTCTCGGCTGAATTTCCCAATCCGGCACAAACCGTGACATAAGTTTTTCCAGTCACTTTGCAGTCGTCTGGAAATTCGGTGAGATAATTCTCAACGGGAATGGAGGAATGGCAGGCCAGACATCGCAAGTCGTGATGAATTAATGATTTTCCTTTTTCATCGACAATACCCAGCAGAGTCGCCATCGATTGTGCCAACCCACTTTCCAGGGCCACATAGGCTTGCGCGTGCTTGTCGAAAGTTTCCCATGTTGTCATTTCATTGCCGAGAAACCAACCA
Source organism: Planctomycetaceae bacterium (assembly GCA_003503535.1). Taxonomy (GTDB): domain Bacteria; phylum Planctomycetota; class Planctomycetia; order Planctomycetales; family Planctomycetaceae; genus Rubinisphaera. The sequence continues at coordinate 42,929 of DOCI01000351.1, forward strand.
TCCGTCGAAGCACGGATCAGGTCTTGTCCGATGATCGGATTCTGAGCCGTCGGGGTATTTTCTTCGATAGACTTTGTGGACGAAAGT
>DOCI01000351.1:43153-48827 GCA_003503535.1 Planctomycetaceae bacterium
AAGAGGTCCTCCATGACATCGCTTGCAAGCCTGCAGTTGTGTAAGTTCGTGTCCATTGTAATTGAGGAAATCACCCTCCTGATTTCTCTGTTCGCAAAGTTGTTTCACAACAAGATTATTTTCTACCTGTGCCTCAACTTCGCGGCCACGACTAAAGAGAATCAACATCACGAGCAGGCATCCAGAAATTAGCAAGTAATTTTGCCCACGATTTTGTGAATGAATATTCAACAGTGAAGATGACTGATTTGTCATGTTTGTCTCTCGGTGTTGGGAAGTCAGTTCAAGGGGGTTTGTGGATCAACTATGGGCTCAGAGATCACATCTGGTTCTTCGATCGAAAATATTGAATCCAGTTTAGACAGGATTGATTCGATCAGGATTCCAGTTTCTGCATTGGCAAAGTAGCCAGCAGGACTATGGAACAAATATTTTCGCCCTGCACCGGACGAATCTGGAATGGTTTCGAAATCCAAAACTTGCCGGAGTTCATCCAGTTCAGATTCAATTTCCACTTTGAGAGCCGTTTGCAATTCCACCTCTGCAAGCAAATGCGGGATCAGGAGTGTCAATGAAACCGCTTTTCTCCAGCTCAGACGATTCTGCCTTAAATCCAGACGGATCGTTTTCTGAACCGCATTCAGAAATGTCTCGACCTGCGCCTTTTCAATCACACTATTGAATGGCGTGATCAGGTTATTGCTCTGCTGAATCATTGCCATGGCATTCAAGCTGTTTTTGCAGGATCCCTTCTCGCGATCGAGACGGCTCCAGTTATGAATTTCAAACCCTTTGTCAATGGATGCCAGATTGTTTTTAAGTTGTACAATCTCGACTAAAGATTCCTTGTTGTCGTTCTGAGCGTGAAAAAAACTATCCAGCATTGCCGGGAAAAATTCTTGATAAGGATTTCCCCACTTGGAACCTTCATGCTGATTGACCTTCATCGGCAATACTCGATTATCCAGATCGCGATGACAGGCAAAGCAATTCATCTCTGAAAATTCCAGCTGAGAGTTTCCATTCGAATCTGTCTGGAGTCGATATTCCAACAATTCGAGAGTGGCTTGCATGCCGTACCATTGCCCTAGAATCCAATTGGACAGATGATCGTGATCTTCCTCATGCTCATGATTCCAGTGTGGTAATATGGCATTGGAAAACGCGGAGAAATCAAAATCGAGACGAGGATGTCCTGCTCCGATCATATCGTGATTTACCTCTCGCGAAACCATTCCCTGGTTTGCATCACCGGCAGATCCGATATGACAGCTTGCACATAGCTGAACTCTTTGGTGAGGTTGACTCAACGGGGTCATCCCCGCGTCGCGTATCCGTTTTTCATCGCTATTTTCAAGGCTGACTGACCAGTTCGGATGATCTTGAATCCATTCCTCTTCGACACCATGACACATCATACATTCTGTATTCTGCGGCATGACTGCCAGTTCAATTTGTGTCTCAGTAAATCCAGAAGGAATTAGCTGAGGAGCATGGCAACTTAAACAGCTGGTCTCCCGGATCGCCAGACGATTATTCTCATCGTATAACTTGCTCATGATTTGAGCTGCAAGAGGAGAATTCAGACAGGTCAATGCTTCTGTGTGAGGATCGACCTCATGCCAGATCACAGCTTCATTTCGACTACAACTCCTGGCCTCGGTATCCGTTTTTACGGGGAATTCCTGACCATGACACCCCGTCGACGAGCAGGAACTCATGACCGAGTAGCGGGAAATTTGTGAAAGTTCATCACTCAAAGTGAAAGTCTTCTCTATTGAGGCTTCCGAGGAGTGAACCTGCTGTATCTGTTGTGGTTCCGAAGAATTGATGGGACCACATCCCGCGACGGTAAAGAGCAGCAGTGTCTGAAAACACCAAAAGATAATCCCGTGCAATCGCATTGGAATCTGGCAATGAGAATTCACGATAGTCATAACCAGTTCAATGTCTTTACGGAAAAAACAGGGCGTTTCTTGATCCCATCGCGGTAAAAGGATCCACCATAGAGTAACGAATTGCACTCAGTTATGTGGTATTTGGATTAAACAATTATGGTCGAGTGCCCATTCAGGGCTTAGATTTGGGCATCAAATAACTGTAACGCACTCCGTTGTCGTGCTTGATAAGAACATCAACCCAAATTATTAGTGTGGAAGACGCACTGGAAAATATAAACGGTATGACACATTGTCATGCGTTCGGAATGTTGATCTCAGCATAAATGAGCCTGCTCGGGAATACCAATTAAAAGCATGGCAATTCCCTGTATTTCAGATGGAAATCGCCATCGCGGGAATGCCGGCTTTGAAATTCAGTCGGTCAGGAATTCTGGAATCAGTCCTAATGATTCTAATTCCTGCTGCAGCATGGTCGATTGCTGGTACATTTTTATTCGAGATTGTCGATGCTCCCGTTCGAGTTTTTGTTGAGCCGATCGAAACCAGTGGATCGCCCGAGAAGGGACTTCAGTACCTTTGAGCGATAGAGAATAGTTCTGAACCTTCTTCTGAAATTCAATTGGCAACTGCTCAAAGAGATCATCTTCAAACGAGAGAAGAAACTGATACGAACCAGCTTCCCCCTGACGAGCCGTCCGCCCAATCAACTGACGGTCGATTCGACTTGAAAAATGCATTTCACTCAGAATTACATGTAATCCACCGCGGCTCAAAGCTTCGCGATCCACTTGGATATCGGTTCCTCGACCAGCCATGTTTGTGGCAATTGTGACCTGCCCGGGTTGTCCCGCTTGAGAAATAATTTCTGCTTCCAGTGCATGGTTGGCGGCATTGAGCAATTCAAATTCAATTCCGGCAGACTGAAGTACCTCAGCCAATTCTAATGAACTTTGAACCGTAGGCGTACCAATCAGGATTGCTCGTTTTTGCTCGACTAACTCCTGAACTACTTTTCGGATCTCGTTGCATTTTTCGGCTCGGGTTTTAAAGAGCTTTGTTTTGACTTCAGTTCGTATTGAAGGAAGCCTGGTTGCAATTTGAATGGTTTCCAGATCGTAATACTGTTCCAATTCCCCGGCGATCGATTTCGCAGTCCCGGTCATCCCACACAGAAACCGGTACTTTTGGGCAAGAAGCTGAACGGTCGTTTGAGCTTTAGTGGAAGTTTGTTCGATCTGAGTGAATTCCTCCTTCATTTCAATGGCAAGTTGCAATCCGCGTTGCCATTTTCGTCCAGGGATCACACGTCCGGTATTTTGATCGATAATTTCAATCTGATCATTCACAATCAGATAGTCACGATCTTTTCGAAAATAATGTGACGTCGTTAGACTGTTTTCCATCGCCACCTGCAAGTCATGCCAGCGATAACCACACATTTCTTCTGATTTCTGCTCCAGAACAAGTTTACTTCGACCGTCCGGCTTCAGTTTGACTCGTCTCAACTGAGGCTCCAACGTGTAGTCTTGCTCTGGTCGAAAACGGGGAAGAGTTTCCCGGCACCAGCGATATCTCTCAACTTCTCCAGCGTCTGCCGGAATCGCTTCGGCGATAATTAATGGCATGCGGGCTTGATCAATCAGAACACTGTCCGCCTCATCAATAATGGCGGCATTCATCTCCTCACGATGCACAGGTCGATCGGATGCATCCAGTTGGATTTCACCGTTAGGGTTTCTGTTTGTTTCCGTTTCGATCAAAAGGCGATCTTTTAAATAGTCGAAGCCAATTTCCTTTTCTGTCGCGTAGGTCACATCTCTGGAATATGCAACACGACGTTCGTTGCGATTGTCCTGATTTCTGATCACGCCGATCGATATTCCAAGCAGATTAAAAATCGGTTTTGAAAACTGATAGTCGCGGACCGCCAGATATTCATTAGCGGTGATCACATGACAGCCACGTGCTGAAAGTGCATGCACGTAAGCAGGTAACAATGCGGTCAGAGTTTTGCCTTCACCCGTTTGCATTTCAATGATGTAACCATCCAGAAGCGCACGACCGGCCAGCAGTTGATTGAAATAGTGTTCCTGCCGATGAACTCGCCTGGCGGCTTCGCGCATGATCGCGAATGCCTGCACCACATCCTGCGTGCCGCCTCGCTGCTCGGCAAAGACTTGCTTCAATATCAGAGATTTGGATTTCAAATCGGAATCAGTAAGATCACTCAGTTTGTGGCTAAACCTCAGTATCTCGTTACATTCACTGAGCCATGTCAACTGCCGTGGAATTCTATGCGGAGAATTATTCAGAATATTCCGGGCAATAAACATACGATTCACTCGAATAGATTCAGGATCGTCGGAGATAGTTTTTCCACAGATAGTTCCCGATACGCTCGGCTATTGTGCTTGAAGGATGTTCAATCAATGCCTGTCCCTGCATTCCAGCAATCAACGGGAGCTGGTTTCGACTCCAGGCAACTCGGACAACATATCGAGCCGAATCTTTTTCCGATACCGCATTAGATTGTGATTCCCTGTCCAGCAGATTTCGCAGTTCCCAGTCCGCACCAGATCTGTTTTCGATAACATGATCTGAAAGAAAAGACACTGTTCCCGAAATAGGAACATTGGGAAACCCCTGTAACCGCAGAGTAATCTGCTGTCCGACTTTCAAGGCCTTCTTTTCCTCTTCTGTCACCAGAATTGCGGCTGTGAATTCAGAATCCTCGTAGATTTTGAGGAGCGGAGTTTGACGAGCGACATACGGATGAGATTCGGTGGTGTTGTAGATGTCTCTATCCCATGTTTTGTTTTCGATCTTTTCCTCAAGTGTTTCTGCTATCGGAATGGAAGCCGCAGGGATGACGATACCCGAACTATGAGCCAGTACGTTCAGTTTTCCAGCCTCTACTTCTAAAAGCTTCATACGTCGCAGATGGTAATTTTCCAGATCTCGCGACTGAGCCACCAACTGTGGCTGGGAGAGATGCTCGTTGAGAGCTGTGATGACTTTCTGTTTTTCAAGATCTGCGCGCAGGCGAATGGCTTTGCGCTCATGTTGAGTATCCTGCAGCGCCAGGACTTTCTGACCGGATTCGACGCTATGATGCTCATTTCGATGTTCAACTTCAGACAATGTTCCTGAGACATCTGCAATCAGATAGCTTGAAAGTTTGGGAGAGGCGACTAAAGGAGCGGTTGTTCGGTTGGAGAGCGGTACCGCAAACAGGAAGTAGCCTGAAGCTCCGGCAAACAGGAGTGGCAAAATGAGGCGAACCGGTCGCATGGAAACATCCTTGTGTTCTTTCATCAGTTTGTAAAACGACGTCAGCCCCTGAGTCAGCATCGTCATCAATCCCTGGACTAATACCACTCTTGAGATCCACCCCAGTTGGTACGGCTTCAACAGATGATGCAAAAACTCTGAGATCACAATCAGAATCAGCATTGTGTAAACAATCGAACAAACGTGGTAGAGCAGATACCAGAACTGATTCTGCTGCGGTAACTGTGTGTTTCTTCGCAGCGACTTACCAGAAACGATTTCCACTAACTGGTAGTGAAATAACTTCTTCGATTTTTCCCGAAGATTGGTCACTCCCAGAAGATCGGAAAAGACGTAATAGCCATCAAATTTCAGCAACGGATTCAGGTTCACAAGCACAGTGCTGCAGAGCGTTACTCCGATCACATGAGCCATAAAGTCATGGGTAAACCCAGGCCCCGTCAGTAACCAGAGTCCGACAGCTAAGCTTCCCAACACGAGTT
>DOCI01000351.1:48907-50575 GCA_003503535.1 Planctomycetaceae bacterium
TCCGCGTAAATGCCTGCCAGTGAGATTTGAATTCTCGACCAGCGACTCTGCAAACACCATGCATCGGAGACATTGCAATACAGACACGGGCTGAAGACGATCATTGCGACACCAATTTCATGGACTTCGCCACCCAGTAATCGACATCGTAGTCCGTGTGATAATTCGTGAATCGCTTTCGTTAGCGCCAGTGCCAACCAGAAGCAATAAATCCCCTGGCCGGTGGGATGAAAAGCAGTAAATGAAAATTCTGCCCAGAAACGATCCCATTCCCCGACAAGTGCCCCAAAAGCAAGCAAGGTACAGCAGGAAAAAAACAGAACAGCAGCTCGTGAGTAAAACCATGCAAAGAAGGGCATTAGCCAGTTCAGGACTGCCGTTGGATCCCATCCCGGAAGTCGAAAATAGAGAGGATTGAACCAGCCTTTTTTAGTCGCGTTGTTTTCTGTTTTTGGAAGAACGAGTTCAGGATCGACAATGAGACTGCGGGCAAGCTGTTTACCGATTAAATCTTTGATCAGCCCCAGAACATCATGAGTCGTCCAGTTTCGCTCAAGAAATGTCTCGTTCATTTTTTGAACAAGTTCCGATAATGGCGTTTGTCCATCCAATTGCTGCAGCAAAAAGTAGAGTTCTGAACGTAGCTGGAAATACGTTCGACTCACTGGATCTTTCACAATCCAGGTCACAATTGCTCCCTCGGATCGACTGGTGAATTGAAGATCCTTGCGGGCAATCACACGCAATGCTTTCCCCTGTCTTGAGGGAGGGCGAAGCAATTTCTGAGGATGTTCACGATCCATCAACAATCCGAATGTCTGAGAGTTTCTCAACCTGAAAGGAATGGGGATCCGTCAGAGTGTGGCATCCCGTGGACAGGATTGTAGTGCGACTCAGCAAAGCATCGCTATAGCATTTTATGCGTCGAAAAGCCTGCAAATCAGGAGCGATCAGGCTTGGCGAGCACTCTGCCAGGGCATGATACCAGAACTCGAAACTTGCCCCACTGTCATCCTGGACTGCATCAATCAGCCCAATGTATGCACAGAAAATGGAGTTGGGGCTGTTCGCCAGAAATTGACTGTTTAATACTCTTGTCCAAAATGCAGATTTTTGCCTCGCATGTGCGAATTTTTGAAAGGATGGTTTTTATGATCCGGTTCGTATAACCCGCGACCATCCTGATATTTGAACCCATGCGACCAGTTTAAAGCGACGCGGGAATACCAGGGCACATAATCGACACCAAAAGTTCCTTCATGCTCATAACGAGGTTGACCATGTTTGGATGCGGTCCCTCCGCCGACGTAATAGCAGCCATAAGAGTCGTCATATCCGCATGTTGCGCGTCCACGAACATAATTGGCATTGCCTGCTTGCTGCATCGCTACGGGATCTTTGGCCGGATATTTCATCCACCAGTCTTTAGCCGTGGCAGTTTCTACAGCGAATGAAAGAGGCAAAATGCATGCGAACGCGAAAAGAAGTGATCCCTTATGAGTACGCATGTTTACAGCTTCAATGTCAGAAAAGAACGATGCAGAAACTAAGAATTCTCCAAAACTGGTGAATTCTCACCTCTTTTACGCATCGGATCGACATTCCGTGGCAATGAACAGGAATTCCGACTAATGATCTTTTCTCAACGATGTCACTCTCGTATATCAC
>DOCI01000351.1:50749-58435 GCA_003503535.1 Planctomycetaceae bacterium
TCTGGAACGAGGAATTCCAAGCCTTGAAGGGGCACTAACCGAATGGGTTACGCAGGAATTTTTGATAGGGAAGCCGCACACCATCGACAAAGACCTGATCAGCCCGGGGAATGTTCACTCCGTCTGGTAAGAATTCTGTCGCGCCTAGATAAGTCACTACATCATCCTGATCGACTCCGTCTCCACTTACGCCGAACCCTCCGACAATCTGGTTATTGATATAAAGTGGCGTGCTCCCCGGAAAGAAAACGACTCCATTCTGATTAGACTTCTGACTGGCACCAATGGCCGGCATCACTCCTGCGTCTCCGGGATCGTGGAAATTGGTTTGAGGATTGAAGGCATCGTAACCGAGCACGCTGGTGAATGTAGAAGCTGCTGCAGGTGCTCCAATATTTTCGCCGGTTTTCGGATCGATGGATGGATTGTTCAATATGGAGAATGGAGCAGCCGGCGTTCCATCGACGCCATCCGGAAAGCGAGGTTCGGAAAGGTATCGGAATGTTCGATTCGTAAAGGCGGTCGCCGGATCGATTGGCTCGGGACTCGTATTATTTGAATCAAATGGAGTGTCCTTATCGATTGGCAGGACATCGTTGGGATCCGAATAGTAGGCGACATTTCGAGCTTTGGCGACTGCGACATCGATAGAAAATGTCGTTGCGTCCTGCATGCGATACAGTGCAAGAACTTCTCCGTTGGTATCTGTCACAGCAAAGACCATTCGTGTTCTGGCTCCTGGAGATTGGTCGGGAGCTTCGAGTCGAACAGCTGCCCGCGTCACTTCGGCTGCTTCAATCGCATCATCGATGATCTGCTGGACAACCGCCGCGGTCAAAGCGGGATCGGTCGCCGAGGCATGAGGAGTCACCAGATAACCTTCCGGGACATTCAAGCCATTGCGATACAATTGAGGATCAGCCGTGAAGTTCCCCAAATTCATCGGGTCTTCAATATCAATCCCGGCATCAAATATGCCATTATCATTCAAATCGCCATTGTCAGAAACGATCTGATCGGCTCCGCTGGTAACACCGGGAGGAGTATTCAGGGCCAGTTCGACTGTTTCCTGAATTCCGACACAGCCTGCCGTCGGTCCCAAAGCAGATAGTTGAACTCCGACCAGATCCAGTCTTCCAAACGGCAAGTCGATATCGCTGACAGGATTGCCTGCAAATGCTGTTTTTGCCAGCGGTTCATGAGCAAATTCGGCAGCCTGGGTACTTCCTCCCGCTACAGCCAAAGCGATCAGCTCGGCTTCGAGAACCTTAGGGGCATTCGTTCGCTCATCTGTCGTCTGATTAATTCCTGGGACAAATCCCTGCTCGAAACTGGCATAGCCATCCGGCCCGGGGAAGAACACCCCGACACCACCAATTAATGTATCGCCAATGCCATCCATATTGGTATCACGAAACAGAGGAATTCCCCCGGGCAAAGTGGCGATCCCACGAGACTGAGCCCCCGGATTAATTCCCGAGACTAATCCATAAGATTCTGGAGCTGCCAATTCCTGGCCAGCAGGGACGAATGCAGGATCGATATTGAACCGACTTCGTAATGTCACATCGTCAGCGGTCCCTTTAATGCCGTCGTCACCAGGATGAATGATACTGTCACGGTTTGTATGTTCGATCGCAAACAGATCGACCTGCGGAGTATTTGGGATATCCGGCGGGAAATGTCCCCCCAGTCCAATCGGAGCTACGAATCCGGGACCACGGATCGTGGAATTGGGATCGATATCATTGGGATTGGAATTGACTTCCCGTTCCGTCACTGTCGACTGACTGATGAATCGCACCAGCCGGGAGGTCAACGGAGCAAAGGTTCCTCCGTCGCCATTGTTGGGATCACCATTGGAAAACAATGCAGCGGTGCGAGCTTTGGCAACCGCTCCATCAATCGCAAAGGCCAACCCCTGAGGATCACCTGCAAATGTATCCAGCACATCCTGTTCTGCTCGAACGCCCAGGATATTCCCGTTGCGATCTACAATCGCGATAATCGCATCATTACTCGCAGTCACTTCAGAGCCATAATTCAACAAATCCGCGACTTCAGCAGGAGTTAATTGCTCTGGCGTGGCAACCATTGCATGCAGGACAAAGGCATTGGCTCCATTGCCATTTTGCGAGTCCATTGGCATAAATATCGCGTTATTGACAGATTGCGAAATCGATTCGAGACGATGCTCAGTTTCATAGCCTCTACTCATTAACTGTGCGGGATCACTTTGGAAAATATCTTCCAGTCCTGAAACATGCCCGGCTTCGTGGGCGATCACTGTGAAGAAGTCGTAGCTGTTGTTAACATTGCCATTATTGTAATGGTTTTCCCAATTCTCGGCCTGATCCAACCAAATCATGCCGACGACTTTGGGCTGCTCATCTTGTTCCGAGGTTTGAACCTGACTCAACCCGAGTGTGCCATCACGCTGGCTTGTGTGACCGAAAGCTGCCAGGTCTCCAACACCGATATTCACGATCTCACTTAATTCCGCTTCAGTGTCCTGAATGAATTCAATTTTCCCTCCACTGGCATCACTCCATCCCTGTAACGCTTTGACCGCTAAGGCCTGCTGTTCTGCGGAAATCGTATTCGAATACCCTTCGGCATCACGAAAATCATATCTAATGGTTACGGTTTCATATTGATCAATAAACCAGTCTGCAGACTCTGCATGAGGGCTGTTTTCCTGCGAAATCACTGGTAGTGAAGTCGCATTTTGTGGCCTTGTCATGGAATCCAGATCGACTTCCGCTGAGTTCGGAATCAAACTGGGATCTGTTTCGAATGCCAGATCTATACCGGAATCTGATGTCAGAGTTATCGGTTGGGAATTCCTGGAAGTCTCAATTCGTGGTGATTTGAATGTAGCTGATTCAGTTGGATCTTGTGAATCATTGGTCTCCCAGGCTGTTGGCAGGATGGAGCCTTCGTTTAATGAATCAGCCTCTGTAAGAGGTGATGCCTGGTTCGCCGACTCAGGGGTATTTGCGTAATTGTTACTCTCCTGAATTTGCTGGCGTGCAATATTGCGATCTGTCTCACTATTCTGAGTCGATAACGGAGGCAATTCATTTGGGTTGTGAGAATAACTGGCGTTATGAGAATTTTCCGAGCTTGTTTCAGAACCCGTTGTCTGATTAGCGACAGCTCCTGCCAGAGAACTCAACACCAGTCGTTCTTCCAGCATTTCTACCTGAATCTGATCGTAGATTCTCTCATGCTCAACGGTCGTTGAGGTCATCTTAAGTTTGTTGAAGAATCGTAGACCAAACATAATTCGATACCAGTTTTCGGTGAGATACTCGGCACTCCATAACGGTGAGTGGCATAGTGTGAAAGGTAAGAATAAGAGCTGATGGAATTTGCGAATGAAGGGAATAAGAGGGCGTGATAGAATTCGGGATCATTGAGATATGATGGGGACGATGATGGTCCGTACAACCCTCATTATCGGCAAACTTACTCAGCGACAATTATCTGGAATCCTAAATATGCACGATCTGCGGGCTTATTTTCGAAAAACTTGAGCCCGGAATTGTAAAAATGGCCTCAGAACAGCCAATTTATGTTCAGTTCTGATTCCTCTTGTAAGACTGAAGGAATCAGGAATACTATCTGGAATGAACAGCTCCCACCTCCTTTGCTGTTCTCGATCAATTAAACCCCCTCCCTCTCCACTTCTCTTCCTGTCTTGATCGGCTTTTACCTGGAGTCAATCAAGACTTGCAGATTTACGATATTCCCTTCGTTTCAAATTCCTGCGCCAATTCCATTCTAATTCGCTTCGAAAATAATCGAATGCGGATCTACAACTTATTCCCATTCACCAGTTCCAGTCTTACCAGATGGACCGTTCAGGGCAGCGATGAACTATTGCAACGGTATCATTGACTGGAAAAACGACGAATCCTTAACAGGATATCTCATAACGATACTTGTCATTGCATTATCAGTCATCATGCTGTCAGAGGACATTCATGGACAGCCTTCTCAAAAGTCCTTAACTTTCGAGCAAAGAAAGCCAGCTGGCAATGCTTTTGAACACTCAAGCTCAATTCTGAAGGTTCCGTCTGAAAACCGTTTTCTGCTCACGCCACTGGATAAGATTGCTGTTCAGGATTTCGACACACCAGCGAAATCGCCTGCGTCACCAAGGTTAGAGATTCCCCGGTCTATCAAGAGCGATGACGATTTGAGTCTGGATGTGCTGAAGCCTGGCTCAAAAATGTTTGTGGACTCGACTCATGCTGATAAAACCGCGATGTTGTTTTCTGAATTTGCTCCACTGTTTCTGACTGATCCAGACTTCGAAACGACACCTCCTCTCAATCCTCCGATATTAAGACGTCCTCTCGCAGAATTCGGGCCTCCGCAAATTGAGTTGGAAGCGGAAGAAGAAAATCTCTTTAAGGACTCTCTGCTGACTTATCCACACGAAGCTCCACTCGGGTATACTGGACCTTCTGGAATTCTTCCGAAGGACGCCCAGACTTCGAGTCACTTTGTTCCAGTGGAGGATCGCTGGCGTTCTGGTTTTCCTGACTGGGATCGATACGATAAAGAACAGCCTCCAGGAATCGACTATCCCTACGAACATGGTCGCTGGTATGACCCGTACAATCAAAATTATCTCAAAGGTGACTTTCCGATTCTTGGTCAGCATCTGTTTATGAATTTTACGGGTGAGCTCGAATCGGTTCAGGAATTTCGCCAGTTACCTGTCGCGACTTCTCCTTTTGAAAGTACCGTCGATCCATTTTCAGATCCGTTTTTTGGGGATCCCAATCAGTACTTCTCTTCAAATTTTTTCCTGCTCTCATTTGAATTGTTTCACGGCAATGCGGCCTTCAAACCGATTGACTGGCAATTCAAGATGACCACCGCGTTCAATATCAATTACCTGGACACGAATGAACTGGCCGTTGTTAATCCTGATGTCCGAGCCGGGACGACCAGGCAGGATGATTATTTTGCACTCCAGGAATACTTCCTTGAATGGAAGATGGCAGACTTAAGTCCGCATTACGATTTCGTCTCGGCACGAATCGGGTCACAGCAATTTGTCAGCGACTTCAAGGGATTTATTTTCGATGATGTTAACCGTGGAGCCCGGGTTTTTGGTACGCGACTGGCGAACCGAGATCAGTTCAACATCATTCTGTTCGATCAGGTCGAAAAGGATACCAACAGCCAGCTGAATACATTCAATGATCGAAAACAAAATACGCTGATCATGAATTATTATCGGCAGGATTTCATTTACCCGGGATACACCGCTCAAGCCAGTTTTCATTACAACCACGATCACCCTGACTTCCTGTTCGATAACAACAACTTTCTGGCCCGTCCAGATCCCGTCGGCGTCTTCGAGCCTCATAGTGTTGAAGCCTACTATCTGGGCTTTTCAGGACAGGGGCACATCGAAAAACTGAATGTCTCGAATGCCTTTTACTATGTGTTCGGAAATGACAGCATGAATCCGATTGGGGGGAAGGCACAGGACATCAGTGCCTATATGGCAGCAGTCGAACTTTCCTACGACCGCGACTGGGCTCGATTCCGCACTTCATTCTTTTATGCTTCCGGAGACAGCAATCCCAACGATACCACCGCAACTGGTTTCGATACGATTCTGGATGCTCCTAACTTTGCCGGCGGTGAATTCAGTTACTGGCAACGACAACAACTGCAACTCTTCGGTGTCAGTCTCGTGCAGCGGGAAAGTCTTGTTCCCGACTTGCGAACCAGCAAATTCCAAGGGCAATCCAATTTTGTCAATCCTGGATTATTGCTATTCAATATCGGAATGGATTTTGACATCACGCCAAAATTGAAAATGATTACGAATGCGAACTACATCATGTTCGACGATACTGAAGTCCTCGAAACCTACACCTTTCAGGATGATATTGCCACGGCTATTGGCACCGACTTGAGCATCGGTTTTGAATACCGCCCTTTATTGAGTGATAACGTTGTCTTCGAAGCAGGAATTGCGACGCTCATTCCGGATGAAGGACTCAAAGATCTGTATGGCAAATACGATCCATTCACGATTGCACAGGTCAATAATCCAGAACTCGATCCTCTGTTTTCCATCTTTGTGCAAGGAGCGTTCGTCTATTGATTTCCAGAATTCGCAGTCAGTCGAATCGAATTGCCACTCTCCAGCACCGCTGAATTCCTCAAGTTTTCCTTCTGATCCATGACGATCTGTATTCACTCTCACAACATCAAGAACATAGCCTGGAAATACTTCGAGTTTTCCAGGTTCTTCTGGTGCTACGCATGTTGTGTGATTCTTTGCAGTGGAGTCGGCTGCACAAGACTTCCCAAAACTGCTCGCTCTGCTTTACCTGACCCCATCGCAATATCTGAAAATGCGACTCCGCTTACGGTCCCCACCGCTGAGAATCATCACGCAAATGACGAGAAGACGAATATTACTCAGCTCAACGCAAGCGAACCGCAACTTCTGGAGAATCTTACTGACGAGGAAGCCATTGAATATGCTGCCTATACGACCAATTCGGATCATCCATCTTCAAGTGCATTAACGATCTCTATGGCATTGCAGGTGATGCTCGAAAATAATCCACTGGTCAGGCAGGCGCAACTTTCTCAGGAAATGCAGCAGACTCGCATCGATGAATCTGTGGCTGAGTTCGATACCACACTTTCCTCGAACCTCGATATGAGACAGGTCAATCAGCAGGCCAGTTCTGCCATCGATGCTTTAGGAACGGGACAAAATACGATTTCGACGACCAACCTGGGAAATTCGAATGGACCTGACCTGCTGGCCTTTGGGAAAAAATGGGAAACAGGGACACAAACCCGGCTTGCATACGGGAGCAATTACAATAACAACAATCCTTCTGGTTCATTTCTTCTGGTGAACCCGGCTTACTCCTCAAATTTATCGTTGAGCGTCAGCCAGCCGCTCTGGCAGGGACGAAATCAAAATGTCAATGAGGCTCCAATTGCAATCGCTAAATTGAATCAGGCGCGTTCAAAATATGAGACTCGGGAAACGGTCACCGATCTAATTGTCGAACTTTATGCCGCTTACTGGTCGGTCTATCAACTCCAGCAGGAACTCACTCTCATCCAGCAGGAACTATCTGATGCCGAACATTTGCACCATGAGGAAGAAGTTCGCCTCAAACTGGGGGAAGGAAGCATGGTTCGCCTGACCCGCTCCCTTGATTATGTTCAACAACTGAAAATCGAATTGGCCCAGGTTGAGCAGCGAGCATCCGAGGCTGAGCAGAGACTCTTCCTGACCATGGGTATCGACCAGTCTCAAACTTCAATCCCCCGTCAACTGATCGCTGAGCCGAATTCTGATCTCATTGCGTTGAATGTCGAAAGCAGTCGCGCGCAGGCACTCCAGAATCGAAATGAACTGAAAATCGCCCGTCAAAAACTCAAGACAGCGGAACTCCAGAGGTTGCAAGCGGAAGATCTGACAAAGCCGTCGATTAATGTTGTTGGGCGAGTTGGAGTATCCGGGCTCGATTCAAATGCTTTTGGTGCGATTCAGAATGCGAGTTCAGGCAATTATCACAATTGGATGATGGGCCTGAACTATGAACGAAAACTTGGCAAACGAGGCGAACAGGCCCTGCTAAAGCGGGCTGAACTGCAGTTCCAATCGGCGATGATAGAACT
>DOCI01000351.1:58481-59290 GCA_003503535.1 Planctomycetaceae bacterium
GAACTTCGAAAAGCCGAGAATATTATCAACTATGATGTCGACCAGAGTCTGGAACAGGTTCGGAAAAGTTACGAAATATATCAGGCCCAGCTAACCCGCTCGAACCTACTTAAAGAGCAACTCGATATCTACAACAAGCTGTACCACAAAGGGCAAATCACCATCGAACAATTAGTGGAATCCCGTGGTAATCTCTTGTCCGTTCAACGTGATGAATTGCTGGCGTTGGTCAATTACAATCTGTCTATCGTTGTCTATCACCGCAGCATCGGAGAATTGACACACCGTCATTCCATTTGAAATGGAATCTCGACAACAAGTCATTCAAGACAATGACGAGTCACGATGAAAGGATTGCCACAGATTCAAGATCACAAATTCTGAGGAAAATTTAAGACCAACTCCATCGGACACTATACACTTCCTGTCCGATTGGACAATATTCAGGTATTGTTCCTGTAGACTCCCAGTATGACTGGGGAAAGAAACCGGAAACAATTCTGGTTCGGTCCTTTGATCACGACTAATTCAATACTGAGATTTTCCTGCCAGGTATTAAAGTTTCATTAAAAGTAAGGTGTCAAATTGCTCATCACGCGATCACATTGGATTGGCCATCGAATGTGGGCGTTGGTGACCTTGCTTGTTGGCCTCATCAGTATTGTGATTTTCGCGTTACGCGTCTCAGGTTCTGATAGCTGGCCAACAGGAAGCGACCCCTACTGTTTTCTGCTGGGCGTTGGAGCGTTCCTGATTATTGTCTTCGAGAGTCTGCTCTGTCTCCGCAAGTATTTGAGGCTCGTCCGCAT
>DOCI01000299.1:0-5852 GCA_003503535.1 Planctomycetaceae bacterium
TTATTTCACGTGAAAAACTGATCGGTGAAGCATAAACGCGGGGTAATTATCGATTCGTTTACTGGGGTTGCCAAAGACCAAATTCAGCAGATGAACAATTCCACACGGGCCCCTCGCTGACGCGTCGGGTTATGATTTATTGGAATTTGCAAAACTTCAGTAATAAACCCTCATCAAGTTCTGATCGTCGATTCGCAAATCTAATGATTAAACAGTAGTCAGCAAAGCCCCGGGACGTCTAAAATGAAAACGTGAAGAAGGTATTCTTTCACTTTTTACGTTATTACCAATTTTGGCACGGCAACGCCCCAGAGAGCCGACCTGTAATATGATTGATCAGATCACACAAGTTTTTCGACTTAGCCTATATTTATTGCTTGGGCTCTCCTGCGTGACAATTGGACTGGCGGAGGGTCATTTGTATCCTCATCTGTTGACCATTCCATTAATTGTGCTGGCATACTGGTATCTCGATGATAATCCTCCGCTGAAAATCGACAGCGCGTTTACGAGTCTGTTTGGGATTACGGCCTTGCTGATCGCAATGTGGGAATTCCAGCAGGGACGTGTGAATGTCGAGATGAGGATTTTATCCGCCTCCCACCTGCTGGCTTATTTTACCTGGATTGTTTTAATCCTCGAAAAACAGTCTCAGCAATACTGGTGGCTGCTGGCACTGGCGATTTTAAATATGGCCGTCTCGGCCAGTTTGACGACCTCTGCGGCTTTGGGGTTATCAGTTCTTCTTTTTCTGTTTCTGGCGGTCTGGACGCTGGCAATCTTCACCGCTTATCGCGGAACGGTCCACATTCGTGATTCCCGATCCACTTCAACCATAAAAACTAATAAGCAGCCAGAGGCCTCACCTGCGCCTGTAAAATCTAAAAAGTCTGTGACAGCCGTCGCAAAGGCCATTCCACTTGTCAGTCAGGTTCGTGGCGGGTTTCATTTTGATCCTTCCGATAACTGGCTCGGCTATCGGCTGATTGCATCTGTCGGTTATATAACGATCGCTTCGGTTGCGGTTGGATTAGCCATTTTCATGATCACGCCCCGTATCTGGATTGGCAACTGGACACTTCCCTCAGGTCAGGACGAGCCATATTCATTGCCTTCATTTGGCAAAAGTGTTTCCGGGTTCACATCCGAAGTGCAACTTGGAGATATTGGAGAAATCCTCTCGAATCCAACTCCTGTCCTTTATATGAAATTCAATGACTACAATTCCAAAGCCCCTCTGAACAACACAGAAGTCATGCAAAGGCTTCATATCGAAGATTTACTATTTCGGGGTGCGGTTTTATCGGACTATGTCAGTGGTCGCTGGTCTCAATCGAGTTCAAACTCAACCACGTATTCGATGAAGCGTGGTAATTTTAGAGACACGACCAATGCGATTCGTTTTCGGTACGAACTCGAGCCTGTCGGTCGAGATATCTTATTCATGCAAATGCCGGTTTCGGGGGCTCAAATTCTGTCTGAGTCGTTTGAAAATAAAACACTCCAGCAGCATCCTCTAAGTCAGGTTGTCACTGTCACACAAGGAAGAAGGAGTGCAGAAACCAGTACCATTCAGTATGAAGCGACGACAATCCCCTCGCTGGAGAAATCGAAATCCGGGTTTCCTGAATATGAACTGGCATCCAGATGGTTTTGGCCACAGAGTTTACAGACGATTTCTCAATCCCTCGAAGCCTCCTATCAGGCTCATGATACCGATTTGCACAGAGCTCGAACCGACTTTAAATCGACAACAGTCGATCGCAGGTCTGAGTCAAATCTCACCATTTTGGACAGTTATATTCGGAATCTATTGAATCTGAATCGTGAGCAGCTCCCCGGACTGGTCGAATTGACTGAAAAACTGTGTGCACCAGTCGATGACAAACCTCTCACTCCAGTGGAACGTGTCCAAAAACTCCATTACTACCTGCGTGATTCCGGGGAGTTCAGTTATACATTAGATTTGACGGTCACCGATCCGACTCTCGATCCAGTCGAAGACTTTCTTCTGGTCAGAAAAAGTGGTCACTGTGAATACTTTGCTTCGGCTTTAACACTGATGTTAAGGGCCGCGGGAATTCCGTCCCGCATGATCACCGGATTTCGTACAGGACGCTGGATCGAAGATACGAAGACCCTGGTCATCGAACAAAGACATGCCCATGCCTGGGTCGAAGCATTTGTCGATGGAAAGTGGCTGATCCTGGACCCGACAACCTATCACGATGATGAAGAGAATTATCAAGTTCAATACAGTGCTTATTCATGGGCTGCAATTCGTGCCCAATTGGTTGGCTTCTGGCAGAATTATGTCCTCGGGGTGAGCCTGGCTGGTCAACAGCAGCGACTCTACGACCCGCTCCGCAAAACCACCGCGAATGCCTACAATGCTATTATGCAAAGTGGTGAAGAGTATCAGAATAAAATCATCCCTGAATCAAGGACACGCTATTCTCTCTATCATCGCTTTCTGATGTTTATTGCCACAGTTTTCCCGATATTGATCATCGTTGGGGTTGTCGCCTTTTTGCTGTTTCGACAACGACTGCGGAATTTTCTCGACTGGTTATTTCCCAAACGCCGGGCTGCCCGCCGTCGTCAGATGATGGTTTTCTTTCGCAAGTTCCTGGAGGTTTCCGCAAAGCATGGATTACAGAAACAACCCGAGCAAACTGCCCTCGAATTTGCCCGAATCTTTCAAATGAAATTTCAGTCTCAACTGATCAATACGCCCCTTTATCAAGTACCGCTTGCGGTGACGCAAGCTTATTATCAGGCAAGATTCCGTGGGGATCCTCTGACCGAAGAGGAGATCGTCAACTGGGAAGCACAAATTCAAAGTCTTCATCAAAGACTCAGTACTTCACATTGACCCACGGCCTGAACTTCATCATGCTGATATTGAATACTGGGAAGAGCGTAGTGCTCTCGATTTGCGAGAGATCTGAGACTTCCCTGAGCACGACCGTCCGTTCCTGAGAAGCGCCTGACCTGGATACGTGATCGAGATGACAAATAACACCAAGTCTATTGAACTTACCCAACAAAAAGGGATTACGATTCTCACTCCGATGGGAGATACTCTGAGTTATCGGGATATCGACGTGCAGCGGGAAGGGTTGGAAATCAATAGCCAGCTCAAATCGACAGAGGCACAAGTGGTAATTGTCGACATGAGTCGGTCGAATTATTTCGGGAGTCTAATGATCGGCGTGATTAACAGTTTTGGACAAACAGTCAAACAGAGAAATGGGCAGATGTTTCTCTGCGGAGCTTCTGACGAGATGCAGGCCGTCCTGAAAGTGATGAAGCTCGAATCTCTCTGGCCTCATTTTCCGAAATTGGCGGATGCACTCAAAGTTGCCAAAGCCTGGAAAGCGAACCCAAACTGAATTTCGATCGACTCAAGCCGATAGTCGGCGATCATCAGAAGTTGACTGGAGCCATGGGCTACGGACTGAAGCCTGGGAGTTCTTATGAACTGCTGTTGCAGTACGACTCACATGTTCTGGTGAAATTTTCCAATGGAAAAGAACCTGAAGGTTTTGCCTGAATGCGAGAGCCATCGAATCAAACTCGGGCTCCATCGCTTGGAAAATAATACGCGATAGCCAAAATCCAGTTTTCTGAAAAGGCTTCGCAATAAGACAGTTATGAATCGGTCTTATCATTGTTCAGGATCACTTCCTGAACCCCGAACGCAAGCGTCGAAAGTATGCTTTCGACACTTTATCAACACATGCCAGATTGTGTTCAAATATTATTCTTCGTGATAATCCACGAGGATAAGATTGGATTTTGGCAAAGAAGATTGCTGATTGGATTGCATATCTAATTCTCTGGAAGCATTATTGATGCGTCCCCAGACGGCATCTTCTCCTGCATCATAGCCCTGCTCAAAGCCGGCGAGCCATAAGTTTGTGCCACCCCAGGTAGCTGCTGTTATAACGGCGATCATCGTGAAGGTACGCTTCATGCCTATCCCCCCTTGTTTTGGAGGTGAAGCCTATCAAATTCACGTCTTTACAGAGCCTGCGAGTGCACCCGGCTACTGGTAAGACGAGTTGTCTGCATTCATTTCTGAGGCATTCAACCCGAATAGCTTCCTGCCATTCAGTCATTCGAATCGGCAATTTGGATCAGCTGGTAAATTTCTTATCGACACAATTGTTAACCAACTTTTAACACTTGTGTTAATAATATCTTAACAATGGCTGATCTCAGGGCAATACGAAGCTTAGAAAATTAACATTTCACAAATTCGAGGGAAATACCTGCAATTTTACACCCGAAAAATTCATTTCCATACAAACACGAGGCGCAAGCGAGTGTTTATAGTAACCGATCCAGATACTCAAGAGCCTGCGATTTTTACGAGACCTGAACCACACGGACGACCCACAGCATGGTCATGACAGTGACGACGAGAATTCCCAACAGGTTGAGCAGGAAGCCGGTTTTCATCATGTCCCAGACGGTCAGCTTATTCGAGCTGAAGACAATCGCATTGGGAGGCGTGGCGATGGGCAACATGAAGGCACAACTGGCGGCGATTGTCGCAGGCAGCATTAAAAATCTCGGATCCAGACTCAATGCCAGAGCCGTCTTTTCCAGAATCGGCAGCAGTGTTGAAATCGTTGCTGTATTTGAAGTGAATTCCGTCAGGAAAATCACCAGCGTCGTCACGCTGGCGACTTGGAGTGACGAAGACATCGTTGACATTTTCTGGCCCAGCATTTCTCCCAGCCAACTGGAAAGTCCTGTCGTAGAGCAGGCATCGGCAATTGCAAAGCCTCCCCCAAACAGGAGCAGAATACCCCAGGGCAATTTTTGCTCCAGGAGTTCCCAGTTCATTAAATACTGATTTGTCTCTGTTTCTTCATCCCGCACAGGAACCAGAAACATGACGATCATCATCAGCAAACCAGCAGTCGAATCGTGGAGCAGTCCTTTGTAATTGAAGCCGGGGACATAGGAATCCAGCAGTGCGGAAAGTCCATCTTCCCAACCGACGAGCCTGAAGCTTCCAATATCCAGACTGACCCGTGTCATCCACAGACAGGCAATGAGCAGGAAGACAATCATCATGCGAAACTCTCCGACCGACATCCGTCCCAATGCCAGATATTGATCACGAATTTCATTTCGAGCCGCATGTCCGAAAGTCAGCCCCCGCCAGATCGGCAGGCATAACACGAACCAAACGCCAATAAACATCAAAACCGACATTGGAAAGCGCATGAGAAACCACTGTCCCAGAGAAACCGAATACTTCTGCAGTTCCTCGGCAGTCGCACCAGTGGACGACCAGTAACCGGCATACACACCATTAGTCGGCGTACCGATGAGCGTCGACATCCCTCCGATACTCGATGAATACGCAATCCCCAACAGCAACGCCACCGCAAACCGCTTCGTCATGATGGCTTGCCTGTGTTGGTCTTCTTCCTGCACATTCAAAGAGGCCAGCACCGCCAGGGCGATCGGCAGCATCAACAATGCGGATGCGGTATTACTGATCCACATCGACATCAAAGCGGTTCCGATCATAAAGCCCAGCACGACTCGTTTTGGTCCCGTTCCCAGAATCGACAAAACCCATAACGCAAGACGTCGATGCAATCCCCAGCGTTCCACGCCAATGGCAATCGCGAAGCCGGAAAAGTAGAGCAAAATCGTTGAATTCATATACGACTTACTGACTTCGCCAGCCGACTGAATCCCCAGAAAGGGAAAGGCAACCAACGGAATCAAACTCGTCACCGCCAGTGGGATCGACTGCGTGCTCCAGAGAATGGCCATCAACGCGACAACTCCGGCCAGTCGTTGCCCCTCGGCATTGAGTCCTG
>DOCI01000299.1:5928-15610 GCA_003503535.1 Planctomycetaceae bacterium
GGGTGAGAGCACGATACCAAGAAACAGAATCAGCGAAACAAAGACAATTCCCAAGCGATAGGAAAGCGATTGATCATCGAGTGTCGGTTCCGCCATGGAGAAATGCTTTCGTCGAAGTGAAATTCAGAGTTGGATCAATATTCTGGCATATGGTCAGGCAATCGCAACCGTAATGCTCTCAATAAGAGTCGATTCCATCTGCTGATTTGCTATTCAGTCTGAAGCGATCAGAGTCTCGGCAAATTTGCGTCCAGTTTTTGAGAGCGGATATTCAGCCAGTTCAGATTTCGAAACCCAGCGAGCAGAAGTGGAAATTGTTTTGATCGATCCCTTCACATACTCGCCTGCAAAGCACATTAACGAAATTCGGTAGCGGGTGACGCCGTGACGGATTGATAACCGAAAGTCTGTCAACTTTGCATGCAACTGATAGCGATCCGCAAGCAACTGTTCGATGCGGGCAAATTCGCGAGCATACAACTCGGTATCCTTAAACAATCCGCTCGATGTTGTGTCAGGCTTATTGCGAACTTTTTGTAGAGTAGCCGGGAAATCATTCTGCTCCCAGCGGACAAAATCCCACAATCCGACCCAGCGTTCTCCCTCCGCATATTGCTGTAACAAATACTTGCTGCCTTTTTTCAAAGCGACGCATATGTGGACCACATCTGTCAGTTCCGTTTTCATTTTCGGCCGGGGAATTTCCTGCTGACGTCCCTGCTCAAAGGCGAGGCAGAATTTTGAGACGGGGCAGACCCCACAGGCGGGATCGATCGGTTTGCAAATTTGGCTACCAAGTTCCATCAATGCCTGATTGAATTCTCCGGGATCGCGTTGAGCTACAATTTCTTCCGCAAAGTTCCACAATTGTTTTTGAGCTGAGGTCGCTTGCAGAGTATCCTCATAAGCGAGTAGTCGGGCATACAGACGCTGCGTGTTGGCTTCAACAATGGGTGCAGGGCGATTGAATGCGAAGGAAGAAATCGCTCCGGCTGTGTAACGACCAATGCCCGGAAGCTTCTGCAATTCCTCGGCTTGCTGAGGAAAGTCACCCGAGTATTTCTGTGATATCAACTTAGCCGTTTTATGAATATTTCGCGCCCGGGAATAATACCCCAGCCCTTCCCACAATTTAAGCACTTGAGATTCGGGAGCAGCAGCCAGTTCATGAACGGTTGGAAACTGATTCAGGAATCGTTCGTAATAGGGAATGACTGCCGCAACAGTCGTCTGTTGCAGCATGATTTCGCTCAGCCAGATGCGATAAGCGTCCGAGGTCTTCCGCCAGGGCAAATCACGTTTTGAAACTTTGTACCAGCGTTTCAACTTCGCGCGAAATGATTTGAGATCCGCTTTGTCAAAGTGAGGAGTAAGATCAGTCGAGTTCGTCACAATTTCGATTTATTCCCTTTATGCCAAGTCCTACAAGTACGAAGCGCGAGCGAGTGTGTTTTTAATACGCATGGACTCACTCGCTTGCGCTTCGTGCTTGTAACAATACTTAGCAAATGAGAAGGTGGCAAGCTGTTGAATTGGCCAGCCACAATGTTTTCAAAATGGGACTTGTATCCCGAACCGGGATGAGTAATATGTGAGCAGAGAACAAGTCTCTGCCCTGTGCGACACCGGACCTTAATTTGTTGGCCCTACAAGTTCTCCCGCGGGAACTTTTGAGTTCGGGCAACCGTGTCACCATCAGCGTGAACCACGAGACCCCGAGCCGGGATTCCCACTTTTTGAATGCGGGTTCAGAACAAATTTCGTTCGAACGGCAGGGCGGTGACTTTTCTTTTTTTCATTGTGTTCAGCTGTAGGTCAGGCAATGCCTGACGAAAACGACGTCCACAATTCACCCCGTCAGGCTATGCCTGACC
This sequence comes from Planctomycetaceae bacterium, assembly GCA_003503535.1. Taxonomy (GTDB): domain Bacteria; phylum Planctomycetota; class Planctomycetia; order Planctomycetales; family Planctomycetaceae; genus Rubinisphaera. Next base: position 7,803 of record DOCI01000299.1, read on the forward strand.
TACATCCTTTGACATTCAACGCCAGATATTGCACTGCTGGGCAAGCCAGCAGTGATACACTTCGAATGACATTTGGTGGTGGGTAGAAGTCGACTGCGATTGAGCAATATCACCCGGCTGGGACGAGCCAGATCGCATCGATGTGACAGTTGCCGTCGACTTGAGTCGCATCGACATGCACTTCGTAATCGGTTCCAGCTTTGAACTGATATTTGCCCAGTGAAACAAAGTTCGGCTTGATGTCAGCTGCTTTTGTTTGATTCAATGTGACGTTGGAAGAGCCTTCTGCATGTGTCACGGAAATGCGGGTATTGGTTGCCCGATTTTCGTGTGCACCTGTTGCAAATCGAACTTCGTATTCGCCATCTTTTTCAACACGGAATGGGAAAGTGGCCGTGCCGCCACGTCCATATCGATAGCCGGCTTCCAGGAAAGGCTTGAGCCCAGTTCCGCCTGTCCAGCTTCCCGTTACTTTGGCATGCTTGTCATCGACGACCAGCCCTTTGAGTGTTGAAGCCGGGACGTAGTCGTATTCCATTTCAGGAACGGTGTCCCCTTCTCGCGTGTAGAATTCGCCATCAACATTATCCCTGCGAAAAACCCCCGGCTTGCGAGCCAGATCTTTCAAATAGTCCAGATACGATGTGTAAATATCGCGTGGATTACAGCCGAATTTCACACACAGAGAAGCCGCTTTGCCGACGACTTCGCCCATCATGCCGCAGGTTCGCATTACGCGTGTGGTCCCCAACGCTTCATGTGTGACACTGATACAGCGACCAGCGCTGAACAGATTGGGCACATCCCGCGAATAGAAACAGCGGTACGGAATCGGATATCCATACTGGCGATCAACTCCCTTGCCATGCACGGCAACACTGATGAAGGGATTGTCAGGAAACTTCCGCATATATTGCCGCTTGGGATAATGCAGATCGATCGACCAGGTACTCGGCACCATGCCATCGGGAAACTGTTTCTTGGAAACGATGTCGTCCTCAGTCAGTATGACATCTCCCAGTAACCGGCGTGACTCGCGTGGTCCACCGATGTAAGCCAGCCAGGTCAAGTAGGCATTCTTGTGCTTGTCTGCTCCGTCTTTATTTTTCATCGCATTCCACGCCCCATAAACGGCTCGCAGATTCCAGTCGCGAATCGATTCGAGATCCTTAATCGAATCCTTCTCGAAACCACTTTCCCAGAACCACTGGCCGTGGAAGTCGCGGGGATAGGGGAAATCGTTCATCGTCAAGTCGAGAGCCCAGGGAGTTTTCGGAAACGATTGCGGGGAATCGGCTTCCGCCCAGGCCCACATGTTACTCATGCCCATACGCACGCCATCGTGAATGTCGTAATCGGCATCGGCAAGATAGCCAATCGTGCCATGTCCGGTGCAGTCGGCAAACAGAGTGCCGCTGAAACGACGGATTTCGGACGACCGTGTATCAAACGCATACACGGCTGCGATGCGATCATCGTCCATGTCGACTTTGTAGGCATGATGATTCAAAAACAGCGAGATATTCGGCTCTGCCCGAACAATCCGTTCCTTTTTTTCATCTTCGAACTCCTCGTATGTTCCAGGCGATTTTGTCGCGTGATCGGAGATCTCATCGACAATTTCTCCAATGTGCGGAAACTCACCACGCCGGACCAACCCTTGTGCCCAGACACGAACTTCAGAACTACCGTTTCCGCCAAGGACGGGACGATTTTGAATCAAAGCAACTTTGATTCCCATGCGTGCAGCCGAGATGGCAGTTCCCATTCCAGAGTAACCACCACCGATAACGACCAGATCGTAAGGGCCATCTTCAATCGGTTCTTCAGAGAGACCAAGTTCCGTTTTTCGCCAGCTGGAAAGGATTTTTGCTTCTGCTGGAGGAGTCGAGTCATCAGTCGTGAACCAGATTGCATCGCAACGACCATCGAAGCCTGTCAAATCGTGCAGACTGATTTCCGTTTCTGGCTTTGTGATTTCAACGGTTCCGCCAGGCTGCCAGCCCCATTGGGCAGACTGTGTTCCGAAAATGGGATCCAATGTTTTACCGCCAACGGAAACCTGAAACTGACCCGGTGGTTCCCCCGGGGCATTCCACTGTTTGACCCAGTCCCTGGTTCTCACGAACACCTGATAGGTACCTGTGGTCGGGAATTTGACAGTGGTCTTCGCATCTTCGACCGGCTTTCCCATCCCATGTGCAAGCAGATAGGGCGAGCCCATCAATTCGATGAACTGGGTATCGAGTTTCCAGCCGCCGTGGTTATCGAACGATTCAGTTTCCACGAGTAAAGATTCAGCGGAGGCTGAAGCTGGCATGAGCAATGCACTGATTGTCAGGCAAAGACTTATTGTCAAAAGAGAACGCATTTAAATTGTTCCTGTATTAATTATAAACTCAGTACTTCTGGGAGTTGTGCTTCGCTGCGACCTCAGCCACCCAGAATACTCTCTCGTTCTCAAGGAGGACCTTGGGAACAAGTTGAAAGTACGCACAAGGGCTCCCTCATCCGGCTTTCGGCCACCTTCTGCCTCAGGGAGAAGGTGATCGTCACGAATTATTCAAACTTCAAATCAAACGGCATCAACAGCAGACGGGGTTCTGTCTTGGACAGATTGTCGATCATGAGGGCTCGCTTGAGTTGAGCAGTCATTTCCACAGGCAGAACACCTTCCAGCAATTCGGCTGCGGAGGCCTGCTGCATGCGGGTGTCAATCGGCCCGAATAATTGTTCGAACGGGCTGGTTGGTTTTGGCAGCAGTAGTCGTTCAACTTTGTTGTTCCCTTTCAGGTCAGCCAGTTCTTTGGCTTTTTCGACCGCCTGATCAAGCGTGCCGATTTCATCGACCAGTCCATTTTCGACAGCAACTTCGCCTGTATAAATCCGTCCGCCGCCGAGTTCTTTCAGACGCTCAACTTTCATTTCACGCCCCTCAGCCGCTTTGGTGACGAACAACTCGTAAATGTCGTTCATCATTTTCTGCATCGCTTTGCGTTCGCTGTCGTTGAACGGCTGCATCGCACTCAACGCCCCCGAGTTATCTCCTCGGGTGACATAAGATGTTGTGATCCCAATTTTTTCGAATAAGCCTTCCAATGCCAACTTGCCACCGACAACGCCGATAGAACCAGTCACCGTGCCGGGTTCAGCATAAATATAGTCGGCTCCCATCGAAATGTAATATCCGCCGCTGGCTGCGACATCACCCATGCTGACGACGATCGGTTTGTCGACCTGCTCCAGTGCCCGCCAGATTAAATCACTCGCCAACGCACTTCCACCCGGGCTGTTCACCCGCAGAACTATCGCTTTCACACGATCGTTCTCAGCAGCTTCGCGAATCGTTTCGATCATCGTATCGGAACCGATGCCATCTCCACCGAATAATCCGCCTGCACCTCGCCCCGATGTGATCGCTCCAGTTGCATAAATCACGGCAATCTGAGGCTCGACAGACTTTTTACTGCGAGGCTCAACGCCCATCATCAGATTCATCATTTTCATCATGCCAGTGAAACCGTCGAAATTGACATCGACTTTTTCTTTGCCATATTTTTTGGCCAGCTTGAATGTCGCATCGTCCTCGTTTTTCAGGGCGATTTCCTCAAGCTGATCTGAATAATACAGACCATCGATCAGTCCGGCTTCAAGGGCAGAGGCAGCCGTGTGTGGTCCGGTATTGATGGCGGCTTCGACCTGCTGCTCAGTCAAATCTCGTGAGTCGGCTATCATCTTAATGAGCATTGCATACTGACCATCAAGCAGTTCGCTGATTTCCTCGCGGAATTCCGGACTCATTTCGGTACGTGTGTAAGGCTCGGCTGCGGCTTTGTATTTGCCAACTCGAAGAATGTCGGCTTCAATATCGAGTCTGTCGAACAGGTTTTTATAAAAGCTGACCTCGGCTCTCATACCAGTCATCAGCAGCATGCCCGGCTCCGGCTGATAAATTTTATCGCAGGCGGTCGCGATCAGATAATCGGGAGTGAGTGCGGTTTCGAGCATCGCATACACTGGTTTGCCCTGCTTGCGAATCGCTTTGATTTTCGTGTGCAGTTCGTAAACCGTCCCCATCCCCACAAGTGGATTGTTGATTTTAAGCACAATCGCATCGACTTCGTCGTCTGCAACAGCGCGATCAAGTCGATCGAAAATCCGATTGACTGATTCGCTGATCTCGCCGAACAAACCAGGCAGCGAAGGACCTTCCGGCAGCATTCCCGACAGTTCGATTTCCGCCCATTTGATCTCGGTCTGCTTCACTTCCGTTTCGGAACTTTTTTCTTTGTCAGCAACAGCTGTCGCGCTACTGGCACGACGACCATTCTGAGCCTGAGCCAATTCGACAGACCCGAAGATCAGCAACAGGCATAGAAATGAAAAGTAACGCTGTAAAGAGGAGTATCGATTCAATATCATGGAAACTTCCTTGAAATTTTGGAGTGCCTCATCAGGATCCATCTTAGAGGATGAGGCATTAAGATTTGTGTACATAGAACGCATCAATTACGTCCAATCTTACCCAGCTTAAAAGCGACTGGTCAAATCAGAAGTCAATTTGACGCTCAAATTCTAAGGAACGGGTCATTTTCCCCGAAGAATCAGGCATTCCCGAAGTGTACGAAAGACATTTGCCAGTCACTGGATTATAGTATTGCTGATTTTATTAATCATTTACATGCAGTCAGGCTTGAGAGTTGAGGAGTTAGGATGTCAGCAGATTATTCACGCGAATTGGAATTTGCGTTGCGAGCCGTGGCCCATGCGTCGGAATTGTGCTGCTCCGTCAACGGGAAAATTTCTCCCGATGTGTTGGAAAAAAGCGATAAAAGCCCAGTCACAATTGCCGACTTCGGTTCACAGGCATTGGTCAGCCGCATTCTGGAAGAAGCATTTCCCGATGATCCCATCATCGGCGAAGAAGATGCCTCCGAATTGAAGCAGCCGGACCAGATGAACTTCCTGAACGCCATTCATGCGGAAATGGCTGTGTTGGGATTGCATCCGACAAGCGAGCAGATCTTTCATTGGATTGATCGCTGCTCACAAAAAGAATATTGCGATCGTTTCTGGACGCTCGACCCGATCGATGGCACCAAAGGATTTCTGCGCAAGGGACAATACGCAATTTCACTGGCGTTGATTGTAAATGGTGAAGTGACCGTTGCCGCTGTCGGCTGTCCTAATCTGGGTTCCACCGTGGATGATGTCCCGGAATCGATTCAGGGCGAAGTCTTTTCAGCCATTCGTGGACAAGGGGCGACTACTCGCCCGATAGCGTCATTAAGGAATCCGGAATCGATTAAAGTCAGTTCCAGAACCGCGACCTCTGAAATGGTCTTGTGTGAATCGGTCGAATCGGGACACAGTTCACACTCTCACTCAGCTCAAGTCGCCGAACTCCTCAAAATCTCAGCAGACCCTGTGCGGCTCGACAGCCAGGCAAAATACTGTGTCGTTGCCCGGGGAGAAGCCGATATTTATCTGCGACTTCCAACTCGCCCCGGCTATCAGGAGAAAATCTGGGATCATGCCGGGGGCGTACTGGTGGTTGAAGAAGCGGGCGGAACCGTGACAGACGTCACAGGCAAGCCACTCGATTTTCGCCAGGGTTCAGAACTGAGTAACAATCGCGGTGTGGTTGTCTCCAACGGTGCCTGTCACGGTCAGATTATTGAAGCACTCAAAGCGGTCGGCGTTTCCTGAGCGGTAACTTTATTACTTCAACTCGTTCCCAAGGTCCCCCTTGGGAACGAGTAAAATGAGTTTGAATTTCCATCTCACATCTGAACAACAATTGAAATTATGCATTGAAGCATTGAGGAACCCGTCAGGATGAACTGGGAGATAGGACTGACTCTGCTCGTTGTGCTGGGCTCGATCATTGCAATGATTCGATCGCGATTGGGCCCGGACTTAATCCTGATTGGTGCTCTCGCATTTCTAATGCTGGCCGATGTCGTCGATGTCGATCGCGCCCTCAAAGGATTTGCCAATCAGGGACTCGCGACGGTCGCCATTTTGTTCGTTGTGGCTGAAGGGTTGAATCAAACCGGAGCAATCAATCGCTTCGTTCAGAGTTTATTGGGACATCCCAAAACCGCTCTCGTCGGCCAACTTCGTCTCGTCTTCCCGGCTGCATTCATGTCGGCTTTTATCAATAACACGCCTGTCGTGGCGATGCTGTTACCCGTCGTGAATGACTGGTCAAAAAAATGCGGGTTTTCCATTTCCCGGTTCTTATTGCCGCTCAGCTTTGCCACCATTCTGGGAGGCATGTGTACCATTTTCGGAACAAGTACCACATTGATTCTCAACGGCTGGTTCGTGCAGGCCGGTTACGATTCCATCGGCTTATTCGAGATTGCCTGGATCGGTCTTCCTCTGGCAATTATTGGACTGATTTATCTCCTGTTGACCAGTTCGTGGTTACTGCCGGAACGGGTTTCCGCAGAGACTCAGTTTGATGACCCTCGCGAATACACCATCGAAATGATTGTCGAAAGCGGCAGCCCGTTAATCGGTAAATCAATCGGCGATGCCGGTCTAAGATCGCTGCCCGGCCTCTATCTGATCGAGATTTCCCGCGATGATGAATTGATCGCCGCTGTCTCTCCTGATCGAAAAATTCAGGTTCAGGACCGCCTGATTTTCGTCGGCGTCGTCGAATCGATCAAAGATCTCCAGAAGATGGCCGGCCTGAAACCAGCCACCAATCAGGTCTTCAAACTCGACAGTCCCCGTTCGCAGCGCTGTCTTGTTGAAGCGGTCGTCTCCAACACTTGCCCGGCTGTCCAGCAGACAATTCGCGATGTCCATTTCCGCACGCAATACAATGCCGTCGTGATTGCCGTTTCCCGTAACGGACATCGCATCCGCGGGAAAATTGGAGATATCGTTTTGCAGCCGGGCGATACTCTGTTACTCGAAGCTCATCCGTCGTTTGCTGATGTCCATCGCAACAGTCGCGACTTCTTTCTGGTCAGTCGTGTGGAAGACTCGACACCTCTGCGGCACGAACAGGCCTGGATGGCACAAATCATTCTCGGCATCATGATCATCACTGCTACCGTCCTGAACTTCGGCATGCTCAAAGCCTCCCTCTTTGCAGCCATGCTGATGATCCTCACCCGCTGCACACGTCCTTCAGAAGCACGTCGCTGTATCGACTGGTCGATTCTCGTAACCATTGGTGCAGGCATAGGACTGGGCGAAGCGATGGAGCAAAGTGGAGCCGCCAAGCTGGTTGCCGAAAGCGTGATCAACAGTGCGGGCAGTTCACCGACGGCTGTGCTGGCCGTCGTGTATGGCATCACGATGCTCATGACGAACCTCATCACCGCCAAAGCAGCTGGTATGCTCGTCTTTCCGATTGCATTGCAAGCCGCGGTGAATCTCGGTGTCGATCCAACGCCGTTCGCCATCACGGTGATGATCTCCGCAGCCGCTTCCTTCGCCACCCCGCACGGCTTCCAGACCAACCTCATGGTCTACGGCCCCGGCGGCTACCACGCCAGCGACTTCCTCCGCATCGGCGGCCCCCTCAGCCTCATCCTCTGGGGCTGCAGCGTGGCGTTAATTCCGATGATCTGGGCATTTTGAGTAGCAGTAGGGTCCGCTGTACGGACCACGAGAACCGTTTTCCAACAGGGATCGTAGGTCGTAGTGCTCTTTCGAGCTTTAAATGTCGCCCTCAAATCGATATTCCGCAGGCAGTTTGCCTGCTCCAGAATTCTGAACGTACACGACATTTAGCGATAGTTGGAAAAGTAGGGTGCGTCAGGACGCATCTATGAAGCCAATTT
>DOCI01000196.1:0-2281 GCA_003503535.1 Planctomycetaceae bacterium
TAGGTCAGGCACTGCCTGACGACAAACGGGGTGGCTCGCACATTTCGTCAGGCAAAGCCTGACCTACGACTCAGTTTTTAGGATGGGTTACGCTACACTAATCCAACCTACATATGAAGACTGCCACTCTACTTGCGACAGAGATTCCTGAGAGCAGATTCCACATCGGGATGCTCAAACGAAAACCTTTCCTCTTTGAGTCGTTTCGAGATGCAATATCGACCATAGAGGCCTAATTCGGGATCCGTTCTCATGACGAGCGGAGCTCCAATGCGGACCATCCATTCGTATGCGGGCAAGCCGATAGGCATCTTCAATGCCTTTCGTAACGCTCGCATAAATTCTGCGTTCGAAACAGGATTGGGAGCAGTGGCTAGATAAATCCCTTGCATCGACTCGTCTGAAATCGCTCGCCAGAACAGGCGGTTCATGTCGTGTTCGTGAATCCAGCTGATCCCCTGCCGGCCGTGTCCGACTTTACCTCCCAGTCCCATTCGAACCAGTAAGGCCAACCGCTGAAGAGCTCCCCCTTCTGAACCGATTACAAAACTTGTCCGCATAATAACTTGACGCATCTCTGGCAAAACAGATTGAGCATAAGCCGCTTCCCAGGCACGTGCGACAGTTGGTGCCAAACCGTAGCCGAGTGCGGACTCTTCATCACAGATCAACTCGGGTGGATCTCCATGAATATGAGCGGTCGACATCTGCACCCAGACTTTAGGAGGCTGCTCGACCGGCTTCAAAGCCTGTCCGAGGACCATCGTTGATTCGACCCGGGAGCGTAATATTTCATCGCAATGATCAGGCGTCTTGATGCAATCCACAGTCCGCCCGGTCAAATTGACCAGAGCCGTCGCACCATTCAGATGAGTAACCCAATCTCCCGGAGTGCGAGCGTCCCAGGTTGCATGTGTCCAATTTCCAGTTCCCTGAGGACGAGAGCGAGAAAGGAGAACCACATCACATTGATGGTTCTCCAGAAATCTCGCCAGGTTCATCCCCAGGAATCCGCTGCCGCCGGCTATTACAACTTTTTTAGTTGGGCTGAACAACGATGAATCGATGATCTGCTCCTACCTGAATAGGAAGGTAATAGACACCCTGTGAAGTAAAGTAATTCACTCCATTACGGGTTTCACTCATCGCATTAAGTGGGAGACGTTCGACAATCGTCCCCGGAGTCGTATTTTGAGCAATGGCAGGTGGCTGATAGGAATTATTCTGATTGGAATACTGTGGCTGGGATTGAACTTGCGATGGTGCCTGCGAAGGTTGTCCATAAACCTGTGGTGGGTTTGCAGGAACCTGCTGAATAACCGGTGGTGGATTCACATAGTAGATGTCGCGTTGGACAACTGGTGGTGGATAGTACCCATAAGGTGGATATGGCCTTGGGCCGTGATGATGAATGATGTGCCTTGGCGGCGGAGGAGGAGCCAGCATTGTGGCGACTGCTCCAATCGCAAACGCGACCGCAGCGGTCGAGCCGCCGCCGTGGCAGTGTCCATGCCCATGATGTCCATGTCCCGCCTGAGCAGGTTGTCCGCAGAAAGTGACCAGCAGTCCAACTGCGATCAGTGAACGAAATAATAATTGAGTCATCGGAACTCCCTTTCCCCGAATCCAGATCGATCTCCCCAGACCGTATCTGACCGTATGTCATCCCCTGACAGACAGCATTATTCATGAATAGCACTGAAATAAGGCCATTCTCAAAGATGGCGTTTCTTATCAGATTTGCAGATTCATGGCGAGAGCACTTCCACAATTTCCTGTGCCCATGAAGAATCAGGAATTGGTGTAATCAAAGGTTGTTGAGATTAAATCAGGTTAAGAACGCTTGAATCCCAAATAAAATTTGACAAAAGGACCGGGACTCCCCACACTTAAGTGGTTGCCAATTTAATGCAGCTAAGATCGATACCTCTGAAAGTTCTTCAACCCATTGGGGATTTACATGACTCTCGACCGGAACAACCGATCACAATTCCTCAGTTCTCTCACCTCATCTGCTTATTTTCCACATATCACGCTGTCATTACTGGGAATTTCGACTCTGTTCGTCTCTTGGTTGTTTATTTCCGCTGAGAATGGAATTTATTGGGCTTCACTGGGGCTGATCGTATTCATGGTTCTGAGTTTTGGCATCAGTCATTTGATGCTCAAACGGGAAGAACTTGCACAAAAGAAATGTGCCCAAAGAAATCCGGCAGAAGAACTAGCTCGATTCCAGCAGAAACAGACTCGCAACTAGAGCAGATTCAAAAATTACCTGCAG
>DOCI01000196.1:2406-10926 GCA_003503535.1 Planctomycetaceae bacterium
TTTGATGTCCATGCGACTGCAGATACCATTTGAAAATGGTCTAGTGCCCTTTGAGGGCTTTGATTTGTGCCATTTTCAAATTCGAGTTGTGTGCCACTGGCTTCGCCAGTGCAAGTCGAGTCTAAATCTGAAGTTACGATGAACTGCCTAAGCCAGTGCCACCCTGATTTTTAGATGGAACAACGCCCTCGTAGGTCGTTCCATACAATGATGTGGGTTGAAAATGTCGTTCTCAGTTTTGACGCTTTACCCCCCCAGCCTGCAGCACTTTGCCAACGGTAACAAGACCATCACAGACCGGCCTCTGGCCTGCAAACCAGTATCTCTCGCGAGCATCAAGCCCATATTGGGATTTTGAAGTTCTCATGCCTTGCGCGAAATTTTCTCTCAATGACTGCCGATACCGAACCTGGGTATCTGGGAAGCGTTGATCGTATAAGATACGTGCTTGATACTCTTCGCCGAGAATCACTCCCAGAGACTGATGTGAATGATGCTGCCTCAAAAATAGATCTAAAATCTCTAATGCAGGAAGATTCTGTCCTGTTGAATCATAAAAAAAACAGGATTGGCCATCGGCACTGATTAAGCAGACTGATTCAAATTCCAGAGATGCGAGCCCAGATTTCAGCCAGTCCGTTTGATTCACAATTAATTGCCGTTCAAGATCCGCAGGGATCAATTCAGGCTGAAATGAGCCTTGAGAATACTTTCTGAGATCATCAAGCGTATCGATGAGAGTCTGGTTGGAAGTCAGAATCAGCATGTGTTCTGGAACAATCTGATCATAATATTTCAGCAGCGATTCCAGATAGTTTTCCCGCCCCGCGAAAGGGGCCACCCCACCTGAATTTCGCGCCTGTCGATTTGCTGACAATTGCCCCAGATTATGAATTGCATGCAAACTTTCTGCAGAAAGTGGCATTCCTCCCCTGCGATACAAGTCGATCCCGCCCACCTGGGATGACTCCACTCCAGTTGACAGAAATAGACCGGCTTCCGAGCGAGTCTGATCAACCAGAAAACTCGTGGAAGCCGTTGTCGCATTGCCGATATCGATGACCTGACACCCGTGCTCTGTGAGACACTGAATCGCCAGCGCAGTCATTTCAAATGAGAAGCCGTGTAGATCGTGACCGATGACTACTTTCGGTTGAGCAGCCTGATTCTGATCATCCCGTCGTATCCAGTCACTCCATAAAGATTCCGTCAATCCATTCAGGATGATCCGCAACTCCTGGCGATCGTATTCATTATGAATCAGCCCGCGAAATCCATCCGCGAATTGTGTCTGCTTCGGTTTGGAACGCTCCCACCAACTCTTCAGATTCCGTTGGACTTCAGGAGAAAACTGCTCCAGGTCCTCACGATGAGGGCAGAGCTGACATTTCTCGAAATGAGAACGCAGTCGTGCCAGATGAATCGAACGTGTAATCGGGCTGGTTTCATCGGGACAGCAATAATTTGCATCTTCAGCAACCAGAGATCTGAGTAACTGGAGTTGATCGCTGACTGACGTTTCCGAATCCATTCTGACTGGCCGTTCGCGAATGACTGTGAAGAACTGAATGACAATCGGCTCAAGCCGATTGTTTTTGGCCGTGAGCTTCGGACTGAAGTCGTTTTGCTTATCTGCCAGTTTAAATTTTATTGTCCCAGGATCAATTTAGCCAGACCGCGAAAAAGAACCTGTCTATTTTGCCAGAATGCGAGAATTATAGGTCGATCGCGATGACAATAATCTGGATTCGAGAGACTTATGGAGCCATTCTCGGAGTGGGAGCATTGGGTAACAATTTTGGTTCTGGACCGAACGCGGTCAAATCTACGGTCAAATCCTGAACTGAGGCAGCCATTTCCAATTCGGAATAGAACTTACTGACGGACCACTGGTCCCATGCCAGATTGGGGAGATATTCCAGAAAATCTCTGGGTAATTCCCGGGAGTTGGTATCGAGAATAGAAGCCGAGGTGGCGATGTCGGTATCAATAGAACTACTCCCGCTCAGAGTAATCAAATTTTTCCAACCAGCCAGAATATTATGATTTCCATCCCAATGCAGTAAGCCTTCGAGAGTGCGATTTTCGAGTCCAGCCGAAAGTTGAATCATCGGTTGATCAATTCGCCCGAGGATTAAACTGTCTTCAGATCGTATTTTTAAATCGACAGGCTGACGGGGAATCGTCATACCAAGGTCGAACCGAATTAAACCATCGTTTAACAAAGCAGTCACCCGCGAGAGGCGTAAAGTGAGCAAATCCCTTTCCGTCCGCATCGATTTGTCACCATGGAATCGGATCAAGGCGCCATCGAGAGTGAGTAATGAACGACTGACTTCTACGGTCGAGTCATCTGAGGATTCCGTAGAAACCAAATCCGCCACACCCCGGAAAAAACACTCTTCGAATTGGACGAGTCGTTCGAGTGTTGCGGCCCCAGACCCCTGACTCATTTCATCGATAATCTGCTGAGCAGAGCGATTCATTTTCACGATGGAAGCATCCGTCTGATGCCGGGAATCAACGGTAATAGTCGATTGAGAACAACGAAGCTTCGAAGCTCCCTCAACCAGAAACAGAGACCAGGCCTGTGTGACGGCATCAGGAATGACAACCTGCAAATGCAGATTCTTGATCGTTAAAGAACCTCCATTAATCACAATGAAGTCCCGAGAGCGTGATAACGTGGCGAACTGCGACGTATCAAACTGTAAAATCAATTCTGAGCGCGTCGATCCACTGATCGTAATCGATTTATCGATCACTTTTAATTGATTGATTTTCTGATAAGTCACCTGCCCCGGCTTCCCCAGATATTCAATCATGCCCCCATCTGGAATAGCTTCCAGAGCAGATTCCAATGTCGCCTGAAAGCCAAGATCTTGCCCTTCGCGTGTGACCAATCGAAATGGTGAGGTCTCATTCGGAACGTTTTTTTTAACCAAAGGCATTCCGGAGGCGCCGTCAATTTTCACAGGATTACCAGAGTCTATCTGCTTTAATTCTTCAGTAATATCGGCCCGCAGAATCCCGGCCTGCTGTTCTTCAAATGCAACCCGTCCCCAGTCAACTTCTATTGTGTCACTCTGAAAAAAACCGTCAAACAAATTCCCGGATGTAATTGGCGATGGGTAACCGGGAGGCATCTGACTCAATTCATTACGTTCTCTTCCCGACGTGATGTCGTTAGAATTGATCGTCGCTTCGGCAGATTCCGGCAAAGAATCCAGAGGAGAAGTTGTTTGCCCTGAGTTCTGGTTTCTAATTTCCGCAGGAGGCATTTCATTATGGAAAAACTCCTGTGCACTTCCTTTTTCCACTATGGAATCTACCGAACTCCTGAGTTCGTCACCAGATTGTGTCGATTGTTCCAAAGACCAGCTATCAAAGGTGATGGCAACAACGCAGGCAATTGCAAATGTCCCCAGCCACCACCAGAATAGCCGCATCGGGATTGTTCCCGAGTTGCCACCAGTAGAAGTTTGCCAGGTTAATCCATCGGGATGAATCGCACGCAATCCCGCCTGAGCCGCCATTTCGAGGAGATCTTCGATCAAAGACTGTGGCGACCAATAGCGATCATCGGGATCGCTCGCCATCATCTTCTTGACAATTCTTGCCAGTTCGCGGGGAATGTTGGGATTCTTTTCACGCGGGTCTGGAGTCGGTTTTCCCTGATGATCGAGGAGTTTCTGCAAGACCGTTCCGTCTGCATAGGGGGGCACGCCGGTAAGCATGTGGTAGGCCGTACAGCCGAGGGAATAAATATCACTGCGAACATCGACATTTCGCGGGTCGCGTGCCTGCTCTGGAGAAATATAATCGAAAGTTCCAAGTGTCGTTCCGGAAACTGTTAAATCCAGAGATTGTTCGTCGAGTCGTTCTTTCCGGGCCAACCCCCAGTCGACAAGTTTGACTTTGCCCGACGACATCATAATCAAGTTCGATGGTTTGATGTCACGGTGCACAACTCCAGCGACTGCTGTGTGCTTCAACGCGACAGCGATTTGCAGGAGGAGATTGACCGTCTCGAACGAGTCGATTGCGCCACGTCGTCGTATCAACTCGCGAATCGTCATCCCTTCCACATATTCAAAGGCGATATAATAAAGCCCTTTGTCTTCGCCAATGGAATAGATTCGGGCGACATTTTCATGATCGAGACGTGCGGCTGATTTCGCTTCGTTTTGAAAACGCTTGATCGAGGAAGCATCGTTAGCCTGAGAAGGAGACAACACTTTAAGAGCGATCGTACGATCCAACTGCTCATCCCGGGCCTTGAAAACCGCCCCCATGCCTCCCGCTCCAATACGGGACTCGATCACATACTGACCGAGACGCAGATTTTCCGGTAAACTGGATTGTTCCTCGCGACCTGTTGTTCCTGGAAAGAGCTGAGCTAACAATGAAGAGTCTGGCGGTGTCGAATCGGAGACCTCCGATTTGATTTGTGATGACTCGTCTGATGAACTCGTACGTATGACCGTCACCGGATCCAAACTATGCCCACGGTAAGCCGTGCTCGGGATGTCTTGGGCCGATGATGACATAAGTAAAATCTGTTGATGGAATGAAAATTTGATAGGGTTTTATCGACTTCGCAACTGTTTAACGTACTATTTCCTAATGACGACACGAACGTCGAGAATGTTCAGAATTTTTCCCAGGAAACTGGGACAGAAATAGAAGCTTGCGTCGGAATGTATTGGTGTATAATGGGTTGTGATGTTAAATGGTTTCTTGAACCTGCAAACAGTGCCCGAATTATTATACCATGCATCTCAACAGGAAAAATACGATTCCGGTCAAATTTGCGAAATGGCTCACAGTTCGACAAACATCGAGTGGATATGATTTCCTCAAATCTCAAGCAATTATATCGCGTTCCCAGTGAAAACTGGAGAAATTCAACGATTTTTAAAACACTGATTATTGCCAGATGAATATCAGAACATAATCAAACCCGGTGGCTGGGGCGACCTCAAATAGAAGCCCCCGAATCGCTGAAATTCCGGGAGTTTCCGCTGAAGCGGAGCGACCCCGCCAACCTGAAACGGACGGTCCATCGCCCCGGAGTTCCTTTTCAAGATGTTACAGGAAATCCAGTTTCCAAATGGAACAGGGTTCGACAGGCCCAGATTATAAAGAATCGTCTGGAGCTTATTCAAAAATCACCTGCAGTATTTGGCAGGAGCAAACTCAGTGTTTTACGGTCATTTGGAGTCCAGGCGACTGTAGAAACCATTTGAAAATCGTCTAAAATCAAAATTTCACACTTACCCCAAGGAGAACTCAAATGGACATGCGTTTTTTAGTACTCGGTACACTGGCCTGCTTTGTTGGCTGTACCGAATCAACATCCCCGCAACCCTCATCAACGGAAACGAACTCTCCGGCAATTTCGGCGGCACCTGTCAAATACGAAGCAGGTCAAACCTTAACAGTGAATGTTCCTGAGATGCATTGCCCCTTTGCCTGCTATCCAAGAGTGAAACAGACCATCGCAGATCAGCCAGGGGTCGAGAGCGTGGAACTTGTTGAACAGGAAAGCGAAGATGCAATTAACGATCCTCGAATCATTGTAAAACTCAATGGAGAATTTGATTCCACTTCCGCAATTGATGCTTTAAGTAAAGTTGGATTCAATGAATCGCAAGTCGTTTCGACCAAATAAGAATCACTTGATACTGTAGAAACAAAAAGGGAACCGAAAATTGATTCGGTTCCCTTTTTTTCATTGGAACAGGACGACTTTTTACTTTCACAATATATAACATGTGTGCAGAAAATTGACCGCACTGCAATTTTGCTGACGAAGAGTCCACTGCTCTGCTGAACAGACCTTAAATTCACTCAGCTATGCAATACAGGTGAGTAAGTGTTCTTAGGAAGATCGCATTGCCTTTGACTGCTGCAGAAGCCATGCACCCCGAGTCCAGCGTATTTTCTGAGACCAGTTCAAATGTCTCACCCATTTTGAAGACTGTGGTTACGCCCTCTTTATTAGACACGTAAACATTTCCATTTGCCAGGAGTGGTGAAGCAGAATATTGTCCAGGAAAACGCTCTTGCCAGATTTGCTCTCCTGTTGTTGCATCCAGCATTGTAGCGATCCCCGCATCTCCAACGAAAAACAGATCATTATCAACAAGTAACAGCGAAGGCGTTTTCGGAATTTGACGATCCGCAGTCCAGACAACATGACTCTCGGTCACATCCCCTGCTCCATCGTATTTTACTGCGACCAAACGGGATTGCATGAAACTGGTGCAGACATATGCCATACCATTTCCAATCACAGGTTTGGGAACAGTTGAAAATCCTAACTGTCCATAACCAGCTTTCCAAAGTTCTGTTCCAGTCGCCGGGTCATATCCATACACCCAGTTCGCGGCTGGGGAAATGATTTGATCTTTTCCGTTGACTGAATGAATTGTGGGAGTTCCATACGCTTTCTTCATTTCTGGTTTAGGATTCATTTCGCCCGAACGATCTGTTTTCCAAACGACATGCCCATCGTCTTTATTCATTGCAGTCAGAAATTGGAAATCGATTCCATCAAAATGAATGATCAGCAAATCGTTCCATAATACTGGAGAACTCCCAGGACCATTTTGGTGATCGACATGCAATTCCTGATTTTGCCATAAAATTTTTCCCGAAGCCGTATCGATACAGCAGGTGCCGTAATCGCCAAAGTGACAATAAAGCCGTCCCTCGGAAATGACGGGCGTTGGGGATGCATAACTGTTCGTTGCATGCTTGGGATTGGCTCCCGGAAACTGAAAACATTCTACGTCATGCAAAAGTTCTCCTGTGTTTACATCGAAAGCGATAGCTTTGAGTGTCAGCGGACCACCAAACTGAATGCCACGTGGATTCGCCAATTGAGCTAATTTGGCTTCTTCTTCCTCGGCAGAGAGCGGCTCGACAATCGCGGTGGTCATCCAGATTTGATTCCCGGAAATCACCGGTGAAGAAAACCCCTCTCCAGCAACCGGCACCTTCCAGCGAACATTTTCCGTTTCACTCCATTGCGTGGGAAGCTTGGCATTCTCTACGTGACCGTTGCCTTCGGGGCCTCGGAACTGAGGCCATTCGTCGGCTGCGTTCGCAGTACCTGTCACTGCAATTATGGTAATCAGCCAGCAGTATAGATGGTGCATTGTTGATTCCGATTCTCTTGTTAAGTTCAGGTAGGAAATTGCCCAGGCAATCTTTTCAGGGAGAGCGACTCAATTTTCCGTCAAACTAAAATTCAGTTCTTAACCGCTTAACGGATGGACAATTAGAATAACTTTCTTTATCGTCAACATCAATCAATACTAATGCATGTATTGCTTAATCGAACATACAACAATCAGCGGATCGATTTTTCCCTTCTGACAGAAAGAGATCGTTATGAATCAGAATTCTTCTAATAATGCTCCTGATCATCACAACAATATGTCTCGTCGAAAATTTCTTCAAACTACATCCATCGCAACGGCTGCCACGTTAACGACTCCATTTTTTGTCCACGCAGAGAAAAAGTCGGGTGGCACTGAAACGATAATTGGAAGTGGCGACCACACTTATCGCTGCATCCACAATTGGGGAAACGATTCTCTCCCAGCCGACCATAAATATGGGAATGCCTCCCATGGAACTGCGATTGATGAACAGGGGTTGATTTACATCACGCATTACGGCAACCCGGGCTCGGTCTTCGTGTTCGATGCAAAAGGAAAGCTTGTCAAAACATTGGGAGATATCCACGCCGGTCATGGGCACGGTATCGACATTCGCCGCGAAGGAAATCAGGAATTCATTTATCTTTCACCCAGCGAAAGCAATCTCTCATTCGCAAAAATCACATTGGACGGAGAAGTCGTCTGGCAGCGTGGAAAAGATGCCCTGAATAAAGACAGCGGTGTCTACGACGAACCGGGCATTCGCTATCGACCAACGAACATCAGTTTTCGTCCGGATGGCGGGTACTACCTTGGAGATGGCTACGGGAGTAATTATCTGTTTGAATACGATAAATCCGACAAGTTTGTCCAGGCTCTCGGTGGCAAAGGAAATGCTCAGGGGCAGTTCAGCACACCTCACGGACATTGGCTCGATACTCGTCATGGAGAGCCAGAACTGGTTGTTGCCGACAGGGCCAATAAACGCCTGCAGTGGTTCCATCTGGATGGTACTCATGCAAAAACCCTGGAAGGCTTTTTGTTCCCTGCCGATATCGATACCCAGGGCGACTTAATGCTCGTGCCCGATTTGCACGCCCGCATAACTATTCTGGACAAAGACAACCAGGCCGTCGCTCAACTGGGCGATGATGAAGCCTGGAGAAATGAAGTACTCGACAATAAGAACAAAATGCGCGCCTCACCCAACAAATGGCAAGCCGGAAAATTCGTTCATCCTCACGATGCCTGCTTCGATAAAGATGGTAATATCTTTGTCGCGGAATGGGTTGTCGGCGGACGAGTAACAAAACTCGAAAAGGTCAGCTAGAGCATATTCAAAAATTAC
>DOCI01000196.1:11003-17934 GCA_003503535.1 Planctomycetaceae bacterium
GCTATAGTACTCTGTTCCACTTAAATAATAGGGTGCCAGTGACACACAACTACAAAGCGAGCCGAGTTATAACTGACTCGGCTCGCTTATTTTGTGAGATAATGACATGTAAGTGAGGCTCTACTCACTCAAACTGACAACATCTTGAGAAACTCGCCGGGCCGTGGCATTAGTGCCTGACTTTTCATTCACTGCCCTGACCTTCGTGATTGCTTTCACAGGAACAGTAATTGACTCTTCTAAATTCAGGCTAGCCTCGATAATGCCTTCACCTACGTCGGTGGATGTCAACTTGAGTGGAAACTCATAAGATTTTCCGGGACTGGGAACGTCAATCTGCCTTACCAATTGGGGACCAACCTCATGCTGAACGCCTTTCAAGAGGCCAATCGTCAATTCTGAAGGGCTGAAGGTTTTGTCGCTATTGTTCTCGACGAGAATCATGACATCGAAATCTTGACCACTTTCGACTTCTACCGGAACTGTGACCGAAACAGAGACATCAGGAATGATCACATTGGTTGCAGTCGCCAGGGTTTCAAAGACCTGGATCGAAGACTCCGATTTCAGCATCGCCAGATTTGTTGGCGCGAAACAGGAAATCTCTATAGAACGAGTTTCTGCAGGTAGCAAATCCCTTAAAATCCAGAATAATGCCTCATCCACCAACGTAGCCTTGGGTGAAGTCGTGTCGATTAAATCCAAATCCACACAATGTTCAGAAACATGAACCTGGGAAATCTTTTCACTCCCCTCATTGGTTACCTCCAGGAAATAGGTCAGTTTGTGCTGCCCAGATGTCTGAGAAGGATATCGCTTTCGCAGTGTGACCATTTTTGAAGTAATCACATTAGGTTGCTGCGTGTCTTCGACACGATCCTGTGGAACTGGACTACGAATTTCACTTGGAGCCTGCCGTTCCGCTGAAGTCAACCACAGTTGACGAGGGGGCTGGAATGCAAAACCGAAATCACTTACAGAAGCCAGTTGCCAGCGGCTGGAAGCCAGCGAGACTAAATCGACTTTGCCGGAATATCGACTCTGAATAACGTTGGATTGAGTTAACTCGGAATATTGATAATCGGCAATCAGTTCTGTTGTTGAAGATTCGATCAACAATTCCGGCTTGAGAGTCCATGTTCGAGGAGCCACGGGAACGGAAGGTTTTTCCTCAGGCGGAGGAGCGAACATCGCGAAGGGATCTTCAAATGGTTTCGGCTCCGGCTTGGGCACAGGTTTTTCAACAACCGGCATTTCATAAGCAACCTGCATAATTTCGACGGGGTAAACCGCTTCAATAACGCGAGGTTCGATCTCCATGACAGTATCGACTTGTGGATCGATTTCGGGTGTTGCAGCAGCGACAAACTGAACGGCTTTAATTTTCCGAGGCTTGACGACAACGGGGTCAGATATTGTCCCCAGGAAGAGTAGTAACACCAGGAAAAGAGCCAGATAACCGGCAATCGCCGTCAATCGCCAAGACTGATCTTCATCACCCTTGAGCAGTAAATAGCCCTGCAACTGAGTTCGACGACTGTACCGAGTCCAGTATTCAAGGATATCTCGTGAATCCCTGCGGGACCAATCGGGGGGACAAGGATTAATATGCACTGCGCGACTCCCTTCGGCAGAAAAATTTCAAGCTCAAAGGCCATATTGTATTTTCTACCAAGGGTTTAACACAAGTTCAGTTTTAAAGGTTCACAAAGACAGGAGACTGACCAAGTGAATACCTCGAAAAACATGAAACCTTACCACAATCATTTTTTTTTATGTTTAGTGAAAGATATCTCATCTGTTCAGTAGCGAACGTGACGATTTCACTTCTAATACATAATCATCTACAAATATGCCAATTCTGTTTTTTTCTATTCGCCTGTCTTCTGAAAGCATTGAAATGAATATACAAATTCCCAACCCACATTTGCGACGCGCATTCACTTTAATTGAATTGCTCGTTGTTATTGCAATCATTGCCATTTTGGTTGCTTTGTTGCTCCCAGCTGTTCAACAGGCTCGGGAAGCAGCACGCCGCAGCAGTTGTAAGAACAACCTGAAACAGCTTGGGCTCGCTTTACACAATTATCACGATGTTCATCGACAATTTCCTCCAGCTGCTATCCACATGACTGCGAGCACTCCTCCCGAGAACTGCCGAGATGGAAATTGGGGAGCGACCTGGGTTTTGATGCTGTTGCCATTTGTTGAGCAGAACGCGCTGTACGACCAATATAATTTTGAACAAATTGCTAGAAATGGAAATGCAACGACTGGCAACAATCAAGTTACACGAAGAAGACTTGATGCCATTCTCTGTCCATCACATCCTACAAACAGTTCTTTACTGACTCAGGATTTTACTGGATTTGAAAAAGGGAATTACGGTGCCAACATTGGAGCTGGCTACAATTTAACAAGAAGTCATTTCAATGATTCCAATCGAAAGGGGCCATTCAGTGTTGTAGGTATGTACGGAGCAAAGTTCCGGGATATTACGGATGGAACTTCTAATTGTATCCTTGTAAGTGAAATTGTGACTGGTACGGGTGGTGGCGACGATAAAGGCGCATGGGGTTGGTGTACTGGCCCTACATTCAACGGGTCAAGTGGATGTAATGGTGGAAACATGGTACTGACACCGAATACGAACTTAAGAACAGACTGTTCTCATTATGCTTCTAACAACAACAACGACAATAACTTCAACCGTCGGAATAATCCTGATGCAGGTGCCAATGGGGGCGTTGCATCCAGGTCTTATCATAAGGGTGGTGTGCAATCAACACTTGGGGATGGGACAGTCAGATTCATCTCAGAAAACATAGATGGAACAATCTGGACGAATCTACTGGCTATTCAGGATGGTAATGTCCTCGGTGAATTCTAATCCGGATACATATTCGTCTTTAGAAAATCTCTAATTTGATACTGAACTCAAAAAAGGACGACTCAGAAATGAGCCGTCCTTTTTGCATGCATCAATATAACACGCGAGAAGTTTGGAAATGTATCAAATTGTTCACATAGTGGTAAAATTTGATGCAAAATCGTATCTTGTTTGTTGGTTTGAATTACACAGTATGATCAAATACGTGTGAAATAATTGACTGAAACGCATGATTGAAACCCATATATCCCTATTACCAATGAGGAAAAAGCATGTCTGAAACTAATTCCAACGGCGTGAATCGTCGTGATTTCATCAAAACGTCAGGAACGGCTGCGGCAGTGGCAGCTGGCGTGAATGCAATCCCGCTGGCTAAAGCTCAGGCGGCTGGCAGCAACGAGCGGATTCGTATTGGCTTCATTGGACCGGGGGGACGCGGGTTTGGTGCTCACGTTAAAACACTGGCCAAGCAGAAAAATGAAGGCTCCAATATCGATCTGGTCGCAGTTGCTGAAGTTTACAGCCAACAACGCGATAAAGTCGCCGACTACATCAAAAAAGAAAATGGCAACGAACCGGCTAAGTATGTCGATTATCGCGACATGATCGAGAAGGAAAATCTCGATGCCGTCTGTATCGGAACTCCAGATCACTGGCATTGTAAGCAGATTGTCGACAGCCTCAATGCAGGTCTGCATGTCTACTGTGAAAAGCCGATGACAAAGTTTGTCGAAGAATCTCTACAGGTTGTTGATGTCTGGAAAAGCACCGGCAAAGTGATGCAGGTCGGTGTGCAATCGACTTCCCTGCCCGTCTGGAATCAGGTTCGTGGACTGCTCAACGAGGGTAAGCTCGGAAAAGTTCTGCAGTTCCAGACCGAATACTTCCGCAATTCGGATATGGGACAGTGGCGTTATTATGCACTCGAAAAGCAGATGACACCAAAGAACATCGATTGGAAACGCTGGCTGGGTGTTGAAGAAGGCTTGGCAGAAGACCGGCCATTCGACCGCGCTGTTTACAGGCAGTGGCGCCGCTTCTGGCCTTATGGATCTGGAATGTTTACCGACCTGTTCGTTCACCGAACGACTTCGATGCTCAAAGCCACCGGACTGAATTTCCCAGGCCGTGTTGTCGGAGCCGGAGGGTTGTATCTTGAATATGATGGCCGGGATGTTCCCGATGTCGCAACAGTCTGTGCTGACTTTAACGAAGGTGTCCAGGGTCTGATCAACGCCACGATGTGTAATCAGGAATCACGCATCACTCAGTTGATTCGTGGCCATTACGGATCGTTTGTCTTCGGAAACGGTGAGCAGTTCGACAGCTTTAAGTTCATTCCAGAACGATCTCAGGTCACCCATGACAGCAAGTTGAAGGAAGAAGATATTCCCGTCGAAACGCCAAAGGAATCGACAACCTATCTCCACTTCAAAAACTGGGTCGATGCCATCAATGCCAACGATCCCAAAGCCTGTAACAATCCACCGGACTTAGGAGCAGCTGCGATCGCAACCGTCATTCTGGGCGCTCGAAGTTACCGGGAAGGTCGCGTGTTCCACTTCGATGCCGAAACCGGTACGATCTCCGATGGCAACGAAAGCTGGGCCAAAAAATGGGAAGCCATTTCCGAAGCCCGTGGCCAAGCCAGGCACATTCCCGGCTGGACGGCTGGAGATTATGGCTCCACGTTAACTGAGCCGGAATACATGAAGCTGGCTGGTCCTTGGATCGATGGCAAGCCACCAGAAAATTCATAATCAAAGAATTCGACTGCGTTGCAGTAAGTCACATGAAGCAGCCGTACGGTTTCCCACCGTGCGGCTGCTTTTTTATGACTAATTATCAAGCTCATTCATATCGATACAATCAAAATCAGCATTACCACTGCCCTAATCCATCAAGTCAAATCGTGAATTTGCGACTTATCTGATTTGCAAAGGCATTACGCTAAGTTTTTCAACAGACTCCTGAATGAAACCTATGCTAAGAAATATGATTTTAAGTTTGTAATGATTCTGGAGTTTTGATGAGTGATTTGATTCGAGTCCTGGTGATTGATGACGATGCTGCCTGGCAGAAAGTCATGCTTTTACTGTTAGCCAGACGGGGCGACTTTGACGTTCACGCCGTGATGAATTTGCAGGAAGCCAGGGCTCAGCTCAAAAAGAATCCCTACGATATTGTGATTTCTGACCTGGAATTGGCAAGCAGTGACCGCTTGGTTGAGAATGGTCTGGATGTTATCTCAATCATTGAAGAGGAAGGCCTGGAGATTCCTGTGATTGCTGTCACCGGCAACGGAAATGAATCTTCTGTCGTTGAAGCCCTGCAGCGTGGAGCAGCAAATTATATCTCAAAATTTAACGTCCGAGATCATCTCTACAAAACAGTTGACTCGGTCGTACAAACGATTGGTCAAAGAAAACTGAAATCGAAACTGCTTGGATCGATTGTTGAGCTCAAACTTCTTTACTGCATTCATAATGACATCCGTTTGATTTCTCCCTTCATCGAAGAGTTGAAGTCGAATTTGTCATCCCGTACAGAATTATCGACCACTACCATTACCCGGATACTCATCTCTGCTGAAGAGGCACTGATGAATAGCATCGTACATGGAAATTTAGAGATCAGTTCTGAAATCCGAGAAACCTCGATGGCTGATTATCACGACATGATCGAGACACGTGCGCAAGATCCTCAATATCAAAATCGACGAGTTTCCCTGGAAATCAGTTTGAATCCAGTACGATTTCAACTCACGATTCAAGATCAGGGAATCGGGTTTGATCTTTCAAACATTAAAGATCCCCGTGATGAAAAATACATCAGCCGAGCGAGCGGTCGAGGGATGTTATTGATGCAAACTTTTATGGATTCCGTCGAATACAGCGATCACGGCCGTTGCATCTGCATGACCAAGATGATTCCGCAGAATATGCCAGAATCGGACCAGAAATTGAAGGCATTGAACTTCTGCAAGCCCTGCTGAAACTTCAATCACTCGCAATTCGAAAACGCAGCGACAGGCGAGTGAATCAACTCACTCGCTTGTCGCTGCATGCTTTCAAAATCTCGTGCGCTGATTCGCGCATCGATCGATTCTGATCGGTCAGTCACATCGAATTATTCATGTCAGCCATCCAATCCTGCAACGCTCGGACCTTCGGCGTTGGGTTAGAGGCAAAGGCTTCGAGAGCATCAATCACTGCCAGACATCCCGGCAAGGTCGTTACGCAGGGCACACCATAAGCAACAGAGGCGGCTCGAATTCGACCTTCATCTGTTGAAGGGCCGCGTTTACTGGGCGTGTTAAAGATAAAGGCGATTTCATCGTTTGCCATATAATCGAGCAAGTTCGGACGGCCTTCCTGAACCTTCCTGACAACATGCACTGGAACGTCAGCCGCCTGCAATGCAGATGCGGTTCCAGAAGTGGCCACGAGTTCGTAACCGAGTTTGCTCAAGCGACGAGCAGGCTCGATGATTCGATCTTTAAACTGACCGGCCATACTGATAAAGATTTTTCCGCTTTCGGGAATGATTGAACCTGCAGCGATCTGGCTTTTTGCAAAGGCTTCTGCAAAGGTTTCAGAAATCCCCATCACCTCGCCGGTCGATAACATTTCAGGGCCGAGAACAATATCGACACCTGGAAAGCGGGAGAATGGAAAGACCGATTCTTTGACAGAAGTATGGTTCGGAATTACCTCTGAAGTGACCCCCTGCTCTTTCAGCGAGACACCCGCCATTACTTTAGCGGCGATGCGTGGCAGCGAAATACCCGTGGCTTTAGAAACAAACGGCGATGTCCGACTGGCTCGTGGATTCACTTCGAGCACATACACATCCATATTGCCATCCTGCTCTTTGACGGCGTACTGAATGTTCATTAAGCCACGAACTTCGAGCTTTTCTGCTAACGCATAGGTCGCCTGACGGATTTCTTCAATCGTCTTTTCAGGCAGCGAATGTGGTGGAATGGCACAGGCAGAGTCACCCGAGTGGATCCCGGCCTCTTCGATATGCTCCATGATC
>DOCI01000196.1:18043-18583 GCA_003503535.1 Planctomycetaceae bacterium
CCCGCCAACGATTGTGGTCTCTCCATCGGAAATCGCATCGACATCGACTTCGATCGCATCCTGTAAAAACTTATCAACGAGAACAGGTCGATCCGGAGACGCATTCACCGCTTCAGTCATATAACGAATCAATTCGGATTCCTGATAGCAGATCTGCATCGCACGTCCGCCCAGCACATAACTGGGACGCACGAGCACGGGATAGCCGATTTGAGCGGCTGTCGCCTGGGCTCCTTCGACATCACTGGCAATGCCATTGGGTGGCTGCTTGAGGCCGATTGAGTTCAGAATCTCCTGAAATCGTTCCCGGTCTTCAGCGGCATCGATACTGTCTGGCGTTGTCCCGATGATTGGCACGCCTGCCGCTTCAAGTCCCTTCGCAAGATTCAATGGGGTTTGACCACCGAATTGAACAATGACACCATCAGGTTTAATGCGATCGCAAATATTGAGAACGTCTTCGAGAGTTAATGGTTCGAAGAAGAGAATGTCAGAAGTATCGTAGTCAGTCGAAACCGTTTCGGGATTCGAGTTGACCAT
>DOCI01000196.1:18707-21708 GCA_003503535.1 Planctomycetaceae bacterium
GGATTCGAGTTGACCATGATGCTCTCGATGCCAAGATCTTTGAGAGCAAATGCCGCCTGACAGCAGCAGTAATCGAATTCAATTCCCTGACCGATGCGGTTCGGACCGCCACCGAGAATCATGATTCGCTGTGGCTTCTCCGGATTTCGAGCCGGCGATTCATCTTCCTGCTCATAGCTCGAATAGTAATAGGGAGTGTAGGCTTCAAACTCAGCCGCACAGGTATCAACTTGTTTGAAGACCGGTTCAAGCCCCTGCTTTTTACGATAATCGCGAATCTGCAGTTCAGAAACATTCCACCAGCCCGCGAGCTGCTGATCGGAAAAACCTGCTTTTTTGGCTTTGACAAGAAGTTCCATTGGGCAGGACTGGATGCTGCTATACTTTTTCAATTCCAACTCAAGTTGAACGATTTCTTCGAGGTGCCGCAGGAACCAGAAATCGATTTGAGTCAGGCGATGCACTTCGTCGATATCCATCCCGGAAAGCAACGCATAGCGGATGTAGAAGACTCGATCTGAGTTCGGAATGGAAAGCTTGCTGCGGATCTCATCTTCTTCAGGGCGAAGTGAACTTTCCCATAAGTCTTTCTTCCCGCCACCGAGTCCAAAGTGACCGATTTCCAGGCCCCGTAGAGCTTTCTGGAATGATTCCTTGAAAGTTCGGCCAATCGCCATCGTTTCGCCGACGGATTTCATCTGAACTGTCAGAACAGAATCGGCGTCTGGGAATTTTTCGAATGTCCAGCGTGGGAATTTTGTCACCACATAATCGATTGTCGGCTCGAAACAGGCGAGTGTTTCGCGAGTGATATCGTTCGGAATTTCATCCAGAGTGAACCCAACCGCTAATTTGGCTGCGATTTTGGCAATCGGAAAACCCGTCGCTTTCGATGCCAGGGCACTCGAACGACTGACGCGTGGGTTCATTTCAATGATGATCATTCGCCCGGTTTCGGGCTGAATCGCAAACTGAACATTGGAACCGCCAGTCTCAACGCCAATCTCTCTCATGCAGGCAATCGTCGCATCCCGCATCATCTGGTATTCTTTATCGGACAGCGTTTGTGCAGGAGCGACAGTAATCGAATCCCCTGTGTGGATGCCCATTGGATCAAAGTTCTCAATGGCGCAGATAATGACACAGTTGTCATTCTTATCCCGCATCACCTCCATCTCATACTCTTTCCAACCGAGAGCAGATTCATCAATCTGAACTTCTGTCACTGGAGAGAGTTTAAGTCCCTGACGAATTTTCTCTTCAAACTCCTGCCGGTTGTAGGCAATTCCACCACCAGAACCGCCCAAGGTATAACTGGCGCGAATAATCAGGGGTAAGCCGATTTCTTCAAGCACTGCCAGTGCTTCGTCCATCGTGTGCACAATCTCCGAGCGAGGGACATCGAGACCGATACCAACCATCGCCTTTTTGAACTGTTCACGCTCTTCGGCTTTGGCGATGACCTTTGCATCGGCTCCGATCAATTCGACATTGTACTTTTCCAGAATCCCTCGATTGTAGAGATCCATAGCCGTGTTCAAGCCGGTTTGTCCACCTAATGTAGGCAAAATCGCATCTGGCTTTTCAATTTTGATAATCTCTTCCACATACTGCCAGGTAATCGGCTCGATGTATGTCCGATCTGCCGTATCGGGATCGGTCATAATTGTGGCAGGATTGGAATTCACGAGAACGACTTCATAGCCCAGTTCTCGAAGAGATTTACAGGCTTGTGTTCCGGAATAATCAAATTCGCAGGCTTGTCCAATGACAATTGGTCCTGATCCGATGATTAAAATTTTGTGCAGATCGTCGCGACGCGGCACGTTTCTCCTACCTTCCCTCTTGAAGTCTTAGTTGCGAACACATTCTCAGATTCGTGATCTGCAATCCCTCGCAGAATTTTCTGCTGTTCATCCAGATTGAGTCTATCTCTTATCGAAGCGCATGGAAACCACGTCAGATTAACAGTCCTTTGCTCAGATGCAACCGAGAGAAGCCAATGTCCAGACTTCCCTGGAAAGTTCGCATCTCTCATCAGCAAACTTTGATAAATAGAAGAAGGGATCCAACTGCTGAATAACAATACAAATGTGAAATCATCAGCTTACGATGCACGATCTGATTTTGGATTTCAATCCAATTTTGGAGAATTGAGATCGAACTGCGGGCTTGCTTCACTACTGCAGTTTGCAGTTTACTTTAGCGGCTTAGTAAGAGTTTGATGTCTATTTTCCAGCCAAACACCCGCTACACTTTCATAAATACGGCACTAAAATAGAATTGTATAAAATCACTCATCCTCTTTCAGGAGAATTGAAATCATGCCCGCACAAACCTGTGAACAATTGACTGCCAAGAAATGTCTTCCCTGTGAAGGGGGAGTCGACAAACTGACAACCGAGCAGGCTGAAGAACAAAATCAAGAGTTAACCGGCTGGGAGATTTGTCACAATGGAGAAAGAATCCGCAAGCAGTGGACGGTAAAGAATTTCATGGCTGGGATTGAATTCTTCAATGCCGTCGCAGATGTAGCAGAATCCGAGGGGCATCATCCTGATTTGCACATTTCCGGCTATCGGAATGTCGAAATTGAGATCTGGACGCATGCAATTGGCGGATTGTCTGAGAACGATTTTATTCTTGCTGCGAAAATCGATCAGCTGCCAGTCAATTTGAAAAACTCGTAAAATCTCTGACAAAATTCAGTCAGGTTCCGAGATTTTTTTCAGCGTTTTCGCGAGTTCCACTTCCAGTTCCAGAAGTTGATTCCAGCGATCCCAGGGAATTCTGGCATAATCCATTGGTTGCGCACCGACAGGCCCTTGAGAACCTTCCATCGTGTTTTCTTCAACATTGTTATCGTTGAGACCCCGTGATTCCAGGATCTGGAGCATTCGAGCGTGGAGGTAGGCCAGCAAATCGGCTAGTTCACTCCGACTATGAAGAGATTCCATTTGAGGGATCGGCGGGCATCCTCCCGGAAATGCCGCGGCAGGAC
>DOCI01000196.1:21796-30513 GCA_003503535.1 Planctomycetaceae bacterium
CCGCGGCAGGATGACCATGGTCATCGAAAAGACCAATGGTATCCATGTTTGAGGCACCATGTTGAGATCCAGAATCGACGACATCGATTCCGGAAAGTGTATTTCCAGTATCGATCAGGCGATGAGATTCGAGACTCTTCTTGTGCAACTCATTGCAGTGTTCGGCGATTTCTTCCTGGGAGCCGAACAGTAAGACGCAGCGACCAATCGTAATGAGATCACCGGGACGCAGTACGGTCATTTGTACGGGTAAACCGTTAACGCGAGTTCCGTTTGTGCTTTGCAGGTCTGTCAGAATGATTCGGTCAGAATCCTGTTGAATTTTTACATGACAACGACTGATGCGTTCATCGTTCAACTGAATTGCGTTGTCTTCTTCGCGACCAATTGTAATAGGTACGCGTATCCCGGAATGAACCTGACCTCGCTCTAATCCCTGGATCACTTGTAAAGAGATTCTCGCCATACTCTGAGCCTTAATTCTGCTGGATTACAGAGTGGATCTGCAATTCCTCATCTGGTGTGCCCGTTTTCACTCTCTGTTACCGAAATGAGTTAAAAACTGAGCAATATCATGGCAGGATTTTAATGTGCAGACCAGCCTCAATCGATAGAGTTCTCACATTCCTGGCTAATTCGAAATGAGTGACTCGGCATTTTCAGAAGCTGTTGATGCAACCGAAATCGCTGGTTGAGTAACTGGATCGAGAGTCGGCATCTGACTAAAGAAGGTCACCAGCATTTGATCGTACTCTTCAGGATACTTAGACCGAGCCCCATTGTGAGCCACTCGCGGGACAATCCAAAGTGTTTCACACTGCTTACCCAGCATTTCCTGAATTCGTTGAGCAATCGTGACGGGGACATAACTGTCGTTTTTGCCGGCAATCAACATGACATGCTTATTCTTCATTTTTGTAAAAGGCTCTGAAGAATTCAGGTATCGGCAACCTTTTCGGAACTGCTGAATAAAGAAAGCGATTTCGACAGTTGAAGTCGCATGCCACATGGTTCTGCGTACCTGGATAATCCATTCTGGAACGATCAGGCGAACCCAGCGATGCACATAATGCATAACGAGCAGATAATTCGTGTAACCGCTGTCTGCGCAAACATAATCAATGTCCGGGTGGTTGCGAGCGGCCATCAAAGCAGTGGCTCCTCCCCTGCTTACCCCGAGAACACCAAGTGGCAAATCCACAAAAGATTCCTGGTCCTTCACCCAGTTCACGATCGTATGAAGATCTTTGACCTCAAATTCGGAGACCCAGTGAAGTGGCTCGTATCGCTTGTAGTGATCGCTCTCACCCTGATTACGAAAATCGAACGAAACAATGATATAGCCGGCATCCATCAGCCCCTGGCAATAGCGAACAGCAGACCAGTGATTCGAGAGTGTTTCCGGGCAGAAGATAATAACTCCCTGAGGAACCTCTCCTTCGGAATGATAAATACTACCTCGGAGAGTGACACCGTCATCGGTGACCGTTTCAAATAATGTGGCTTGCTTTTGCGGTAAGACTTTCACGACATTGAAAGGAGGCATGCTATCGAGCATAGCCAATGCTTTGCGTCCGTACACAATACGGAGAACCACATCGACAGAAAGTATCGCCAGAAAGGTGCCGACAAGAATCTGAATTGCCATTTCGCCTGTCCTGCGGCATACAACGGATCATGCTCTCTTGAGCAGTAAGCATTCATGATTAGAAAACTCAGAGGAGTAGTCCAATTTTAAACGCTCCGCGTAATGACGTCCCTTATTTGAAGTATCTATCTGCTAAACAGCACAGAAAAGCAGTGTCGTCTAATAGGATAACAATTTCCGATTCAGAATCGAGTAGAAATCAGAACCATTTCCTGGCGGTTTAGTTGATTAGCCGGAAAACTCACCCAAAATCAGCGAAACATTCTGACCGCCAAATCCAAAACTGTTGGATAAAGCATACTTCGCCTGGGCTTCTCTGGCTTTGTTGGGGATATAATCCAGATCACACTCTGGATCGGGGGTTTCGTAGTTCATGGTAGGTGGGAGGACATTGTCACGAATGGCCATCAGGCAGGTGAGTGCTTCGACACTTCCCGCAGCTGCGATTAAGTGTCCCATCATGCTCTTAATACTGGAGACAGGTGTCTTCTGTGCTGAAGCACCCAATGCTCCTTTTATCGCCATCGTTTCGACTTTGTCGTTAACTGAAGTGCTCGTCCCATGAGCATTGACATAATCGATCTGATCGTTGTTCAAACCAGCATCCCGTAATGCCATTTCGATGCAGCCGATCGCGCCCCGCCCTTTGGGGTGAATATCTGTGATTCTGTATGCGTCTGCAGTACTGCCATATCCGAGTACTTCACCATAAATTTTCGCTCCTCGCTTTTTGGCATGCTCCAACTCCTCGAGAATCAACATGCCAGAACCTTCTCCAAGGACAAATCCATCCCGATTCTTATCGAACGGTCGAGAGGCGTGCTGAGGATCCTCATTACGTGTAGAAAGTGCGGTGAGCAGGTTGAAGCCAGTCACACCGAAGGGATGGATCATGCTGTGAGATCCACCAGAGAGCATTGCAGTCGCTTCGCCGCGACGAATCAGCTCGGCAGCTTCGCCGATCGCCTGACTGGAAGCAGCACAGGCCGTTAAACAGTTCAAATTGGGCCCCTGAGCATTAAATAATGCTGCAAGATGCCCCGCTGGCATATTTGGCTCCTGCTCCACCTCAAAATAGGGATTCAATTGCTGGAGACCAAGTTCAGTGAAACGCTCCAGATCGATTTCGCCATCATGCTCTGAATTGGAGATAATCTTCATGAAGAGTGGAAAATCCTGCTGCCCTTCACCGGCACCGAGATAGATGCCGAACATGGTTGGATCTAAATCGCCTTCCAGAATTCCGGAATCTTTGACCGCCTGTGAAGCCGCCCCGATCGCAAATTTCGTATTGCTGGTTGAATGCTGATAAGGTGTTGAGTCATCGACATAATCAGCAAGATCGAAGCCTTTTACCTCAGCGGCAAAGCGAGTGGGAAAAGAAGAAGCATCAAAGTAAGTGATTGATCCTACTCCTGATTTTCCTGCCTGCAGTGCCGACCAAGTCGTTTCGATATCGAGGCCCAGAGGAGTAATGCATC
The DNA here is from genome assembly GCA_003503535.1 of Planctomycetaceae bacterium. Classification (GTDB taxonomy): domain Bacteria; phylum Planctomycetota; class Planctomycetia; order Planctomycetales; family Planctomycetaceae; genus Rubinisphaera. The sequence continues at coordinate 24,926 of DOCI01000196.1, forward strand.
CAATACCGGTAATAACAACGCGTTTTCTTGTTGACATGCTGGCGATCACTTGAACCCCTCGTTCGGCGACGAATCAAATTAGATAGTTTATTCTAAATCATGGATCGCAGATGGCAATGTCTTTTACAACCATCCAGCTGATTTTAGCTTCACTGAGCCCCGCTTGGGCTCGACATTGGTACTCAAAAAGCTGCGACAGACTCAATCATCGTGCAAATTCATATAATTGGCATGCAACTGCACTTACAATGACCGACAATTTCTTACATCAAGGTTTGCTATTTTGAATTTTCTGGCGGTGTTGACGTTTGATTTACAGCTTCACTCATGCTGTCCACGTCCAAAATGCTCATTAGCCCCATGGAAAACACAAAGTTTTTCTGATCGATCGCCTGAGCCATTGATGAGTCCATCTTGTCCAGGTGAGCAAAAATGATTTCCCCTTCAGTGACAAGTCTGTCACCAACATGGGCTGTACAGTTAACGCGGCCGCCTTCTTCGTTGGCTTCAATCAAATCCGCATGATAGCGAAGCTGATCTCCGGGGCATGCATGGCTGTGAAATTTAATTTTGGGAACTTTAGCCAGAATGACAATGTGTTCAAAGTTGAACTTTTCGCCGAGCAGAATCCCCCCGGTTTGGGCCAGACCTTCCACGATTAAAGAGCCCGGCATGACTGCAAAGCCCGGAAAATGATCGTGAAGATGCTCTTCTGCCAGTGAGACATTTTTGATCGAAGTTGCGGAAATTCCCGATTTGAATTCCACAAAGCGATCCACCCAAAACCAACGCATGGTGTCAATTCCGCAAGTAAGCCGAGTTAATTATGAAAACAGACTCAAAGATGAGTAAATCCGCGCAGATACAAAGCAATGGGTATCGATAACGACCCAAGTCATCGAGACCCATTTTCTTTGTTCGTCACAGAAAAACGCATTCACTCAATTAGCTGTTCAGCTTATTGGAGATGAAATTGCAGATCATCTGAACGGTGAACAGGTTTTGAATGTTCTCGACCTGGGGATCATCAGCCAGCTGATCGATGTCGGCATGTGGCATTTTTTCTCGTAATTCTGCCAGCCCCGCTTCAGTCACCTGACCATCTTTTACGAAATCGGAATTAGCAGCTGCCAAATTCTCCGGGAACAATTCCCCACGGGGAATTTTGATATCGAATGTTTTTTCCAAGCGGAAAACGATATCGAGAAAGTCAATCGACTCAGCTCCCAAGTCACCGACCAGAGTCGCTTCGGGCGTTACTTCATCGTCATCCACACCTAAGGCGTCAATCAGGGTTTCCTGAACCTTAGAATAAATTTCTTCGCTAGAGGGCATTCTTCAACTCTCCAAGAGACAAACTGTTTTGAATGTCTATGATTCTTTCATCTCAACAACAGTCCCCGAAACTCCGTACGGCGAACCGACTGTCAAGTCGAATACTGCATTCAACAGTTGTCGTCAGTGCTCACTCCTGAAATATACCAGCCAAAACATAATTTCGAGTGGTGAGCAAACTCGAACTTACGCTCACTCTTTTTCTGTCTCGTTATCCGGTAAAAATACGCGATGACTTGAGATCAGAATATCATAACGGCAAATGTGACATTGGTCCTCGTCGCAAATGCTGCCATGTGTGCGTATCGTATCATCTATCTGAGGCAATTACGAGATTTATATGCCCCCGAGTGTCAAACCACCGTCAATTGTGAGGATTTGACCGGTCACATAGGATGCTCCGTCACTGGCCAGAAACAGAGCCGCATTAGCGATGTCTTCGGCTCGCCCCAAACGTCGCAGGGGAATCATCTTCTTGATTTCACTTTCAGCGGCGTTGCGGACAGCTTCTGTCATATCAGTTTCAATAAAACCAGGAGCGATCGCATTGACAGTGACACCTCGTTTTCCCAATTCTGTTGCCATACAACGAGTTAAGCCCTGCACTCCACCCTTACTGGCAGCGTAATTCACTTGTCCCTGATTGGGAAATTCTGCAGCAACACTGGACATATTAACAACTCGACCATACCGCTGCGACATCATTTGTCTCGTGACAGCCCGACAGAAATAGAAGACGCTGTTGAGATTGGTGTTGATGACATCCAACCAGGCATCGCCGTCCATGGTCGCCATTAAACCGTCTTTGACGATTCCGGCGTTGTTGACCAGCACATCAATCCGGTCCCATTTTTCAATCAGAGACTCGACCAGTGCATCGACCTGATCTTTCTGAGACACATCGCATTGATGAGCAGTGACTGTCTGAAAACCTTCTCCGGAAAGTGTCGCAATGACATCGTCAGCCGCTGTTTGATTCGAGTGGTACACAAATGCCACCTCGGCTCCTTCACGGACAAAACCCTCAACAATCGCTCGTCCAATACCACGGCTTCCCCCGGTGACCAGGACTTTTTTACCTTCAAATCTCATGTGCTTCTCCTCTTGGTCAGGAGGAATCCCTAATGGAAATTCACTCCTGAGTGTTGAATTCTCTTAATATTTTCGAAGATCGACTGACCGACGAATAGTACGATCGATCTTGTGTCACTGCTCTGCTCAGGCAGCCTCAGGCGTTGTTTTTATAGGTCGAAACACGTTCCAGTTCAGACCATGACAGTTTCATATGCTCGATCAATCGTCGATCATTTTCTGCAAATTTTTGGTCGCGATCGGCCAGATTGAACTGCTTGAGAACCAATCGAGCACTGACAACTTCAGTCTCTCGAACTTTCCCCTGAGCCTTTAAAGTCCAGGTCTCATTGTCCGCTTTGTGTTTCTGTACATTGACAATGAGTTGATCGCCGGGTGCAACAAAACTCTTAAAACGAAGAGCTTTGGCTTCATCCAGAAGAATTGTGCTGTATGCAAAATCGGTGTCCAGACGCATTAACCAGGCCCCTGTCTGCACCAAAGTTTCGAGCATCATGACACCAGGCATCACTGGAAAGCCAGGAAAATGATCGGCCAGATATTCTTCTGACCGTGTCAAATTCTTAACAATTGTGATTGATGAACCGGGATCGAACTCGGTTACGCTATCAATTAATGAAAATCTCACTAAGTTCTCCAGCAGGTCTCTCTGCAGACTTCACTCTATTAGAACCATTTCAGTACTATGAAGCGACACAATAGCTCTCTCATACACCGAATTTCAATCGTTAAGCCATTGCACAAGAGAATTTCGGCTCGATACTAGTAGTACAATCGGACCATCTGTTATTGTGTTCACACAACTACAGGTCCTATCTTACGTCTCTATCCAGATTTCAGGTTGGCAATGAGAATGTTCATACAACAATCTTTCTTAAATTCGGTTCAAAAAGTTACCCCCTTGATTCTCTTCGGGATAATCAGTGGATTACTGGTGCTACCAGTTGGTTGTGGCGGTGGTGGGGATGAGGGGATCTCATCTGCACCGGCCCCGCCTGCTCCCCCAAAACCAGCCTCAGCGGTCGCACCACCTGCTCCTGCGATTGGTCGGGAAGGAAACCCGGCACAGAACAATAAAGTGACAAACAAACCAGTCGAACTCGATGTTTCCGAAGAAGACCAATCCAATCTCTTCGTCGCAAACACTTCCGGAAATTTTATGCAATTAGATGGATCTCTATCCAATCAAAAAAACGATCAGCGAAATCAACTCGCCTTTGCAAATCCTCCTGGAGTCACAGGAAACCACTTCACAATTGCTGCCCAGCCACAAAACGCGGTATCGGGACAAAGAGGAGCTTTTAACTTACCGCCCAATTTTAAAGAACTCCCCGAATTCGGTTATGATGCAACCGGCTGGCCCTTACGAATTCAATGTAATGTTGATCAATCCGTTATGGCTTACATACCCGAGGGGGTCTTTATCCAGGGAAAAAATGGAGCTGATCCGAAAGTCGCTCCTGAACATCCGGCCTTTGTTTCCGCTTACTATATGGATATCCATGAAGTGACAAATGAAAACTTCAGTAAGTTTCGGGAGTACCTGTCAGGAATAGGAGAGCGGTCACCACAGAGTGCATTGAGCGAAGGGAGCGGGCCGACGATGCCAGTCTCCGGAGTCCTCTGGCGAGATGCCAGTGCTTATCTTGAATTTACAGGAAAGCAATTGCCCACGGAATCCGAGTGGGAAAAAGCGGCACGCGGAGCAGGCGGATTCGATCATCCCTGGGGATTCGGCCGAGCCGCTTGGCAGAAGCCGCGAGAACTCATGCAAATTTCAACGCCAATGACATACCCTGCCGACAAAAGCCCCTATGGCGTTTTCGATATGGCGGGAAATGTTAAAGAGTGGTGTGCAGACTGGTACGCTCCCAATGCCTACCAACTCGCACTTTCCACTGATGGTTCTGTCCCCCGAAACTGGGAAGGTCCAAAATCTTCTGAACCCAAGTCGACACACGTTGTCAAAGGGAATGGAGAGAACTGGACCTTGTGGCATCGTGAAGGCGCCAGTATGACAGATCGAGATCCACAAGTTGGCTTCCGCGGTGTATTACGGTTGCCTCGTCAGTAATCTCCTGATGAATTTGCCAGCATTATTGGCATTTCCAGTTTGTAACTTTCCAACAATTGGCCCTCGATGAATTGATTTCTCCAGATGAGAGAAACTTCATGGTCGAATTGCCAACTTTTGTGATTTCCAACATTAAAATTCCGTTGCGAAGTCTTTTCTTATTGACGTGAGCCTGCTGCATGCCTGCCGATCCTCAACGACAATTTGCAATCGAGATTGTCAATCGACTGGTCGAGGAAGGCTATGAAGCTTACTGGGCTGGTGGCTGCGTACGGGATTTTTTGCTGGGAGATAAACCGAAAGATTATGATGTTGCGACGAATGCCCTCCCGCTGGATATTCGCCGCATTTTCGGTCAACGAAAGACTTTGGCTGTCGGGGAAAGCTTTGGAGTGATCGTCGTTCTAGGGCCATCAAAAGAAGCTGGTATGATTGAAGTGGCGACGTTTCGCTCAGATGGAAACTATCTGGATGGACGGCACCCCGAATCTATTGAATTTTGCTCTGCACAGGAAGATGCAAAACGTCGCGATTACACAATTAATGGTATGTTTTTTGATCCTCGAAATAATCAGGTTCTCGACTATGTTGGGGGTCAGGAAGATTTGAAAGCTGGCCGAATTCGTGCGATTGGTAATCCTGTCGAGCGGATGACCGAAGATAAACTCCGCATGCTGCGCGCAGTTCGCTTCACTGCTCGGTTTGGATTTGATCTGGATGAGCAGACCGCTCAGGGAATTCGCAGGATGGCTTCCGAAATCGAAGTCGTGAGCCGAGAACGAATTTCTCAGGAACTTCGCCTCATCCTGGCTCATCCCAATCGAATGCTTGCAGTGCAATTGCTGGAATCCTTGCAGTTGCTGTTTCCAATATTTCCGGTGCTCGAAAGCCTCTGGAAACCTGAAGTCGCTGAAGTCATCCATCAAATGCTTCTGGCTCAGCAATCAGACTCCTTTGAACTGGCTATGGCAATTCTCTTGAGTGTCGTCATCGAGAATGAAACTAATTCAGAAGCGGTTCTCAATCAGTTTTGCCGAGATTTGAAACTTTCCAATTCAGAAATCGAAACGATCCACTGGCTACTGAT
>DOCI01000196.1:30613-31077 GCA_003503535.1 Planctomycetaceae bacterium
ACTGATACATCGTCATGCCCTCAAAGATGCCAACCGTCTCCCTTTGCATCAACTCAAACCACTCCTGATCAATCCGAATTGTGAACTTCTTCTGGAGTGGATGCATATCGCTGCCAAAGTGCAGAACAGTAAGTCGACTGATGTCGACTTTTGTCGCGAGTACCTCAACAAGACCTCGAAAGAAACTCTCGCTCCCCCACCACTGGTTACAGGGCAGGATCTCATTCAAGCTGGATTGAAACCCGGTCCCGATTTCGCAAACCTGCTAAAGAGGGTCCGTAATGCTCAACTAGATGAACAGATTGCGACCCGCGAAGAGGGCTTGACGCTTATTGGACTGTCAGAAAATGACTGAGTCCTCATTCTTTCAAATTAATAACTTCTAATTAAATTTGATCCCGTCAAATCAACTTGATGGGCAGGGCGATCCTCTTTAGACCATTTCAAATGGTATCTGCAGTCGC
>DOCI01000196.1:31227-31593 GCA_003503535.1 Planctomycetaceae bacterium
TCAAATGGTATCTGCAGTCGCATGGACGCCAAATGTCCTAAAAACGCTGTGTTTGCTCCTGCTGAACGCTACAGGGCAGGTAATTTTTGAATATGATTTACATGACCGTGCGCGATTTTTGGACACTATTGAAATGAGAGGTTCGCTTGATATGCTGCATCAAATCCTTAAATGATCAGTGATTTTCTGGGTGGCACGTCCCAGGACGAAGTGATGGGCGTGGTGATTGCAAACGACCACGCCCTTCGCATTGCTCAGGGCGTGCCACCCATGATCCAATCATTTCGACTTCAATCTTATTCCAACTGTATTATAATTGCGCACAGTCATTTAGTTGTTCCAAATTGAAAAATGGGTTATTCGAAT
>DOCI01000034.1:0-8558 GCA_003503535.1 Planctomycetaceae bacterium
TTCCGTGAATTGATTTTCGTTATTAAAAAGTGAATGAGCCGTCCCCTCACTTACGTTAGGGGTAGGGGAGTAATGCCGGGTGGCGGGGGCGCTCTCGAAGAGAAGCCCCCGAGATAAATAATCGGGGGCTTCCGCATACGCGGGGCGCCCCCGCCACCCATGTGCCAAGGATAGTTTACTTCTTTTCGACAAACACAATACACATCGGACGACTCACTTCAAGGATATTGCCCGTCGGTTCGAGTTCTCCTGTTTTTTGATTCACTCGAAAAGAAACAATGTTGTTCGAGTTCATGTTCGCAGCCAGATAGATGGAACCTGTTGGGTCCATACCGACAAATCGGGGATGGTCTCCCTGGGTCGGTTCATACTCGATCAGCGTCAGTTTGTTGGTTTTGTCGTCAATCGAATAAACAGCTGTGCTGTTGTGGCCTCGGTTGGAGCCATAAACAAACTTTCCGGAAGGATGCACAACGACCTCGGCTGTCGTGTTGTTTTTTCCGTCGTAATCTTTTGGCAAAGTCGGCACGGTCTGAACTTCTGTCAGTTCTCCCGTTTGGGGATTCAAGGACAGGACACTGATTGTCGAATCGAGTTCGTTGATGCAATAAACAATGTCTTTTTTCGGATGGAATGTAACGTGCCGGGGACCAGCTCCGGGAGCCGCTGTCCAGTAGGAATGTTCTTTGATTCCCGCGTTCTTATCTACGGCAAAGACTTCAACATGATCGTTCCCCAGATCGGCGACGAGCAGGTATTTGCCATCGTGACTGAAGGCAACACCGTGCGGATGTGGCTTGGTTTGTCGTTTGGGATCGACGCTGCTTCCCTGATGTTTCACCTGTGAAACCTGAGCTTGAAGTTCACCAGATTTGTTCAATGGAATGGCTGTCGTTCCGTCACCACCGTAATGACAAACAGCCAGTGCCTTCCCCTGTGGCGAGACTTCAATATGAGTGGTGCCGTTATCGTGAGTGGAGACGAGTCCGCTCGATTCGAGTGAGCCGGTTTTTTGATTGATCTGATAAGCACGCACACCACCATCAGGAATTCCACCTTCGCCATTTTCGGTTGTGGCTGCATACAGGATGGGGAGAGTCGGATGGGCGTCCATGAATCCGGTCTGCACATTGTCGGCTGCGACTTCGAGTTCGCCAAACTTGCCCGTTTCCAGATCGAGCGAAGCCCGATAAATGACCGGCAACTTGCCTCGGCTGGCAATGTAAATCCACTGTTCAGCAGCAGGGAGTGAACTGGTTAGCATCGTCATCAGAGCAAACGCAGCAGTTGAGATCAGTTTCATGGGAGTCCCTTTTGAGATGTTCTACCGGAGTGGAGGCTAGCTGCAGGGTGGCACGTCCCAGAACGCAGTGATAGGCGTTGTGATTGTGTAAAACCACGCCCTTCGCTTCGCTCAGAGCGTGCCAGCCTTTTGTTTCAGTCAGCATACCCAAGTCCGCGTCTCGGCTCAATTCTCGCAGAGTTCCTGGGAACGTTTAGTGGCAGCGACAACTGCTTCGATGGCAGCCGAACGGAAGCCATTTCGTTCCAGTGCGGCTAGTCCGGCAATGGTCGTACCACCCGGACTGGTAACCGCATCTTTCAATTCGCCGGGATGCTGTCCCGTTTCGAGCACCATTTTCGCGGCTCCCAGAACGGTTTGTGCTGCGAGTTTTGTAGCCGTTGCCCGCGGTAATCCGGCAAACACACCGCCATCACTGAGGGCCTCGATAAACTGGAAGACATAAGCTGGTCCGGAACCGGAAAGACCCGTGACGGCATCGAGCAGTTTTTCAGGAACCTGCTCGCAGGAGCCAACCGATTGCATGAGCTGCATGACGAGTTGAGTTGTTTCTTCAGAAACTCCCGCAGCAGTCGCCAGTCCGGCCGCTCCTTCACCCACCAGGCAAGGCGTGTTAGGCATGATGCGAATCAGGTTTTCTTTTCCATCCAGGAAGAGATTCAGTTGCGACAAGGTGACGCCGGCGGCAATGGAAATAATCGTCTGCTCCGGCTTTAGCAATGACGAAATTTCTTTCGCAAGATCAGGGAGATGTTGGGGTTTGACCGCTAGAAAAATCAGCTGAGATTTTTGAATCAGTTCAGCTGCCGAATCGACGGAATTTGCCCGAGTGTTCTCAGAGAACCGTTTTCTGGCTACTTCGAGATGATCGTAGGCAAATATCTGATCCCCAGAAACTGAGTTACTGGAAATGAATCCTCCTGCCAATGCCGTCGCCATTTGACCGGCACCAAGGAATCCAATTGTTGTTGAGGTGATTGACATTGAGCTGTTTTCTGTTTTTGTCAGTGAATGAATGATCGGACTCTATTATGCCGAATGGATTGGGACCTGTCTTGTGTGGGGGAATTTTGATCGTCAGGCTTATTCTTTCGACTCAACTTCATCCACAGCAAAATGCGGCAGGCGCCAGTCCCATCGATCGGCGGCCAGGCGGAGCAGAACAATTCCGGCAATCGCGATTGGAACGGCGTAGGCTTCAGGAAGGGAGGAGGCATTGAGCAGGAACATCAGCCAGCAGCCGAGAAAGGAACAGGTCGCATAGAGGGGAGCCGGCCGGAAGAGGCTCGGAACGCGATTGCAGATGACATCGGCAATCACCCCACCAAATGTTCCCGTCACAACACCCAGCATTGAAGCAATAAACAGCGACGTCCCCGCTTCCACAGCTGCCAGGGCTCCGGCAATACTGAAGAAACCAAGCCCGATTGCATCGGGAAGATTCAACCAGCGTTCAGTTTTTTCCGGCAACATGGGAATCAATGAGGTGACAATCGCCAGCACAAACACAATCACGGCATAATGATCATTCGCGATCCAGAACAGAGGATTCCGATCCAGAAACAAATCCCGCAACGTCCCTCCGCCAAATGCCACCATAAAAGCGAGACTGAACACACCAACCAGATCCATGCCATGCCGACGCGCGAGCAGCACCCCATAAATGGCACTGGAAACAACGGCAATCAGTTCAATGAGCTGGTACATGGGATCAACAAGGCATGTCAGACAGAGGAGGCGTAAGGATCCGAGTTTTCGGGGACTTATTCATTCTTAGACGGGATCGTACAGTTCTTCAGGAGTCAATGATATGAAGGGCTCTCCAGTCAACAAATCCGCTTCCGTTCAGAACCCAATGATATGATCCAGGCTACCTGAAAAGAGAATCCAATAAGTAAATAATCCCAGTACAACCAAAAACCGAGAAAACGAGAGTAACCGATCAGAGGACTGACTCAACTCAACATTCCTGAGCAGGATTTGTAAGTAAATTGCATAGAATGAAAAAGGTATTATGACTAAGCCGATGATGGATGCTCGAAAGGCACGGGTTGCCATCGCATCACTGTTGATAGCATCTTCAACAGGAACCGTTTTGATCTCAGATTTTTCAGTGGAGGCATCATTTCCTGTGGTTGAGTCAGGGGCTGAAGCTCCACACGACCAGCAGACTTCGAAACCTTCGTCATTTTCTGATTGACACTGAGGACAATTCCAGGCAGGGATTTCTGTAGACGTCTCTTGTGACATTTCCTTCAATATTGAAGTGGCATGTTCAACATCGTCAGAGGCGACGAGTAATTTTACACCTCCCAGGGCTGATCCATAATAAGACATTACGATACCAGCCACGGCTCCCGAAATGTAGGCTCGAATCCCATGGTCTTCCAAGGATCCCTGAGCAATACTGGCTTCGTAAGAATCTCCATAACTGGCAATCTTCACAAGATCCTGATTCACCATAAGAATGCACTACCAGTCAGAGATGCAATAGAGTAATTGAGGCGCACCGATTCACTGTACATACGGGTTTCCCGGAAAATCAACTCATTCCAAAGGATGAATACAAGAGATGATTCAACACTATGCCGGGCAATCGAACGAAATCGCCGAGCTGTTTTACAGGTCAATTCACGAGATTGCCTGCAGTGCTTATTCCGAAGATCAGCTCAATGCCTGGGCGCCGTATCCGATTGATTACGAGCGCTGGAAATATCGCTGTGAATTGAAGCGGCCGTTTTTGTATGTCATCGAGGAGCAAATCGCAGGGTTTATCGAGCTTGATCCTGATGGTCACATCGACTGCCATTACGTCCATCCCAACTTCACTCGCCGGGGCGTGGCGACGGCTCTGTTAAATCACGTCATGGAAATCGCACTGCAACTGGAATTCGATCGCCTCTTCGTCGAAGCGAGCCATGTCATCCGCCCGCTTTATGAAAAACAGGGATTCGCAGTCGTGAAAGCCAATCAAGTGGAGCGAAATGGCATCGTGCTGGAGAACTGGATTATGGAGCTTCCCAGAAACCCAAAATCATAACATTCAGAGTGAACTCCAGTCGTATGCAGCACAAAATTTTGAATGTTCGCGTGCTGCAGGAGCAAACAAAGCGATCTTGGTTAATGCGCGTCCATGCGACTGCCCCCGGTCGAGCAGAATGCTCGTTAGATCATGAAGTCGTTTTTGATGCCGAAGATGCGGTCGATTTCGTCTTGTGAGAGTTCAATGTAGTTGTGAGTGGGATCGTTGACGTCGGTTGGGTTGATGCCGCAGTACATGGACCACGGACCCAAATGTCGCCAGCGTCCTGCTCGTTTCGGTTCGCCGGGCATCACGGGAGTTGTACAGCGATTGCAGCCGACTGTTGCGTAACCCTGATCGTGCAGCGGGTTGGTGATGATGTTGTGTTCTTTGACATACTCATCCATCTGCTCGTCGGAAAAGTTTGCCAGCGGGTTGATTCGCAGCACGTTCATATCGATATCAATTGTCAGAATCGGATTGTTAGCCCGCTTGCCTCCGTCTGCACGACGCAGGCTGCTGACGATGCCGCTATATTCGCCGGCAACTCCCTGAAGCGGAACAACTTTCCGCATGTGACAGCACTTTTCCTGCCCGTCGGGAGACAAGTATAAGACTCCAAATTCGTCGGTTTGCTCGGCCATTGTTTTTTCGGGTGCGAGAGTGCGAACCGTCAATCCGTATTCAGATGCGATTCGATCCCGAGTTTCGAGTGTTTCCTGAAACATCACCCCGGTATCCACGAAAAGGATCGGGATATTGAGTTTCAGCTGGGAAATCATGTGGCTGATCACATTTCCTGATCGCTGCATCGCAGATAAACCAGCTATGCGATCTCCGAACGTGACAGCCGCCCAGCTGATTAATTCCTGGGGAGTTCGCTCTTCGAAGTTGTGATTGAGGTTGGAAAGCTCAGCTTGTGCCAAACGCGGCATCGTTTGTTTCGTCCGATGTCAGAATAATTCAGAAAAGCAGGGCTTATTGAGTCCCCTGTGAATATCGTATTGATTGTTGTGTCAAATCTAATGGGATTTGACATTTGCTGCAATTGACATTCAAAAGAGTGTCGATCATCTCGGCCCATTATAACCGCGGGTGAACAGGGTCAAGAAACATCAGGCTCCAGGCCAGAACCATGCCTGCCATCAAAGTGAATGTTAATGCCCATTGATTATGGGCGTGAAACTGCATTTCCGGCAGCAGATCGCTCAAGGAAATACAGAGGAAAACACCGGCTGAGAACGCCATCAGATAACTGATGAAAATTGCATGAGAGTGTAATCCGAGGATTCCCCACCAGGCCAGGAAGGCTCCAACCGGACACATGATTGCAAAGGAAATGTTGACAATTGTGCAGGAGGCTGGTTTCCAGCCCGTGTTCGCCATCACGGTCGTAATTGATATGGCATCGAGAGGCTTGTGGAGCAGAACCGCAAGAAATGTCGCCAATCCCCAGAATTCAGGACCAGTTCCTTCTCCCGGTGATCGCAGGCAACTAGCCGCCAGCGCAACACCATCCAGTACAGTATGTAAACCGAGTCCCAGAGCAATCCCGATCCAGGAAAATTTGCGACGCGAAGGTTTCTCTGCTTTTTTATTGGCGACCGCAATTGGTTCAGCAACCACATGCAGATGGTCATGATCGTGGTCACATTCGCTATGGACATGATCGACGGCTACGGAATCAATCGTGACATCGTGCTGATGAAAGTGAAATGCCCTTAATAATAGGAACATAATCAAAATTCCGAGACCGACGCCCGTCATGACAATTGGCAAATCAGCAGGGGCACTGTCCATGACCGCGTGCAGTAAGAGATGAAACAGAGCGACACCGAGCATCAAACCGCCAACAAAACTCATCAATAACTGCATGCGCGTATGTGTCAGCTTAATGCGTGAGGGCAAATAGCCACCAATCATTGAGGCCAGCACAATTGCACAACTGTAGCCAATGAGCAGCAGAAAGCGGCGATTGAGGTCGGCATCGGAATATTGCAGAGGAGTCGTATCGATATCGTTACGAATTTCGATCATCTGTTCCGGTTGAGCCAGAACTGTGCCAGAGAGATGGCACATTCCACACAGGAAAATCATCGTGAGAAAGAACGGAATTTTGCCAGCGCGAATCATGCGTTGTGCTTGTTAATTGGGGAAAAGCGAAAAAAAAACGATAATTCGCAGAGGTTACAATGAAGCGATCCTGAAAGATAGGGAGCCGAAGCGACCCATTCGGGTTTATTGATGCGTCCTGCGGGACACCTCCGTTGCAGCGAGATGGACCATCTCCATCAGGAAATTCGGTGAATGGTTCATGTTTTTTGAACCGGGAGTGCCTATAATTGATTCAATTGAAATTCAACTGGAAACTCACAAACTTTACTTACTTTGATATACACTGGTTGCCATGAATCCTAGCTGTGATTACAACAATGACCAAGAAGTTGCTTTGCCAGCGTCGAATGTCGATCTGGAAGCGATTAAAGGGGCTGTCCGGACAATATTAGCAGCCGTCGGGGAAGATCCTGATCGTCCTGGACTGCTTGAAACGCCTCGTCGTGTTGCGAAAATGTATGCGGAGATGTTTTCGGGCTTAAAGCTCGATCCGGGCCGCCATCTGCAGACGACATTTCCGGAGACGTATGACGAGATGGTCCTCGTCCGAGATATTCATTTCGCCAGTATGTGCGAACATCATCTGCTCCCCTTTACCGGGGTTGCTCATGTGGCTTATCTGCCGAATGGAAAGGTGACGGGACTGAGCAAACTGGCTCGCGTGGTTGAAGAAGTTTCCCGCCGACCTCAGGTTCAGGAACGGATGACGCAGACGATTGCCGATCTGGTCGAGAAAGAACTTGGTTCCAAAGGAGTGGCAGTTGTTGTGGAAGCTGAGCATTCGTGTATGTCGATTCGCGGAATTCGCAAGGCTGGTGCCATGACCGTAACGAGTGCTTTGCGGGGGCAGTTTAAGGACAATCAGGCGAGCCGTTCGGAAGTGATGTCGCTGATAAATCAGTGATCTCACCGAATGATTGATAACATTTTCAGTTAGTTTCAGTATGATTATCCAGAAAAGCTACAAATTTTATGCCGCCCATCGCAATGAAGAATTGCAGGACAAATGCAGCAATCTTCATGGTCATCGGTACGGCATCGTTTGCCACTTTCAGGTGGAAAGAGATGGGGCGATTTCGACACTATTTGGCGATTTCGATCATTTTCTCGAACCACACTTAAAAGAGAATTACGATCATGCCATGCTGATTCATCAGCATGATCCTCTCTACGAAACCCTGCAGGGACACATGGAGCGGACCGGAGAGAATCTTCGTCTGAAAGTATTTCCAAATCCGACCAGTGTGGAAAATCTGGCATTCATGCTCTTTTCAGAAATCCGTGAATTCGGTCTCGATCTTGTTCAATTGGATGTCCAGGAAACGGACACTTCGATTATTCAATACACCCTGAATGACTGGCGAGCCGACCAGGAGAGATTTGAAGCTGGGGCCCCTCACCATGCAACAGTAGATTCTCCATAATTGATGAGATTCTGACCTCGCAGCATTCAATGTGAGGATAAAATGGCTTGTCTGAACGGTTAATTTCAATCGTTGATAAATTGCTGTAGTTCTTTGAGTAATTCATCCAGCTTCTTCATTAAACGCGTGATTTTCCCGGTGTCAATTGTGGGAGTTTCCGCCTCGCATTCCAATTCAATTTCACGCGAGAGTTGCATGACTTCTTCGGCTCCGAGACTGGAACAAACCCCTTTGATCAAATGAGCCAATCTTCGAGCAGTCGAAAAATCGCTGCACTCTGCTGCCGTCTCAAGGTTGTGTTTATGTGTCGGACATTCTTCCAGGAATGCTTCGATCACGATTTTCAGCAAGTCGTGATCATGGGCGACCGTCTTCAACGCTTCTTCGGGACGAAAATGGAGGTATGCTTTTGATTCATCCGTATCATGCAGTGACTCAGACTCTGAATGGCTGACATGCTTTGCTTCGGTGTTTGGATAGAATTCGAACAAAACTTCGCGCAGTTCATTCGTACGGATTGGTTTGGAGATATAAGCATCCATGCCAGCATCCAGACAACGTTGCCGATCACCTTTCATAGCATGGGCAGTCATCGCGATAATGGGAATGGGATTCCGATCAAGATGGATTAACTCGTTATTGAGTTGTCGGGTGCGAATTTCGGCAGTCGCTTCCCAGCCATCCATTTCCGGCA
>DOCI01000034.1:8688-9223 GCA_003503535.1 Planctomycetaceae bacterium
TTGAATTGCTTCTCTGCCATTGCTGGCAATTTCGACCTTATGATTCCATTTCTCAAGCAGTCCCCGGGCGAGCATCTGATTTGCAAAGGCATCCTCGGCGACCAGGATCTTCAGTGAGATCATCTTATCTGAGGAGTTCTGTGTGTGATGGACTTTTTCTTCGAGTCGATTGATTCCAAACGCATTACCAATCGCATCGAACAATTCGGATTGTTTAACCGGTTTCAGGAGGTGAGCAGCGACATCCAATTTCGCAGAGCGTTCCGAATCGCCAGTTCGATCTCCCGAAGTGAGGACCATAATAACGGGCTGTTCCAATTCTTCCGATTCGCGAATTCGTTCGATCAGCATGAAACCATCGACATCGGGCATGTTCACATCCGTTAAGACGAGTGGAATGGGAGAGCCCGCTTTTTGAGCATCTTTCATACTCCAATACGCTTCCGCAGCACTCGGAACGACAATCGGTAACATGCCCCGAACTCGCAGCATCTCTTCGACGATCTTTCGATTGGTCGAGTTGTCATCGACCACG
>DOCI01000034.1:9308-9605 GCA_003503535.1 Planctomycetaceae bacterium
GTTGTCATCGACCACGAGAACACTCATGCCAATCAATTTTTCGTGAGTCGCAGTGGCGCTGCGAAACTCCATTTCTTCCGCTTTGGGAAATTCGACTTCAAATGAAAACTTGCTCCCGTGATCGAGTTTACTTTCAACCGTAATTGACCCTCCCATGAGGTTGACCAGACGAGACGTAATCGCTAATCCCAGGCCCGTACCACCGAAACGCCGCGTCGTTGAAGTATCGGCCTGCTCGAATGCTTCAAAGATGAAGTGCCGTTTGTCTTCAGAAATGCCGATGCCGGTATCGCGAAC
>DOCI01000034.1:9688-14022 GCA_003503535.1 Planctomycetaceae bacterium
TGCCGATGCCGGTATCGCGAACCAGAAATTTTACAAGTGCATTTTCTCCCCGATCCTCGGCTGAAACCTCGACCACCACTTCACCACGTTCTGTAAATTTGATTGCGTTGCCAATCAGATTGACCATAATCTGCCGCAAGCGTCCCGGGTCTCCCGTAATACCGTGCGGCACTTCTGGAGCGATATGCAAAGCCAGTTCGAGTTTTTTTCGATGAGCCCGCACGGCGATGGACTTTGTCGTATCACCAATCATTTCATGCAAATCGAACGGGATATGATCGAGTGTGAATTTGCCAGCTTCGATCTTTGAAAAATCGAGGATGTCGTTGATCAACTCGAGGAGAACTTCTCCCGACTCACGCACCATACGCAGATAATCCCGCTGAGATTCATTGAGTTTGGTATCTTCGAGGAGTTCCGTCATTCCGATTACGGCATTCATCGGCGTTCGAATTTCGTGGCTCATGTTAGCGAGAAAATCGCTTTTCGCGCGATTGGCAGCATCGGCCTGATCGCGAGCAATAGTCAACTCGCGTTGAGCCATTTTAAGGCTGGTGATATCGCGTCCGATTCCCACCAGGCCAGTCACTTCACCGTCGGAGTTTCGAATTGGGACTTTGGTTGTGAGGAAGTAAGTGACGTTGCCATGGCTGTCTTCGTTCACCTCTTCTCTTGCAATTAGTTTATCTCCGCTTCGCATGACCCGCTGATCGTCTTCTTCAAAGCAGGCCGCCAGTTCGGGAGGAGTGAAATCATAATCGGTTTTCCCAATTAATTGATCGGGATGTTCCAATCCAAAATATTCAGCTAATGCCTGATTCCCCATCGTGAAGTGTCCTTGACGATCTTTATAAAAGATCACATCAGGCAAACCATTCATCAATGCTTGTGAGAGATCGCGTTCGCGTTCAAGCGCCTGTTCCGTCTGTATGAGGCTGGTAATGTCGCGGGAAATTCCGAAGGTTCCGATGATATTCCCCTGAATATCCCGGAGTGGCATTTTTGTGGTCGAGCACCATGTGTCCTGCCGGTCGGCCCAGGTTTCGCATTCGATCAGTGAGACCAGTGGCTCACCTGTTTCCAGAATACGAAGTTCATCTTTCCGCGCCTGTTCGGCATGTTCGGAGGTGAAGAAATCGTGATCGGTTTTCCCCAGTGACTCTTCAGGAGATGCCAGATTGAACTTCTCAGCCATGCTTTTATTTATACGGATAAAGCGGCTTTCCCGATCTTTGAAATAAATCGAGTCTGGGATATTGCTCAACAGTGCATGCATTAACGCCGACTCCTGCTCGAAAGCGGCTTCGGTATTTTTTCTCCGGGTGATATCCCACATCATCAGCTGAATGCCAATAATCTCTCCACTTTCGGAGTAGATCGGAGCCTTGATCCGTTCCGTCCAGCAAGTGGCACCGTCTCCGTTTTTGATCTCCTCGGCATCAGTCAGCACTACTCCGGTTTCGAGAACTTTACGATCATCTTCTTCATATTTGCAGACGAGTTCTTCAGGGAATAAATCCCGATCTGTCTTACCAAGCACTTCTTCAAGTTTGAGTTTCCTCAACTCGAGATACTTACTGTTCGCAAACGTGCGACGACCCTGACGATCTTTTAAAAGCAAACAAACCGGAAGGAGATCGAAAATGGAATTGAAGTCTACTGGCTTCTGGTTTGGGGCCTGTAAATTCTGACTGGTGATAGTCGCTGTTGCGATATAGACATTGCCTTCTGGTCCCTGCGACAAGGACCGATGTTCACAAACTTCGAGAATCACGTTGGTTGAAGACTGGATCTTGTACGAGATTGGTTCCTGTGAATCTTTCAGGTAGAAATCACAGTAACGATCTGTATCCTCAGGATGGATAATGCTCCGCCACCATTCCGGATTCCCCTGCAAGTTTTCGAGGGAATGGCCCCAATGCATAAGAGCCAGTTCGCTGGCTTCCAGTAAGTTTCCCGTTTGTTGATCACTGACCCAAAGCAGGATGCCAGGATGACTGGCAATCACTGACAGGTTTTTCAACAGAGATTGTGATCGAGACATGAATTTTCCTCGTCGTGGTGTAGCCGACTGAACACATCAACAATTGACCATACCAGATTTTATCATAAAAGGGGTATCAGAATTTTGCGAAAATAGATTTCTGAAACCGAGATTCCATTACGACGATATCGATCAAAGCGATGTTCTCGGAAGTTATTGACGACTTTTCGGGTCGCGACAAGCTTGTAATGTCACCGTAATGCAGAACAATATAGAAAGTCGTTGACGCTCGGTGAGGATCAAGATATAAACAATTGATAGATTAACCTGCATTGATGCTTGGAGTACGTTATGACATCTATTCTGGTTGTTGATGACTCTCTGTTTGATCTCAAACGGGCTCAACACCTTCTTCAAAAACAGATTCCTGATTCGCAGATTCTTACGGCTTCGGATGGCGTAATCGCGCTGTCAATTGTCGAAGAATTTCAACCCCAGGTTGTCGTAACAGATTTGCAGATGCCTAATATGAATGGGCTGGAATTGGTGATGGAATTGCAGGAACGCTTTCCTCTGATTCCTGTCGTGCTCATGACAGCCGCAGGCAGTGAAAAAATTGCAGCGGAAGCTCTGACCAAGGGCGCGGCCAGTTATGTACCCAAAAGCCAGTTAGCAGCCGATTTAGCCGCAGTGGTTTCCCGTCTGCTGGGGTTGGCACGCGAAAAAAACCATCAGCAGAAATTACTGATGTCGCTTTCTGAAGCGACTTTCATTATGGATAACGACCGGAATTTGCATTCCACGTTCGTTCACGAGTTTCGACACTCTCTCGAAATGAGAAAAATGTTCTCTGAGAACGACTGCTTTCGGATCACGACCGCTATTGATGAAGCGCTTTCCAATGCGTACTTTCACGGAAATCTGGAAGTCAGTTCCAAGCTGCGTGAGCAGGATCTGCATTCCTTCGAAGCACTCGCGATGAAGCGTCAGTCTGAGGAGCCCTATCGTGATCGACAGATTCGTGTCCATATTCGATTCGATGCCGGTTTGACGGTAACGATTAGCGATGAAGGCCCCGGTTTCGATCCGAAAAGTCTACCAGATCCATTTTCAGATGGTTTTGCAGAACGCCCCTGTGGTCGAGGGGTTTTACTGATGAAATCATTTATGGATAATGTACAATTCAACAAGCGAGGGAATCAGGTTATACTTTTCAAAAACAGCAGTTCACTAACGGGTGTCTCCTCATGAGTCGACAAGCTCACTATTCAATTACCCGGGACAATCAGACACTTATTTTTCAAATGTGTGAATGGGCTCGTTTTGAAACCTCGGATTATCGTAAAACAATCCAGGAAGATCTGCAGCGTCAGGATTTTGAGGGTTGTCAGAATGCGATCGTGGACTGTACGGGTTTAAAATATGCGAATTCGCTGTTTTTGGAATCCCTGTTGTATATCGCAGCCGAGATGAAACGCAGGGGCGGGAAATTCTGTGTCTGCGGAGTCGAGCCTTTTGTTGGCGAACTGATTCAGATCACACATCTCGATCAACGCTGGCCCATCTACCTGAATTGTGATGAGGCCAAAGCGGCCTTGCCGTAGTTCGCCATCGGATGTTCCATTGACCAAATTCAGCTTTTACCTTTCTTCTTGCTCAAGTTAGGATTCCGATGAGAATACGGTCAATTTGCGCTTGTATGGTTGTATTTTTCTTGTCAACGATCAATACACTGGAGCAGTCTTTTGCCGAAACGCTTCCAGAGATGCAGATTGAAGGCATCCGTGAACCGTGGCGGAAAATCACGTTTCAGTTTGCGGGTCCAATTTGCACTGAAATGTCTGAGGAGCCCAACCCGTTCCTGGACTATCGGCTCACGATGACTTTTCAGCATGCACCGTCGGGCAAAACTTATCGCGTGCCCGGGCATTTTGCAGCTGATGGTAAGGCAGGGGAAACTTCAGCGAAGGAAGGCTCCATCTGGCGGACTTATTTTAGTCCCGATCAATCCGGACTCTGGACCTGGGCCGTCGAATTTGTGGAAGGACAGGATGTCGCCATCGATTTGAAATCAAGTGGAAGAACGGTTGTTCCTTTTAATGGCTGGAAAGGACAATTTGAGGTCTCGTCAATATCGAAACAGGCACCGCTGGCTTATCAACGCGGACGTCTGGTTCATACCGATTCGCGATATCTGCACTATCTGCAGCATAGGGAGATTTATATCAAAATGGGGCCAGACTCTCCGGAAACCTATCTTGCCTCTCCCGATTTTGATGACACGATTTCTCGATCAAAAAAAGGTCCACTCCTCACCTGGAAACCTCACGAGCAGGACTGGCGAACCGGG
>DOCI01000034.1:14146-19307 GCA_003503535.1 Planctomycetaceae bacterium
CAGGACTGGCGAACCGGGGATCCGGTCTGGAAAGACAACCGCGGCAAAGGATTAATCGGTTCGCTGAATTACCTCAACGCAGCCGGCTGCAATGTCATCTCGTTCCTCACCTACAATGCCGGTGGAGATGGCGACAATGTCTGGCCTTACGTTTCCCGTGATGAAAAATTTCACTTCGATTGTTCCAAACTCGATCAATGGGGCATCGTTTTCGATCATGCTCAGAATCAAAATCTACTGTTGCATATCAAACTTCAGGAAACCGAAAACGATGACAATCGTCATGGTGGGAAACGTGACATCAAACCGACTCCTACCGCCCTCGATGCTGGTGAAACGGATCGGGAACGGAAAGTTTATCTGCGCGAGCTCGTCAGTCGGTTTGGAAGCCTGCTCGCTTTGGAATGGAACCTGGGTGAAGAGAATACTCAGACGTTTGAACAGCAATTAGCGATGGCTGAGTATCTGGCTGAAATCGATCCTTACGATCACCCTATCGTGCTGCACACCTATCCGAACGAGCAGGATAAAGCCTACGATCCCTTTCTGAAAGTTGATTCGCCATTGACTGGCTTATCGCTGCAAAATTCCTGGTCGTCGGTTTACGACCGCACCCTGTACTGGGTTGAAAAATCTCAGAAACAACATAAGCACTGGGTGATCTGCAACGACGAACAAGGCCCGGCCAGTTTGGGTGTGCCTCCCGATCCAGGTTACGACGGATTCAATGGTATCGCCCAGGACAACGGAAACGGATATGATCTCAACGATATTCGCAGCGAAACACTTTGGGGGAATCTGATGGCTGGCGGAGCCGGGGTGCAGTATTACTTTGGCTATAAACTGGCAGAGAATGATCTCGTCTGTGATGATTTTCGCAGTCGGGCCATGTCTTGGAAATATGGTCAAGTCGCTCTGCAGATTCTAAAGGATTCAAAGTTTCCGTTGGCGGATTCTCAGCCCAATGATTCGCTGTTGAACGGAAATTCGAAGCAGGATCATTGCCTGACGGCCTCCGGTCAACTCTGGTTGATATACCTCTCAAGAAAATCTCCTGAGGTTGAATTGAACTTGCCAGACAAAAAGAGTGTTTACGAAGAGATCTGGTTCGACCCACTCAACGGCGAACAGCTACCAATTCAGAACACTTCTGCCTCAGAAGATAAGCCGTTTGCTCTTGTGAAACCAAAGGAGAAGTCGGATCAGGACTGGGTTGTGCTCGTTCGATTACGAAAGTAATCAATCGCGACAACTTCAGTTTCGATAGCCTGATTTTCAGATCGCAAGTTGGATTCGTTCAGTTTCATCCGATAAAATCCACAGGTGTTCTGGTCTGCTTGTGTCGGGCCTGCTAATCATGAATTAAATCCGATGAATTGATTTTATGAAATATCGAGTGCTTCCCCTGTTGGTCTGTTGGGGCATTGTTTTCTGCCCGAATCTTGAGACTCTGGCTGTTCAGAAGACTGCTCCCCGTTGCTACAAAATGCGGATTCAACCCGAGTGGAATGAAGATGGCACTCAATTCTGGTATCAGAATCATCTGGGAGTCGATACCTGGGAAATCGTATTTGTTGATGCTGAGATTGGAAGTCGTAAACTTCTGATCAATACCTCAGAAATGAAATCGCATCTGCAGGAAAATAAATTTGAATACGATGGTGCCCAATCCTGTAAATTCTATGGTATCAGTTATGACTATGATCGGCACATCTGCTCCTTCACATTTCAACGACAACGTTATGTATTTGATGTTGAAAAGTCTGAGTTGAAATTGTTTGGGACCAGCGATATTGCGCATTCGACGAATGACTCACAACGACTTGAAAACGACGAGGCCCGCAGTGAAAATTCCGGTGAGCATACGGAAATCACCTTTGTGAATCGGACCAAACTCCTGCTGACATACAGTTGGATTAACAGTTCGGGGCAAAGTGTTGCTTATGGCAGCATCAAGCCGGAGGCTCGTCAATCTCAGCACACTTATGTGGGGCATGTCTGGGAAATCACCGACTCAGAAGGTGGATATTATGGTCGGTTTCGCGGACATTTCGCTCCAATATCAATTGAAATCCGAGAGCGAGTTGAACGAAAGCAGCGACAAGAACCAAGAAATCCGCGTGTCTCGGGAATGTCTTCACCCGATGGTCTTTGGCAGATCAAAAGTGAAGCAGGCAATCTAATACTTCAGAGTACGCATGCGACGGCAAGACGAGAACTGACCACAGATGGTCGTCCAGGAAATCCTTATCAATTTATGGGCTGGTCACCAGACAGTCTGTCAATCATTGCCACCAAAGTCTTTCCCGTAGAGTACGAGAAAGTTTACACCTTGGAGTCATCTGCCTCTCAAGGTTATCGCGGCATCCTGCACCAACAACACTATGCCTTGCCGGGCGATGAAATGACACGCTACGAGTGGCACCTTTTTAATATCGAACCGGAAGAACATCATCAACTCGATCTCCCGTCGATCGATTTTGGGAGACCGCAGATTCATTGGACCAGCGATCAGACGTTCGTAGTCCCTAAATATGATCGCGGTCACCAGCGATTTCGATTGACGGAATGCAATACATCCACTCAAAAAACGCATACCATCGTTGACGAACAGTCAGAGACATTTATCTGGTCGGCTCACGGTCCGAGTTTTTCAAAGACAAACTATCTGAAATTGTCGAAGGAAATGATCTACACCTCCGAGCAGAGTGGCTGGAGGCATCTTTACCTGGTCAACCTTAAAGAGCCGGACTCGATGCAGCCGATCACTTCAGGCGAATGGGTGGTTCGTGAAATTGAATCGATTGACGAGGAAAATCGTCAGATCCTATTCGCGGCCAGTGGACGACATGCTGGCCAGGATCCTTATTATCTGCATTACTACCGCGTCAATTTTGATGGCACGGAGTTGACTGAACTGACCGAAGGAAATGGCACTCACTCGATTGAGTTCTCTCTTGATCGACGATTTTTGATCGACACATATTCCCGTGTCGATCTCCCTCCCGTTCACAATTTGCGAAGTGTGATTGATGGAAAATTAATCTGTCCTCTGGAAGAAGCTGACAATCAGGAGTTGATCGAGGCTGGCTGGAAAACCCCAACAGTATTCCACTCGGTTGGACGCGATGGACAAACCGAGATCTGGGGATTGATTACTTTTCCAGAGAACTACGATGAATCGAAATCCTATCCGGTTCTTGAAGATATTTATGCCGGACCCCACAATTATCATGTACCGAAAACATTCCGGCAGTCACGTTGGTATGAGCAGGAAACGGAGGCTGGTTTCATCGTTGTCAAAATTGACGGTATGGGGACCGCTCATCGATCAAAAGCATTTCACGATGTCTGCTGGCACAATCTGAAAGATGCAGGATTACCAGATCGAAAGCTGTGGATTCAAAGTGCAGCGGAGAAGTTTACCGGAATGGATACGAGCCGTGTTGGCATTTATGGCACCTCAGCAGGGGGGCAAAATGCGGTTTCGGCGTTGCTGTTTCACGGTGATTTTTACAAGGCAGCGGTCGCCTCCTGTGGCTGCCACGATAATCGCATGGATAAAGCTTCCTGGAATGAACAATGGATGGGGTATCCTATCGGCCCACATTATGCAGCTTCCTCTAATATTGACCATGCAGAAAAACTTGAGGGAAATCTGCTGCTGATGGTCGGAGAACTGGATAATAATGTTCCCCCCGAATCGACCTATCGACTCGTCGATGCCCTGATTAAAGCGGACAAAGACTTCGACTTTATCTTACTCCCCGGGCAGGGACACACGAACGGTGGCCCCTATGGAAATCGCAGAAGAATACAGTTCTTCAAAGAGCACTTGAGCCCTTAAATCAAGTGTGTAGTTTAGATAAACTTTTCCGATTAAATTGATCATCCGATTAAGACGATCCTACCGTTTACTCGACTTGTTCTCGACTTCCCCATAATGATGGTCGATTTCAAGGGTATGAATTTCGAGAACTCTGAACTGATTGAAGATCACCCCCTCTGCCTGACAATACTTCAGGTGTACGCAGAGAATGTGCGTCTGCAAAAAGAGGATAAAGAAAACAAGGATACAAAATGGCAGGGCCGGGCTTGTGCAGTTGTGCCGCAATCTGAAGAGGATTCTTCTGATTCTGAAGCATGGTCAGAATCTCATGGTTTACTGATCGCTTACGGTCTGCTCGACATCGAACTCGCCGGACGTGAGGACGGTATTCAGTATCGTATGACGACCGATGGCGAACGGCTGCTCAAAATGTATGAGCAGTATCAGCAAATGCAGCAGGATCAGAACGAAAATACTCAGGCAGCCTGAATATTAAGTCGACATTGTCGCTCGATACCATTGCTGAAAGACCAGAACATCCCACAACAGGTATTGTGAATTCTGTTTGCCCGAACAGTGTTCTTCCCAGCGGGATCGTATGAGTGCAGTGTTAAGCAAGCCATGCTCATTCAAGCTTTTCTCAGAGAGTAGATCCTCTGCCCAGTCACGTAAGGAACCGCGGAGCCATTCGCCAATTGGAATCCCAAATCCACTTTTAGGACGATCAAACATCTTTCGGGGAATGTAGCGTTCGAGTAATGTCCGTAGAATTCGCTTACTCATTTCTCCCTCGTAACAGTAGTGGGGTGGTAATGTCCAGGCAAATTCGATGATGTGGTGATCGAGCATCGGTACCCGGACTTCGAGTGAGACTGCCATACTGGCGCGATCCACTTTGGTGAGAATATCGTCCGGCAGATAGGTTGTGGTGTCCAACGCCATCCATTTGTGTTTGGCGAGATCCAGGTGTGGAATTGGCGCCCCGAATCCGATGTCGAGACTGGGATCATAAACCTCCTGCGACATGATTTCTTCTGAGAACCAGTGTCGATGCAGATACGCATATAGTTCTTCCGGCGATTCAATTTGTGCGGCAAACTTCAATTTGTTACGAAGCTTCAGCAACATTGAATTCGGAACGTGTTGTGTCAGTCGCTCGATGAATGCATACGAAAATTTACGAGCCGGGATTTTCTGCAATTTCTTCCAGATTTCACCCAGATGAAAATATCGCTGATAACCTCCAAACAATTCATCGCCACCATCTCCAGACAATGAAACGGTGACGTACTCGCGTGCCAGTTTTGAAACCAGATAGGTTGGGATCTGGGA
>DOCI01000034.1:19460-19884 GCA_003503535.1 Planctomycetaceae bacterium
ACCAGATAGGTTGGGATCTGGGACATGTCTGCAAAAGGTTCATCATAGATTTCAGGAAGATGCGGGATGATATTCCGCGCTTCGGTTGGAGTGACGCACAATTCCGTATGAATGGTGCCAATGTAATTCGAAACTTGACGCGCGAATGGCGATTCATCGTAATCATGCTCGGTAAAACCAATCGTGAATGTGCGGATCGGTTGTGAATGTTCTTTCTGCATCATCGCAACAATCAAAGAAGAATCGACTCCTCCGGATAGAAATGCCCCCAGAGGAACGTCCGACAACATGCGATAATCGACCGCCTGCTTCAGTAAGACTTCTAATTGATCGACTGCTTCTTCGTATGAACCAGAGAATCGATTGGTCTGCCCAACGAGAATTGCTTCCTGTAATGTCCAATAAGCTTCCGGCTCACAATTCG
>DOCI01000034.1:20014-20691 GCA_003503535.1 Planctomycetaceae bacterium
GAGCTTCCGGCTCACAATTCGTACCAATGGGATGATCGCTGACCTCCTCGCTAAAATCTCCCAGTGGAATCTCCAGCAGCATTCCCGGTTGTAACTTTTTAACTCCCTGAAAAATCGAGTAAGGAGCCGGGATGTAGTTATGACGCATTAACAGAGCAACCGCAGACGGATTCACCTCTTTCTTAAAGCGGGGGTGCTGATGAAATGCTTTTAATTCCGAAGCAAACACAAACTCATGACCGGCTTGCCCATAATACAACGGCTTGATACCAATGCGATCTCGCACGAGCGTCAACTTGCGTTCTTTCCGACTCCAGAGTGCAAACGCAAACATGCCTCGTAATTTGGGCAGAGTTTCACGGAGCCCCCAGTGAGAGATCGCCGCCAGAAGAACTTCGGTATCCGAGGTACCACGAAAACGAACTTTCAGCTCTTTGAGTTCCGCGCGAATCTCCTTGAAGTTGTAAATTTCGCCGTTATAGACCAGCACATATCGACCACACGCAGAAAGCATCGGCTGATGCCCCTGCTCGGAAAGATCGAGAATCGCCAACCGACGATGCCCCAGAGCAACTCCGGAATCAACATCCGACCAGACTCCAGAATCATCTGGCCCACGAGAAGCCAGTACATCAGACATATTGCCAGCGACCGAGGTGAGATGCTCAGAAGAATGC
>DOCI01000089.1:0-406 GCA_003503535.1 Planctomycetaceae bacterium
ATGCATCACAACGCGATTATCAATCAGCACAGCATCGCCCGGCTGCCAGTTCATGTCGAATGTGATTTCATCTGCAATACGAATTGCAGATTGCACGGCCTCAGTATCCAGAGGTTGTTCGTTTCCATGCCGGATGGCGCGTGAAGGATCGTTTCGTTCGTCCTTCCAGCCACTCCAGGCGGCAATCAACTGATTGAAAAATGTTTTGCGACCATCGGGCAAAGTCATTATTGCAGGCAAGACGGGTGTTGTCGCTCGCAGGCAATCCTTTTCGAGCCATTCCCAACTGTATTTCAATTCCTGGAGACGAGCCTCGGCTTCTGCTTTAATCTGCACTCCCAATGTGCTTTGCCAACTTCGCCCCATCCCCGAAAACTGGTCGTCGGCCCCCGGCATGACATTCGAA
>DOCI01000089.1:471-3718 GCA_003503535.1 Planctomycetaceae bacterium
GCATGACATTCGAATACTTGAGTCCATACTGCTCACAGTCGGCGACAAACTGAGGATGCTCAGCCGCGAGTCGATCCATCAGAATATCTGACCGACACAATGGAGTCGCTCCTCCTTCTTTGGCGGCGATCTCGCAATAAAACAGAATGAACTCTGGATAAAAAGGCGTTTGTGCCATCTCATGATGAAAGAAGATCTGCACTTCTGGCGGAGCTTCGTTAGCAGAAAAGACTCGCTCAGTCCGATTGATTCGCACCGCATTAGAAAGCGATTTCTTGTAAGGGAAATTTGCGATCCCCAGTGCTTCAATAAACTGATCGAAATGCTCGACTGTGTTTATCGGGAAATCTCGAAACAGAACGGTTCCGTGCTTTGTCGCCAAATCCAGCAACTCCGTATTTCTGCTCCTTGTCCATTCCACAACATCAGCAACGGTTCCGACTTCAGTGTCAGACAAATAAACATACGGGAAAACTGTCTCTCCATAAGCTTGTTGCCCTATAGGAGCTCCCAGGCTGACGGTTTTGTTGAACGCATCATCGTTCGATGTTGAAATCATTATTTTTCCTTAATCTATTTTTTATGCCTTGGTTATCAGGCACCGCCTGATCGACTGCCCTGCATGACCACGAAATAACATTTAATGTGTGCCACTACTGGCTTGCCCTGTAGTGTGGGTTAGACTTTCAGATTTAAGTATTATCATTACGATAAATAATTGCTGACGGATTATTTAAACCTTGAGTTCCCAGCGATGTAACGCTAACGCAGCCGCGCCCTTTGCTCCTGCTAATTCTCCAAGTTGTGTCGATACGATTTGCGGCATCAATCCGCCTTCCGAACTCAAACTTCGCTTAACTTCCAGGCACAAAGGTTTCATGAAAGCCTCCTTAAGTTCTGCCAGCGGCCCACCAATAACGATCATCTGTGGATTCAATATCAATGAGATTTGCGAGATGACTCGACCGACTGCACTCGCCGCTCTTTTCAGAACTTCCATCACCAGGCGATCGCAATTCTCAGCGGACCGTAGTAAATCTTCGACTGAGACATTGAGAGACTCCAGAATCGCTCGCAAAGATGCTACGTCTTCTAACGGGAGTGAATCGCCGCTTTTCTTATTCATTGATAACTCTCGCATTGGCCATGTCCCAATCTCACCGGCTAAACCTCCATAACCGCGGTAGAGTTCCCCATTCAGAAAGATCCCTGTTCCAATCCCACTCCGGATACCGACACAAATGAAATTCTGGACTGTGCGTGCCTGTCCGAACCAGCGTTCAGCCATCGCCATGACACGAACATTATTCTCCAGATAAACCGGAACTCGAAAAACAGCTTGAATCACTTTTCTGAGCGGGAGTTTCGTCCACCCGGGAATAAACCGATAATGCAAGCCCTTCGTGGCTTGTTCATCGAGTGTGCCCGGAATCGCAAGACCTATTCCTAAAAGTTTACGTCCTCGAAATCGGACTGCACGAATCACTTCCTGGATTATTTGAACGACATCGTCTGCATTTGCGTGACGCGGAAGATCCCTCGAATGATGTTTTAATAACTGCTGTGAAAAATCGACGCTCACACCATGTAAACGGCGGGCATCAAAATCAATTCCAATAAACTGACCTGCTGCAGAATTCGGTTCCAGGATCTTCGGAGGCCGCCCCGGCCCCCATTCTTCAGCAGTAGACTCTTTCAGAATACCGAGTTCAATGAGACGGTCGACTTGAATTCCCATCGTTGAAGGAGCGATTCCCAGATGCTTCGCCAACTGCACCCGTGAAGTCGCTGTGGCCAGACGAATCTCACTAACAATCTCGTTTTCGATGGTGCGGGAATTCAAGAAGGACTCCTTTAGAGGCATGACTATTTATTTCGATATCGAAATAAAGCTGGCAAGTCAATTCAAAAACGAAAGAATCCTCGATTTCCGTAAAAGTTCGCAGAGACTATTGCGTTTCCGCATTATTGCGATCAGAATAATTTTGATATCAAAATAACTATTGAGGCAAGGAATTTATCATGGGATTAGATTACCTACTCACCCGACGTGATGTTCTCGGTTCCACTGCCGGTGCACTCGCAGCGGCCTGTACTTTTGGTTTACGAGCCGACGAAAAGCCGGCCTCGAAACGCTCGGCTCTTGAACAGCCGCGAATCGCACTTCTGGGTGCGGGTTGGCGACCGGATATTAAGCGCAATGGGCGGGGAATCGCAATTGGCTTGCAAGCGGTAAAGTTTGCGGAAATGGGTGTTGTGTGTGATGTCGATTCCATTGCTCGTGATTATGCCTGCCAGAAAATATGTAATGGGAAGAGTCTACTCGTTGAAGATTACCGCGACGTTCTCTCTAGAGATGATATCGATGCCGTTCTTATCGCAACGCCCGACCACTGGCATGCCAAGATGTCCATCGAAGCGATGCTGGCTGGGAAAGATGTCTACTGTGAAAAGCCGGCGACCGTTACCATCAATGAAGGCCGGCTGATGGCCGATGCCGTCAATAAGACAGGGCGCATTTTGCAGGTCGGAACACAACAACGGACGGAATCAGACCACCGATTCGCGACAGCCATTGCACTCGTTCAGGAAGGACGGATTGGCAAACTTCAACGAATCGAAATTGGAGTCGATCCCGGCAATATCGGCGGCCCATTCAAAACCTCATCCCCTCCCCCTCAACTCAACTGGAATCTCTGGCAGGGCCCCGCAGCCGAACATGAATATATTACAGAACGAACTCACTGGACCTTCCGCTGGTGGTACGAATATGCGGGAGGGAAACTGACCGACTGGGGAGCTCATCATGTCGATATCGCTCAATGGGCTATCGGTCAACTCGATAGCGGACCTACACGCGTCAGTGGTCAGGGTGTCTTCCACGTCCCCTATGAAAACGGTTATCCCAATCGAAACGATACATTCAATACACCTTCCACGTTCGATGTCCAATGCCAGTTTCCCGACGACATCACGATGGTTATCAATAGTGGAGAAAACGGCATCCTCTTTGAGGGGACCGAAGGCCGATTTTTTGTCAATCGTGGCAAACTGACTGGGTTGCCTGTCGAACGCCTGAAAAAAGATCCACTGCCGAACGATTATCTCGAACGCATTTATGATGGCACTCCCCCCGCATCTCACATGGCTAATTTCTTCGATTGCATCAAGACTCGCAAACAACCGGTTTCCGACATGGCTTCCCATCAGCGCACCATTACTACCTGTCACCTGGCCAACTTGACAT
>DOCI01000089.1:3741-15521 GCA_003503535.1 Planctomycetaceae bacterium
GACATTAAGATTAGGCCGAGAACTTCAATGGAATCCCGAGACAGAAACATTCATCGATGACTCCAAGGCTGACGAGTTTATCTCCCGCAAAGCCAGACCTGGTTTTGAAATTCATATGTAAATCTTTACATGCGACAATCGAGAGCAATTCGTAATTGAAAGTAAGTTAATGACGCAACAAGCTGACAATACCGTTAAGAATATCCGCTTTGGACTGATAGGTTTCGGAGCCTGGGGCAAACATCATGCCGATGCGATTGACAAAACTGTAGGTGCAGAACTCGTCGGCATCTCTGCACGGAGTGAAACCTCCTGCACTCAAGCCCGTGATACTTATGCCGACGCGAAAGTATACTCGAACTACGAAGACATGCTGGCCGATGAATCCATCGAAATTGTTGACATCGTCGTTCCCAGTTATCTGCATCATGAAATTGCTTCGAAAGCACTGGCAGCCGGAAAGCACCTGTTACTCGAGAAGCCGATGGCCATTTCGATGTCCGAATGCGATGACCTGATCGACATCGCCAGAGAACACAAGCGAATCTTCGCCGTCGGACACGAATTGCGATTGTCGTCATTATGGGGCAAGGTGAAAGACCTCATCGAAGAGGGCTACATTGGCGATCCCCAATATGCATTGGTCGAACTTTCTCGAAACCCCTATCGACTGGGAGCGGATGGCTGGCGATACGATATCAGCCGCGTCGGCAACTGGATTCTGGAGGAGCCGATACACTTCTTCGACCTGGCTCGTTGGTATCTTGCACAAAGTGGCGACCCCGTTTCCGTCTATGCCTCCGCAAACTCCCGACAGCCTGATCATCCCGAATTGCAGGACAATTTCAGCGCGATCATGAAATTCGACAAAGGTGCTTATGCCGTCGTGACACAAACTCTCAGTGCCTTCGAGCATCATCAAACAGTGAAAGTCACCGGCACTAAAGGAGCATTGTGGGCCAGTTGGAGTGGAGCCATGGACCGCACCCGCCACCCAACGTTTTCACTACGCGGATTTAATGGAGATAATGTCGAAAACATTCCCATCGAAAAAATGACAGGCGAGCTTTACGAACTCGAAGATCAAATCGCAATGCTGGTCGAAGTTCTCAACAATAATGGCTCCCTCGCTTGCCCTGCAGTAGAAGGCCGCTGGTCCGTCGCCATGTGCCTGGCTGCACAACAATCTGTGGAAACGGGACTACCCGTTTCATTTCAGGATTTCCTGAAACATTGAAGTCGTATTGAACTCTTTCAGAGTGGCAATTAGGCTGAGATTTCGTGATGATGCAGTCTCAAATCTGGAGATTCGTTTCATTCTCGGAGTTCTCAAAATGCTTAGTCGTATCTCATTCAGTGCTTGTCTTTTGCTGCTGATAGCGATTCCCTTACATGCCGCTGATCTCCCGCTGGCTGCCCCAAAATCTGTCGGGATGTCTTCCTCAAAATTGAATCAGATCAATGAGTTGATGAATCAACAACTGGAAGAAGACAAACTCGCAGGTGGAGTGGTAATCGTCGCTCGCAAAGGTAAGGTTGTTTTCTTCGAAGCTTATGGCCATCGAGATCTGGCTAACGATAAGCCTATGGAAAAAGACACAATCGTCCGTCTGTTTTCTATGACAAAATCAATCACCACCGCCGCTGCGATGATGCTTGTCGAAGAAGGCAAACTGGAAGTAGAAGCCCCAGCTTCCAGGTATGTGCCCGTTCTTTCAACGGTCAAAGTCTGGACAAAAGATGGACTCATCGAGCCGAAGCGGGAAATCACAGTCGCCGACTTAATGCGTCACACAGCCGGCTTCGGAAGAGGCGGTGACGATGCAGTTGGAAAAGCGTTCAACAAAGCGAATCTATGGCAATCGAAAGATCTCGATGATTACGTAAATCGGCTGGCAGCCGTCCCGCTGGCCTATCAACCAGGGGAAGAATGGGTCTATTCTAACTCGATCGATGTCCTTGGCCTGATTGTTCAGAAAGTCTCCGGCCAACCATTCGGCGAGTTTCTTCAGGAACGCTTTTTCGATCCCCTCGATATGACGGACATCGGCTTTTATGTCCCTGCTGAAAAACTAGATCGATTTGCCGTCAACTACAAACGTAGTAAAGACGGTCTCATCCCGATTTCCAATCCCGAAGCAGATGCCCGCTATCACAGTATGCCAGCAGTCCAATCTGGAGGCGGAGGACTGGTTGGCACTGCAGCTGATTATATGAAATTTCTGCTCATGATTGCCAATGGGGGCGAATGGAGTGGTAAGCGTTACCTGTCTCCTGAAACCATCAAGTTGATGACGACAAATCAACTTCCCAGGGCTGCCTTTCCCATCAGTTTCGGCTCTCAGGTTCGTCATGGCACAGGCTACAGTTTCGGATTCAATGTTCGCACGGCTGACACCGAATGGGATCCCGCTGCCCACGTCGCTGAATACGGCTGGGGAGGAGCCGCTTCCACGCATTACTGGGTCAGCCCGAATGACGATGGCCTGATCATTGTCACACTCGAGCAGATCATGCCTTATACATTTGATACGGAATGGTTGCTCAAACCTGTCATTTATGACGCGATCAATGAAAAATAATCCATGGGATTGAGTGGCAACAGTGACAGAAATTGAAATGGCAGCCGTCCTGTTTGGACTGGCGTGTGTCTGGCTGACGATCCGTCAGAATATCTGGTGCTGGCCAACGGGGCTGGTTCAGGTCATTCTGTATGTCATTATCTTTTATCAGGTGAAACTTTATTCGGATTTAATTTTGCATCTGGTTTATATTGGAATGCAAATTTACGGCTGGCATCACTGGCTGTACGGCGGAAAAGAGCAACAAGCTTTGCCAGTTTCCACCCTCACTTCTCAGCAAAGAATTTTGTGGATACTTGCAGCCGGCTTGGTCACTCCCCTCTGGGGTTTCGGTATGGTCACTTACACCGATGCCGCATTCCCCTATGGAGATGCTTTCACCACGGTGGCAAGTCTGATCGCTCAATGGTTACTGGCTCAAAAGAAACTCGAATCATGGTATTTCTGGATCGCAGTTGATGCCATTGCGATTGGGATATATTGGCAAAAGAACCTGGTGTTAACAGCTGGATTGTATGCCGTTTTCCTGGTTCTGGCTGTTATAGGTCTACTCGCGTGGAGGAAAGCATTTTCGAGTAACAGGAGTGAGGTGATATGACAACTGGCCTGGTCCTCGGAAAGTTTGCCCCGTTACACAAGGGACATCAACTCCTCATTGAAACGGCTCTTCAGGAAAATGAGCATGTGATCGTTATGATCTATCATTCTCCTGAGGTGACCAGTATCCCGCTTCCTGTCCGTGCGGGATGGATAAAACTACTCTATCCACAAATCGAAATCATCGAGGCTTGGGATGGTCCGATGGAAGTGGGTGATACTCCCGATATCAGACTCAGACATGAGAAGTATCTCCTGAAGAAACTGGGGACAACGGCCATCACAAACTTCTATTCCAGTGAATTTTATGGCCGGCACGTCAGTGAAGCATTGGGAGCATGCGACCGTCGTATCGATTCGAAACGCACGA
Source organism: Planctomycetaceae bacterium (assembly GCA_003503535.1). GTDB lineage: Bacteria > Planctomycetota > Planctomycetia > Planctomycetales > Planctomycetaceae > Rubinisphaera. The sequence goes on from DOCI01000089.1 coordinate 7,291, forward strand.
GGATCCCCGTCTCTGCAACTGTAATACGTGATAATCCCTTTCAGAATCGAAAATATCTTGCTCCAGTTGTGTACCAGGATTTCATCACAAAAATTGTTTTTCTGGGTGCTCCTTCGACTGGTAAAACGACCTTGGCCCGTGAACTTGCCAAACTTCATGAGACTGCCTGGATGCCCGAATACGGTCGAGAATACTGGGAGAAACATCACAATGAAAGACGACTGACAATGGAGCAAATGGTCGAAATTGCAGAAGTTCATCGTCAAAGAGAAGATGCCCTGATCCCAGAAGCGAATCGATTTCTTTTCGTCGATACCGATGCGACTACCACCTCAATGTTTTCGATGGCTTATCACAATCAGGTCCATCCACGATTAGCCGAACTCGCCTCCGAGACGAAAAACAGGTATGACTTATTCTTTCTCTGCGGGGCCGAAATTCCATATGATGATACGTGGGATCGATCCGGTGATGCAGATCGCCAGGTCCTCCAGGAACAAATCAAGTCCGATCTATTACTTCGACAACTTCCGTTCATTACACTCACTGGGACTTTGGAAGAACGCTTAAGGATTGTCAGTAACATCCTGCAGAACTTCGATAAATATCGTCCTATAGGCGATCAACTCCTAAATTGGCAGCCCTTGAATTGATTGTGAATATTTCAATCCGTTATTCCCCTTATTATTGATTGACCAAAAAAATGAAAATATCCTGTATCAGTGCTTATCAGGTTAACTTGCCCTTGAAAGAAGGGACTTACAAGTGGTCGGGAGGGAAATCGGTCTCCGTTTTCGACAGTACGATTGTCTGTGTGGAAACAGATTGCGGAATGAAAGGCTATGGCGAAGTCTGTCCATTAGGGCCGTATTATCTTCCCGCCTATGCCGAAGGAGTTCGCGCGGGAATCCGTGAATTGGGCCCCCATTTGATCGGTATGGATCCACGCGAGTTGAGTCAGCTGAATCACCGTATGGATGCCGCCTTTAAAGGCCATCCCTATGTCAAATCGGGAATCGATATTGCCTGCTGGGATATTCTGGGAAAAGTAACAAACCTGCCGGTCTCAATTTTAATGGGAGGACGATACGGGGAGTCCGTCAGGCTCTATCGTGCAATTTCTCAGTTATCACCAGACGAGATGGCACAAAACGTCAATCATTATCGATACGAAGGCTACACACGATTCCAACTTAAAGTTGGCGGGGATCCTGATACCGATATCGAACGCATCCGAGCAGTCTCCGCCGTTCTGGGGCCACAGGAGCGACTCGTCGCCGACGCCAATACTGGTTGGACACAGCATGAAGCGATGAGAGTTGTACGAGCCGTGAAAGATCTGGATGTTTATATCGAGCAACCCTGCTTAACCTACGAAGAGTGCCTCGCCATTCGTCAACATACCAATCACCCTTTTATTCTTGATGAAAATATCGACAGTCTGGCGATGTTGATGCGTGCCAAACAGGATCTGGCGATGGATGTCGTCAACATAAAAATCAGCAAGCTCGGAGGCTTAACCCGAGCCAGGCAGGCTCGGGACCTGTGCGTTTCCATGGGCATCGCAATGACTCTCGAAGATTCCTGGGGCGGAGATATTGCCACAGCTGCCATCGCCCACTTTGCCCACAGTACTCCGGAAGAATTTCGGTTTACGAGCACAGACTTCAATAGTTATGTCACGGTCGAAACAGCACTTGGTGCTCCCCAACGAAATCAAGGCTTCATGACAACCAACAATGAACCGGGACTCGGAATCACCCCCATCCCCGAAGTTCTCGGCCAGGCCGTTTTTGAGATCAGTTCATAATGCGACCGCTCCCCGAAATAAACTCCGCGAACCGTCATCCCTAAAAGATACTGATAAAAAGCTTGAACCACTCTGATTATCGACTTTGTTAACTTGAATGCCCTTGAACCAAATTGCAAATTTCTGTGTCCACAAAATGCATTTGGAGATTCACCTATAGGAACGTGCACATTAGGGCACTCACTTGAGCTGCTCTTAAATGTTTAATCAGAAAATTCCAAATTTATCGAAAAATGAGTCTGACATTCCAGACAATCAAAAAACAAGCCCCACCAACACTTGCGACCAGGGACCAGATTTGCCATATTACGGCTCGCGACAAATTAAAAAACATGTCGCACCACTCAAGCACCCGTAGCTCAATTGGATAGAGCATCGGTCTACGGAACCGAAGGTTAGAGGTTCGAATCCTCTCGGGTGTATTTCTTTAAAGTGAGTCCAGTAAAGCCTTTAGCTTTAAAAGCTCCTCAGTCGAAAGCTGAGGAGCTTTTTCATTTCCCCCCATTAATCCCCCCACTAATGAGGATTCTGAGACGTTTACGCCTAACAGTTGGTGAACTTCGATCGCCGCAGTATCTGCCCTTTTCTTGGCTTGGTAGAACTTTCTTGTCGTTGAGAAATCACGGTGTCGCATGATCACCATTAGCGTCTCAGCGGACATTCCCTTATTAAAAAGTCGCTCGGCCAAACTGCGACGTAGATCATGGGCACTGGCGTACTTAATGCGGATTCCTCGTTCTGTATCTGCTTGCCGGACAATGATTCCTGCCTCCTTACCGATGATCGAGATAATCTTGCTGACTCGATCCTTAGAATACAAGGTGGACGGTGATCGTTTTCGTTTACTATGTTTTCGCAGTTTTTTAGTGATTTCATCAGGGATAGATTCTCCATATTTCCGATTGGCTTCTTTCCGATCCAATCCGAGTTTACTCAACCATTTTCGCACTGTTGCTTCGGTGACGTGACATGCTTTCGCAATCGAGATATTGCTATAATCCAAAATCAGTTCGGACAAGTCTTTTTCGGTCGGACAGAATGCGTTCTCCTTTCTGCCTGGGACTGCATATTCCACAGGTGCCAACTTGACTACCCTTCCCTCCCGCTCATTGTCTGGTACCTGAGCAAGGATTTTCTCTAAATCAGGTAGCATCGGTATCTCTTCAAACTTTCCATTCTTCTGGGTTGAAGGAATGACGATTGTTGAGTGGGTGTGCTGACGACAGGCCCAACGCGGGTGAATCTTGGTTTCATCATTCCAATAGAAGTTCAGAGCGTCTGCGATACGAAATCCGCTTTCCCACAGAACTCGAAGTAAGAAGTTCCAGGAAGACGAAGCGGTTTTGCCAACAACTTTCGGCGTGCTTGCAAGCAAACGGTCAAACTCTTCTCCAGTAATCGCTCGGCCACGACTTACTTCATCCTCATCCAGATCTTCAATCGGTGGGATCTTCACGATCCACTCGTGTTTGTAGCAATAACGAGCGAAAGCCAAAATGTCGCCAACAATACTATTGACGGTGGTTGGCAGTCGAGATTCATAACGACTTTCGATTCCGTCCCGTAGTTGTTCCTGCAAATACTCCAGACCTGCCAGTGACAGGCACTCCTCTAAAGTCACACCTGATTGAAGTCCGTCTTTAGCTCGACGTGATTCATAGATTCGCATTGAGATCTCAAGTGAGGAACACATGCTTTGAAATGACTGCGCTCGGAGACGATTTTTCTTGAATGCTCGATAGTGCTCAAAGGCTTCGTCGAACAACATCTTGGTAGACTTGTCATCATCTGAGTGGGCATAGTTTGGCTGGGAAATCGTCCTTTCGTGTGATTCAGTTATTGCACCACCTGATTTGACGTAATCACCATTAATCAATCGCTCTCGACACTCTCGTAGAATCCTACGGGCTTCTGCTCGATCGCGAGTCCCGCAGGACTTCCGGATTCGCTTCTGTTTCAGGGGACAATAAAACTTAAGTACGTAACCATTTTTGTCAGATTTCCGCAATGGTCGCTGCGGGTAGATTTGTACGTTTCCGATTTCTGGCTGACGTGGCATGTATTTCTCCTAAATAGAGTGAAAAATGGCCCGCCAGCAGAATCGCTGACGGGTCAAAGAGGTACCTGGAAAAAGTCATCTACCCATGTCAATGACATGATGGCTTTCAGCTCTTTTGCTTAGAGTGTTTTTCGATGTACTCGATTACTTTGTGCCCCCACACCCATCGTTGGTGACCGATTTGCGTGAAATGCAATCCGTTGTCGAGCATCTGGTCCCAGAACTTCTGAGATACCCCTAAACGAGCTATTAACTCTCGCTTGCTGTAGGCCTCATTTGTGCTAATGAGACCATGTGATGTTGATTTTGCCATGTTATTCTCATGTAAAAATCCTTACTCCCTAGGGAGTCGCTCTTGCCATGCAAGTTTGTGTGCTGCAAGGCTACGTTTATCGTAAACCACCAAACTTTCATATCTCCAAGTCTTAGAGGTTTGATAATCATTTAGGATTGTGATCCTGATCAAACCGATTTCATTTGGTCAATACGTATGGCAGTTTAGATTCATTTTGCAAATAGAATCAGCGCACTGCTTCCTCTTCGCACAAACATGCAAAGATAAGCTATTTATGATTTGAAGCTACATGCGTTTTGCCATCGCATGTGGTGAGCTGAATCTCTCTGCAATCTCACCACTCTCAGGTGGAGCTCTGGCTTTAGCTGGATTTGCTTGCTGAATGATTTCTATCATTTCACGTTTCTCCTCATTTTGATTGCATGCCAAGCCGACCTATTCGACTTGCACGGGGAGAAGCGGGAGCCAAGCGGCAAAAGAGTCAGGGATTGGCAGAAAAATACTTTGGTCCATGATTGGCCCTATTTCCTGCCGACACCCGCTTGACTCATGACGTGAGTTTGAAATGCTTTGCGATTTTGAAATCAAAATGAAAAATAAAAAGTTTATGTTTTCCCTAAGTCGTTTATTAGCAATACCATGCGGCGCAGGTTTGTGTCGTTAAGTGTGAGTGCTCTTGGTGAATCTGACACTGTCATCTCATGCTAATGGGACCAGTGAGGCCAATGGGAACTCGCTTCAACTCAGTCATTTCGGGAGGCATCTATGAGTAAACAAAACAGTGACAAAAAGTTGCTCAAGTTTTATTTGAAACCGGAACAACACGATTTGATTCGTCTGGCTAGTGCGATTCATCGCACAACCATGGCGCAGTTTTCGAGGAAGGCTGTCATAGCAGCAGCGGAGCAAGCGAACGCATCGTTTTACCGTTCACGATCTCAGACGGAAATAACTAGCAACGAGTCCGTTCCTAAACAAAAACAATAGATTTCAAATCCACTTTTTAGTTCAGAAATGAAGGACGTGTCGAACATGATGAGCCCGCAAGATCACAAGGCCCTTTCTCAAGAACGAATCAAACTGGCGATTGAAACGGATGCGACGAAGAAGATTCTGCAATCCGTTGCCAGACTTGATCTGTTTGAACATTACTGCTGGTCCAACGACGAACAGTATCCTACTGAACGCTGGATTCGCTTGGGGCATATTTTCCAGCACGAAGACATGAGTCCGTATCCCATGTATTTGCAGTTTTGTTATCGACAGTATTGTAAACCCGAAAATGACGTGGAAAAACTCCTGCCGCAGATTTCAGCGACTCATCTCGGCAGCATTATCAATCATTTCCAACTGACCGGGTCTGTAAGCGATCGTCCGCTTGGAGTGGTAATCCCTTGGCAAGAAGAACTCGCAGTCATTCACAACCGGCCTGCAATAACTGCTCAACCACCGATCGACCACTTTGAGTTTGCAACCGATCAATCGCTTGCTTTGCATTGGTTTGAGCCATTCATCAAAGAGTTGGCAGAACAATGTCGCTGCGAGATTGCTGAGGAGCAGGCGATCATTGACTTGGAAGAAGGTGAATGGAGCATGAGGGACTGGAATGATTATCCCAATCCCGTGTTTGTGTGAAACCATCTTCGGTCTGTTATGAAAATAAAGTGATCCGCAACTGTTGGTGTCAGTTGCGGATCAATCATTCACTGTCAGCTAAGGAGACAGAAAATGCAAGATAGTAGTTTAGTAAGCGATGACTCTGAATGTCATAGCAAACCTCCTAAGAAGAGTATAACTCGTCGCTCTTCATTCAATGTTATTTATCAATACTTTCAACACGCAAGTAAAGCGGGAAAAAAAGCGAAGAAAAATCGAGTAAACCGAGGCCTGAAGCCCCGAAAATCATACATGGCTTCTCTGGACATTGAAACCAGATTCGGTAGCCCCGACAGCAAAACGATCTGGTATCAGAATCGAAATAAGTCACTACTAAAAATGGGTGTCAAAGATGCTTGGGAAGGTAGCCAAGCTGATGCAACTCTCAAAACATTGCCAAGTTATCTCTGGATGCCAGCTTGGGTTTCCCAGGTTGCTGGACACCCGACGCGAGCACGCATCCTATGCTGGTTGCTTGATCGCTTCGACAACATTGACGCGAATAACAAGCAATGTCGTGCCTACAACACAGATGAATCAGGTGATCGTTGGTGGCGAACTTCTTTCAATAAGATCGCCAATGCGATTATCCTAAACGGAAAAGTCGATAGTTCATTGCAAACTCTCGTTAAACAGGGTTTGATCGAAACGAATACAGATGGCAGACCTGGAACGCTTATCCGGCCTCTCGGCAAACCGCTCATTTATGCTTATCAAAAAATCTCACATGACGACTCAGCTCTCTCTGAACTGAAACTTGCTGATGACGATCTGCAATGGCACGAGTCGATCACCAAATGCAAAATCTGGGGGAATGTTGAGCAAGGTGTTCGCGTTTACGATGCGATCATGGTGATCTGTGATCGGCATCCTGGTCAAGCAGCATTGTTGTCCAACATTCTCTACTGGCATTCACAAGGACGATCCCGCATTTCACGGCGAGGCTTTCTGTGGTGCTGCAAATCATTGAATGTTCTCGCTGAAGAAACAGGGTACAACCGAAAATCCTTGGCTGAATGGGCGAAGCAACTACATCAGCGGGGTTTCATTGAATGTCGTTACTGGGTTTGGAATCGGAGGAGAGATAAAGGGCAGAAAACTCTGCACCTACGTCCCATTCCAAACACGATTCATAAGGCACTAGTTGATCATGAGTGGGACATTCAGTCCGCACTCTCTCATAAAACTCTTTAACTGTAGGAACTTTGATCATGCAAAGAAACAGGTATGAGGTCCCAATCAAGCTCGGCAAACCCAGTCGAGAGAAATCAGCAGCAGATCGGTCTTCATCGAAAAGTTCATGTCCCGAGATTATTGACGAATCATATCGCTTAAAAGCTGCCTACCGCTTTACCTATCGCTATTTTGAGACTGGTCAAACGGGAGAGTTGAGTACTTACGAACCAAGTGGTAAATATCGCGATGGTAAGGCGTGGGCGGAGATTATCGAGAAACTCCATGAACAAGGGATTGATGACTCTGTCGCGTATGTGCGAACTCTCTTCCATTCTAAACGACAGCAAATGGTTTTTCCTGACGGATTGGAAGGGACACCTTATGAAAAAGTAACCCCTTTGGGGACGGTCACGATGCCTGGACGGCGTGGGTTCAGGCCGATCAGTCCCTATCAGATCGCCGCTCCAAGTACGGTTGGAAAGTTTAATGAATGGCTGAAAAACGGAGCCATTGAAGATCTGAAGAGTTTTCACAGGGAACGCTCTTACGCCCGGACTGAAGTCATCGTTAAGTACAAGTTTAGTAGTGTAAGCATTTCAGAGGCTTGTCGGATGGTTATCTCAGACGAATGGAACTCTCTTTCGGCACTTTTCCGTTATTTGTTGGCATTGGACATGATCAAAGAACCTTCCCACTCGAAATCACAGAAGGTTCAGAACCGAACATTTAGGACGTTATGTCTTCGATTTGAGGAGAAAGCCTATCATCAGTTCTTGGGGATTCCAAGTATTCACCGGAAATACATTCCTGTTCCAGCAGGATTTGCGGAACGAGCAAATATTTTCTATGAATCATTGGTATTCCGTACGAAATCCTGTTCCGATCGCCAATAGGTAGAATCTGTATACCCCATCCTTGGGCCACTAGTCACCCCATCTACGGACCACTAGCCACCCCATCCTTGGACCACCGCATACCTCTACAAATCTCAATCAAACAAAAAAGTGAGAGCCCCGCTTCGCGGGGCATTTTCTCATGTATATTAAGATTGAAGAAATCACCCTCATAAAATCAGGATGTCGTTCATTCAGTTTGGCGATCATAAGTCATGATGTTCCTATCAATGCCCGATCAAGAGTTGCTTACAGTTGAGAGGACATTCTCATCTAAGAAACTCCTTCTCCTGTATCTCGCGATCTTAGAAGAGAATATTGTTTCAAAAACCACTTTTGAAA
>DOCI01000089.1:15696-16305 GCA_003503535.1 Planctomycetaceae bacterium
GTTTCAAAAACCACTTTTGAAAACGTCATGATGCCTCGGTTGCGATCGATGGCATTTATGAGAATGAGGTCGGATCGGCTGAGGTCCACAAGTACCGTAACGGTGGTGCTTATCTAGAGCTGCGTACTGTGCCAACGCTGCGATCGAGGCGCCTACATACCGCGCATAATGTGACGAAAAGCCCTGTTTACTTCCCATATGGGTGTCCGTATCGATGCTTAAGCGTGGAATCGGAACCATTATGTGATGCCTTTTCCCGGGCTCTAACCAGATGATTGGCCGCAGATAGCACCTTATTATTCCCAAATACCTCAGGGGGCGGCGAGGGAGGCTGTGTTACTGAACTTATCGGATTACACAACCAGAATCCCTTTCGTTCTGAAAAACCGGAACCTACAAAATGTATTCCCAGGATTAACGCACGACGAGAGGATTGGATTAGAACCACAAAAGATTGCTGTGAGAGGTGGTTTAGTTGTGGTTCGGGGAGCTGATTTAGATCATCGGTTTTTAGCTACGATGTTTGACCCTTTTACAGCAATGCTTCCGCTTCTCCCGTGGAAAGCAATCGATGTGATTGCTGATTAAAGTTTTTTTCTAAGGAGAAGA
>DOCI01000089.1:16406-28137 GCA_003503535.1 Planctomycetaceae bacterium
GGAGAAGAGTTGTGGATTTCCCATTCAACCAGTTGAGATTGGACGACGAAAGTGCAGTCGTGGCACTTCAGGTGTCTCGCCATGCTGACTTTGTTGCATTGGCCCGAGCAAGCGGAAATGTCGAAGTCTGGGACATCAACGGATGTCTTTGCTGTCAGTATCAATGCAACAAAATGCCGATCCAGGAGATTTGTATTTCTGATGATGGGCGACTGATTGCGACTCTGGGGGCGGCTACCATCGACGGAGAGATGCGAACCGAACTGTTTGTTTACGATTCAGCTACCGAGACTGCTCGAAGTATTCCACACAGTAACAAAGGCGGCTCTTTTCGTTCGCCGATGTTTGTTCCTCACGGTCATCAGCTACTCGTTTGTGATGACAAACCGATTCTTGTGAATGGCGTATCTGCCACGCACATCGAGCACGATATTCCGGAAAATGTGACTTGGGATACGATCGCATTTTCCAGATGCGGAAAAATCATGGCGCTGTCGAATGCCGATGGACTGTTTCAAGTTTTTGTGGGGTTGAAGCCAGGGGGTAAGTTGGCTTACTTCGGGAAAGCTGATCACGTACAGCGGATCGCTTTCTCTAATGAAAACGACGTTTTTGCAATATTTCAAGCCAATAGTTTTTTTGATGTGTACGAAGGAGTGGTTTACAGCTCCTCAGAGGAACCTATCGTATGCGAGGACTTATTGCTGTTATCCTTCGTGCGATCGCTAGAAAGTTGGCTGCTGATTGACCGCACCAGTGGCCTTCGTCTTTTTGATAGTGATGCGACCTGTTTCGGTACCTTCCGAATGCCCGACTTAGAAACCATCTCAATGATCAGTAGCGACATCGATGGCAATGTTTTGGCCGTTGCACGAACTGATGGTACCGTTGATTTGTGGCATTCATGCAGTTTGCTGCCGTATCTTCCTGTTGGGGCTTCGTCATTATTAGGTTGAAATAGCTATGATCGATTTACTTGATGAACTCTTGGATAAGTGCGATGAGTATATCTTTTTACATCCTGAATCTTCTGTTACAGAAGTCGTCGATCACTTTTTGTCGGAAGCTGATCCACTGGAACTCCGATCCGATCTGCGAATCCAGGTTTGTAAGCTGATCAAAATCAACAGGCTACTGAAGGTGATCATGGTCGACTCATCTGATATTTCCTGATCACACTTGGTCCTGACCATCAAAGCTGCTCGTGGATATTTCTGCGAGCGGCTTTTTTGTTTTATTCACTGCTGACCCGTTTTCTGAATCGCTCTCGCTTCTCCCTCATTCAACGTCAAACACACCTGAATGAGAGTAGCTTCGATGAGCACTGACCGAAATGATCCTGAAAAATATGAATCAATAGAGACTGATCTCATTGGTCGGGCCAAGAAGCATCACCCTGATGCTTGGCGAGAGCTGCTCATGCTACACGGGCCGCTGGTGGATTTTTGGATTGGGGAATCAAATCTTCACGGTCCCGATCGCGACGATGTCTTTCAAGAAGTCTTTCTGACGGTTGCGCGAAAGATTGATGATTTTATGCTAAACCAGAGCGGATCATTTCGTGGCTGGCTGCGGGTCATCACTCGCAGTCGAGTAGTCGACCATTTTCGTCGAACAGGACGTTGCTTCCCGGCTTCTGGTGGCGATGAAAACTGGGAGCAACTACTCCATCTTGCCGATTCCAACGATGATGATGAAGTGAAGGACGAGAGAACGGATGAATCTTTTTTGTTACTTGATCCTGCTTTAAATCTGATTCAGAAACAAGTCAAACCGACCACGTGGATAGCATTCTGGGAGAGCGTCGTTGAGGAACGCCCGGTGGCCGATGTGGCTAAGCAACTCGGAGTGTCCCCTTCGGCGATCCGGCTTGCCAAATCTCGGGTACTCAAGCGGATACGTGAGTTGCTGGAAATATGAGCTGTGTTGCGGTCTGACGTTGTTCCTTATAGAGACTTTTTTTCGAGGACAGTTATGACTTCAAATCTTAAATGCCCAGATAGCGAACAACTGATTGGATTCAGCCAGGGACGGCTTTCAGATAAGGATCTTGCGCAGATTGCCAACCACTTGGGAACGTGCCGCGAGTGTGAGAAGGCACTGTTGCGTATGGATGAGCTGTGTGATCCGTTTTTGAGCACAATCAGAAATGCTGCATTATCTCCTGCCTTATGCCGAGCTGATTTGGGAGTTTGCATAGAAAACACATTCAAAGTCATTCAGAGGCATTTTCATTCAGAAAACGAGGCTGCGTGATGGTGAACGAATCATTTCGAGAGACGTTGTTCCAACTGCTCAGAAAACTCGACCAAACTCAACTTAAAAACACGACACAGTTCACGAAGTTCGAGGATATCGAGTCGTCGCTCACCAGATTCATACTTACTGACAAACGATTGAGGTTCATTGATCTTTTTCGCCACATCCTGTTGGCGCAAGTCGGCCTCTTTCCGCAGTTCACGGAGAAGATCCTGAAGTGTTGTCTGATTTTGGGAGTGGATTGCTTTGTCCATATCGCCTGCAAGTTCCTTTTTGCAGACGATTGTGAATCCGCTTTTCGGATATCCCAAAATCGGATATGTTATTGATGGTTCATGGGGTTATCTGGAGCTGGAAGGTGGGAGATAAAATGGCAGAAGGGAAAAACCTTGAATGGTGGCTTGCTGAGAATGGTACTACTACGGGACCGTTCTCAACTGAACCAAAGATGAGCAAGCCATTTCAGAGAAAGGGCCACCATATCACCTATGTTCATTTGACGCCGATTCAAAGATGGGATCTAAAAATGGTTGCTCACGCAAAACTACTCTGTCTCCTATTGTTGGCCTTAACTGTCGCCGGTTGTGACGGGCGCATTACCGATCCAGCATTGGAGGTATCCCAGATCAATGATGAGACGGAAGCGGCACAACAGGAAATAATGCACGATTTCAAAGAGATGCAGAATGAGATAGATGCCGATCTGCTTGATATGCAGAATGAGATTGCTGCTGAGGCAAACGAATATGATCGTAAGATGGCTGAAATCGGACAAGAGATTTCTATGTCGGGTCGACAGCACCGCGCCCAGGAATCTACTCGAATATCAAAAGAATCAGAAAGTACAACTCCGATCAAACGTGACGAAGCGATAGTTACTTCCGAACAAATGAAAAAAGTTGCCGTACTGAATGAGCAGGAGGATGATCAAAATCCATCATTACCTTTCAAGCATGTCGACGTTCGGGAGCATATACGTGACTTGAACGATGTCGACAAAAAAGTCCGTATATCTGCGTGTAAAAAGATCGCCGAGTTGGGTCCGGCTGGAGCGGATTCAATAAAGGCATTGATTGAACGAGTTAATGATGATGAAGCGGACGTGAGGAACGCCACAGTTACTGCGCTTGCCGAAATAGGTCCAATAGCGAAATCGGCTGTGCCTACTATCGTTGATGTAATCGCTAGCGAACGACTGAACTACACGGCCTTTGATTCATTGTACAAGATTGGTGACGACGAGGCACTGGTTAAACTGACAATGCATGAACAAGCCCAGATGCGAAAATGGGGTGTACGAGAACTTGCTAAGCGAGCCCATGGCAAAGTTCTTATCGAAGTCCTTAGCAATACAATACTCGATGAGGATCAAGACGTGCGGACGTTATCTCTCGACACTCTAAATAAGTTGACGTTTGCACGAGACCCAATCCCCGCTGCTCCGACCGTGCCTGCCCTGATCACATTGATCAAGAGACCTGAATCAACCAACGCCTGGGATGTACACAAGAGGTCGGCAATCTGGATACTTGCTCGTTTTGGGGCTCGCGCAAAGGCTGCCGTTCCGACGTTGGTGAAATATCTGGATGAGCCGTTCTATCGTGATGCAGCAATGACCGCGATTGGCAGCATGGGCAGTGATGCTAAGTCCGCAGTACCCAAACTCATTATATTGATCGAAGGCGGCAAGTTAAGTTTTACGTCACTCAAGACGGCGATTCTTGCAGCAGGTGGTATTGGCCCAGATGCTAAGAGTGCCGTGCCCGCGATTCTTGATGCTGCGGGAATCAATCAAGAAGTCGAATGTATTTATGCTTTTGGGGAGATCGGGCCGGGCTCGGAACCTGCCATACCCTATTTGCTGAGGATATTGAACAAATACCGAAACGACGAAAGAATGGCCAATACTATTGTTCACAGCCTCGCTCAGGTCGGGGAGCCGAGTATTGATCCGCTGATTGACTTGCTGGCAAGTGAGGAAAGCTCACTAGCAGGTCATGCTGAAACAGCACTTATTGAAATCGGCCCCAATGTAGTTCCGACAATACTCGAAGGGCTGTTGAGTCAAGAGCCCGATGCAAGAATATCTCGATCCTCTGTGCTTGCCGGGATCGCGGAAAAAGATTTTGGGACCATCGCAAATCAACTCGATACTTTTGCAGCGATGTTGGATGACGGCCACTACAAGGTCCGATTGAACGCGCTGACTATTCTGAAGCACTATGAAACTGTCCCAGTAATCGTAAGAGCCAAGGTGGAAAAGGCAAAAGACGACCCTGAGAGCAAGCAAGTGCGTGAGTTGGCTACCACCGTTCTTGACAAATGGGCAGACAGGCAATGACTCGCATTGGGAGAGCTAAATGAGTGCTCACGATAAAATCCAACATGATTTACCCGAGCCGATTGAAACGTGTTCCGTTCGACGCAGTGTCGATTCTGATACATCTTGGAAAGCAGGTTTGAAATCGAAAATGCTTGCAATATGGAGAGAAACTTGCCGTATCGCAATCGTCACATTTCAGCATTTTCGGCATTGGGCAACGCTTGCCTGGATCGAGGCGCAACATCGGTTTTGTCTCATGCGGCTGAATCGTCAAAAAGTCCACGTCGGGGAGCAAATGCACGACGATCGAGTTGGTGATGAGGATCTTCGTAAGCAAGTATCGGAACTAGATGTTTTTATCGAACAAGCTAAGGCCGACAAGAATCCTACAGGCCCAGCAACACGATCTCGACGAACACTTATCATACAACTTGCAGAAACAGCGCCCATGTCGTCGAGCGGAATAATGACAGCAGAAATGAAAAAGGCGCAGTCACTTCGGAGGACACTTGCAGACATTGAGGAGACGCGGCTGCACCACTGGAAAACACCATCGTCAACTTATGATGATTGGTCTCGACTCGGCGCAGGGTATGGGATCATCATGCTATTGTTTGTCTTTGCGTATGGGGGAATGATGAGTGGCTCATCAAGCGACACCATGGCGAAGAATAAGCAATCTGAAGACCTACTTGAAGAAGCAAGCGATGCTTCAGTTTCAGGGACACGGTCCGACACTGATGAGTTCGATAGTGAGCAATCGCAAATCACAGACAAGCGGGTAACAGACTCTACAGATGAAGAGGACCGCACGTCGGATGACTCAGTAACTGAAACGCATAATATGTTGACTACTGCTGATCCGCCGCGCCCTTTAACGGCTTATGATGATCCTGAATCCAACTCTGTTCATTACACGCCTAGTGTAATCTCGCGTTTTCACGGGCAGAATCATATCGTGGCGACAGAAAAAATGCTTTTGGATAACGGACTCTATTTAACACTATCGTTCGTTGTGATTGATCCAGATGATCCGAATGCGGGAATGCTCGATGGCGTTGCAGGGGTAGCGATGCTGGAGAATCTAGTGACAATACATAACCATAATCTGACTCGTAGAACTCGATTGCGTATAGTACGTGGTGCGTTGCCCGCATTTGAGGTCGAATCACCACAAGAACATTGGGTCAACGACCGGCTGAAGGCTCTGGACTACGACGGATACTCTCCACTCAATCTGCTCTACTACTTGCGAGGAGACGGGCTCATTGCCATAGAAGTGGATGGGACTTGGTATTCCTTGAAGGCTATGTGGCGCAAACACTTGGCAGACACTCTGGAGGAAACCCTCGTCCAACGACGTGCTATGGGCTACTGAGGATGGCGTGATGCCAGGTCGACTGCTAGTGGCGGGATGCCGGTCGCCATCGCTATACTGCATTTTCGGAAATATCAATACGAAAACAGCAGCTCTACGATGAGCGAGGACAACAGTGGTGGACGAATCCCAAGTCGATCAACTCTTAGATGAGTGGGATGAACAACTCGATGTGGACGACTGTGCCGATATTGACGACTTTATTGCGAAACACTCAAGTAGACTAGTAGACGAGAATGTAGAGAAGTTTCGTAGAAAAGCGATTGCGCTGGCCAAAATGAACGGGCATCTGGCAGCAATGGGTGATACTGACAGTCTTTCTCCAGAGACTTCCCGTCACAATCATGGGCGTCAGCCACCTTCGACTTTGCAACCGGGGCAGGAACCGATTCCCGGCTATCAACTGCTCGAACCACTTGGTCAGGGAGGTTTTGGTCAAGTCTGGAAGGCGCTTGGTCCGGGACAGTTTCCCGTAGCGCTGAAGTTTGTGCGACTCGATGAACGCACGGGGCAGACCGAACTGCGATCGCTCGACATTATCCGCGACGTTCGTCATCCCCATTTGTTGAGCGTTTTCGGAACCTGGCAGATTGGTAATCAACTCGTGATTGCCTCGGAACTCGCAGATGAATCATTGCAGGATCGTTTTGAAGCTGTTCGTCGTGAAAATGGCCTTGGGATTCCTCAAAAAGAACTGTTTCGTTACATGATTGAAGCGGCCAAAGGGATTGACTTTCTCAACCAGGCCCAGGGCTCTAATCGTGCAGGGATTCAACACCGTGACATCAAACCCCAGAATCTGTTGATCTCTGGAGGAAGCATCAAAGTTGGCGATTTTGGGCTTGTCCGTTCGCTGAAAAGCGATGCGACCGGCCATACCGGCAGTCTGACTCTGGCTTATGCCGCTCCTGAGTTTCTGGCAGGAAAAACCAGTAACCGGAGCGATCAATATTCGCTGGCAGTCACGTACTGCTACCTACGGACAGGAGTCTTGCCATTCACTGGAAGCGCGATAGATATCATTGATGGGCATCGCAGCGGCAAGCCAGATTTGTCACAACTCGGTCCGAGAGAACGAAAGGTCGTTGAGAAGGCACTGTCGAAAAATCCACACGATCGCTGGAAGTCGTGCCAGACATTCGTCAAAGCGTTGATCAAAGCAAATACTGTCGTTTCCAAAGAATCTTTACCAGCAAAAAACCTTGCTCAAACACAGAGAGAATCAAGCCATAATCTGAAACGATGGAAATGGCCCATCGTCGGACTGATCGCTCTGCTGGTGTTTTCTGCCTTAGTAATAGTACTGCCCGACGTCAGGCCAAACTTCATTGGTGATGTGCAAGAGTCTTCGCCTTCAAACACTGCGAACAATGCTGCTCCCATACCAGTTGTTAGAGTTGAAGCCCAAAATGCGAAAGTAGATCCCAATCAACCGAAACAGAAAGCTGAGAAAGCCAAACAGGAAATCTCATCTCCTATCACCTCACCAGAATCCGTATGGCGATCACTCTTCAACGGAGAAAATCTGAATGGGTGGTCCACACAGGGATACAACGGCTGGAAAGTTGAAGACGGAATACTCCTTGGTGAAACCAACTCCAAGCAAAACATCGGCTATTTGATGACAGATGACCGATTCGAGAACTTTGAGTTGAAACTGGAGTTTCGTCTGTCAGCCGCAAGTAACAGCGGTGTATTTCTGAATGCGATGCCAGGACAACCACTCGATGGTTCACGATTTATAGAAGTACAACTGCTTGACCAACAACACCCTCGTTTTTCATCTCTGCCTGATTTCAATCGATCTGGGAGTCTATTTAGGGTCGCAGCCGCAAGGCCTCTTGATCTGCAGTCAAACACATGGCATCAGTTGGTGGTGTTGAAACAGAATGGCAGAGTCATGGTCAATCTGAACGGAAATAATGTGCTGGATCAAGCGATTGATTCGTCCACTGACGGACACATCGCGTTGCAACTCTACCCCACTCGTGTAGAGTTTCGGGACATTCAAATCAGAGATTTCAATAAAGAACCCACCAAACAACTCAGCAACGCAGATATCAGTAAGTCAATCCAGGGAGAATGGAAACTCGTCGAGGAAATACTGCACGATGGTCCGGTCCCAATAGAAACACTTAACCAGAGAAACAAACGACTACGGATTGAAGGCGTGACATTTCGGATTGAGTACAACAGTGCCTCCTCAGATGATGTCAACGAAGAACAAGGAACGATTATATTTGAGGCGGAAGAAGATCCAGTCAAAATCGACATGCCATACCAAAACAAACAAGGGAAACAGCTTGTCTACCGAGGCATTTTGCAACTCGAAGGTAATCGAATACGACATCGCTTCATTAAGCTCGATCCAGGAGAAACATCGACTAAAGTCCCGATGTCATTTAATCAACCACTCTTACCTGGTACATGGGAAGATGTTTACGTACGAACCAACTGAGCCGCGATTGAGAAGTATAAAAAGTTGACGAAACAATAAACGGAGTAGATCGTCACAATCCTGTCGATGAAAGCAAAATCACATCGATTGCTTCGGTTTAGATTCTATCCTCAGACGCAGACTGGTCATCTGATTCTGGGGCGAGAAGTTCCGCCAGTTGCTGTTTGGCTTCACGCCAGCGACGTTTGACAGTTTTTAACGAAACTTGCATTTCGTTCGCGATTTCTTCATGTGTCATCCCCATGTAGATACGTTTCTCGAAAACGTCCTTCTGATCATCGGTGAGAGAATCGACTGCTTCGTGGATGGCAATCGATTCACTCAAGTCCTGCCCTTCTTTTCCCGGATCATACAGCGGCCTGGCAATCCCACGAGAATCCTCTAGCCCTGGATCAGACTTGTGATGATTACCGTCACCTTCTGGACCGTAATGATGCCGCCAAAGATCAATCAGTTCGCGGCGAATCTGAGTCGCTGCCAATCCCACATATCGGCGTGTCGATTCAGGACGTTCTGTCTGAAGTGCGCGATTGAGTCGGACAAGTGCGTTTTGAAAAACATCGTCGGTTTCGTTCCAACGACGGACAGCAGGGTTTTGACGCAACATCTTACGGGCAAGTCGACGCAGACGTTCCATCGAATGGTTGATTAGTTCTTCTCGCGCCGCGTCGTCCCCATTCTCTAGTCGTACTAATAACCCTTGAATAATCGTTGTATTGCCCGGTTGTTCGCTCATCAGTCGGTTCCTGCCTACTTTTACCTGATCTCATACTAATCAAATCAGCCTGCTTAGGCATTCTGACCGTGATTTCATTAAAAATCCAACCAAGGCCACCTGAGAGCTAAGAGAAAGGACTTCTTGCCGATTCAGTTTCTCTCGTCCAAAGCCCCAGCACCATCCCCGCCCGGTTTGAAACTGGGGTGAGGACGGGCTGGGGTTGAATAAGTGAAATCGTTACTTCCGCGGGGACTGAGGGCGGATGTCGCCGGACATCAGGGATGTTCCCAGCAAGATTGCGACCAGCAGCCAGAAGACGGTCCAGCTTTGGCCGAAGAACGCCACTATACCGGCCACGATCAGGATTCCATTAATCGAAGCGGCATTCAGTTTATGGCGTGCAGTGGGCATATAGACCTCCAGTAGTTTATGTGTATCGATGTATGTTCTTGAAATGATTAACCCTTCCACTTACGGCAAGGATCACGGAATGGGCAGCCGTCGCAACTCATGGGAGACGGTGCCGGATAGAACGTCTGAGATTCAATGGCGTTCCAGACTCGTTCAATCACCTGCCTGGTCCGTGCGATACGTGACGGGTCGTAGGTAACAGGCCAGCGTTCGGCGACGGGTGTAGCGGTCTTGGTGATTACGGCAAACTCCAACCGAATCCTTTTGCCGGGTGCAAGCTGTTTGGCGAGTTCGCTGTAGAGCAGCAGTTGCTCGCCTGAGTCTTCAGCCTGCACTCCATTCCAGCGTGAGCGGGACGTTTTGAAATCGGTGATTGTCAGCTCATCAGCGGACGAAGTGATTAGGTCAATCCGCGCAAGCAAGTCCGGGACACCCGGTATCAACTCACCGCGAAGTTGCTCTTCGACACCCAGAATCTGCCCCTGTGGAATGGCGAGTTCACTTTGCTGAAACTCGATCAGAATCCGGTCCGCCATCTCCGCGATCTTGTTAATGTCTTCGTTCTTACCAAAGCGAATCTCGACTTCCTCACCACGTTCATGCCATTCATTCCAGAACGCAGACAACAGCATGTCTTGATCAGGATCAGGATTCCCCATCATCAACTGATTGAAATGAAACTCAGCAGCACTATGAATCGCCCCTCCTAAGATCAGGCTGGAGGAAACGACTTCTTCCGGCAATCCGGCGATGTACTTGAAATAATACTTGAGCGGGCATTGCTGGTAGGTCGAGATGGCTGAGTAACTGATGTAATCGCGTTTCTTGGGTTGAGCGACAGGCGTCTGAGTCGGAAGTTCGAGCAGTCCCATCATCGACGGCCTCCCGTTCCATTGGTCTGTGGCTTGATCGCATCGATCATTTCCGAGGCCTGGCTGAGCGTCAGGTCATCAGCACGACTGACCCCAAAGCGTTGATTTAACTTACCAGGCAGATCGATCCGAGCTTTATTAGCGATCGCGTGAATCGCTCGCACTTGGGACGCCGTTGCCAAACGCCCGTTTGTATGTTGCGATCCGTTGCCGTTGTGGTGACCACTTCCGTTTGAATGGGGGTGACTGTTTCCATTGGCATGGCCATCCTGATGATAGCCATTGGACACTAGTGATGCTGGTCCGGCCTGCTGACGGGAGAGTTGTTCTTCCACCGATTGCTGGCAGGCCGCGAAGGCACTGCGGACTTTGTGATGAAATCCATCGAGGTCGCCATCCAGTAACGTCCGGTCGATCTCAAACTCAACGTGGCAGCTTGCACAGAGTGAACCATAATCGGGTTGGCCGATTTTCTTGTGCAGGCCAACCGAGAGAGTGACAGCCATAATATCTCCTTGTATAAAAATGAAAGACCACCGCTCCAATGTGGAACGACGGTCTTCAAAAATGATGTGAATGTAGATGGCGGGCTACGCGACGTCTTGGAGTTGTTTCAGACTGGCGAGCGTGCTTTCCACCAGTCGGGACTGCTTGTTTCGCTTCTTCAGACTGGCGATCAGTTCCCGTGTGTGAGTCAGTGTGACTTTGAGGGAATCACGAAGGGCTTCAGCAACCTGCAATGGCGTGAGCGAAGATTCACTTTCGTAGGTTTCTGTTTTTGGCAGTCGGTTGTGTGGTGGTTGGGATTCTGTTTTCGGCATAGCGGGATGAGTTCTCCTTGTTGGTTGTGGTGGTGTATTAGTGGCCTGCTCGGATTCAACACGCACTGCATCAGGATTAGCAGCAATGATGCCTGCTTTGTCGAGAGCGGCCCAGACATAAGTTCGATCAGGTTCCCGGCAGACCAGTGGGGTTTCCTGACCATGGACTTCCACTGCCCGAAATCCCATTTGCACCGCCTGAGCCAGAAAGTGACGGTTGGTCGAAATCTTGATCGCATCACCATCACGACTGGATGAGGTCAGCACGATTTCGGTCGGCTGTGGATCATCAGTTCCCTGAGCACGAATCGAAACGGCTCCGTTCAGATCGACTGTCACCGGATGATTGAGGTCGTCATTGCTCGGCAAGCGTTTGACGGCCTTGCTTATGAACTCGGCATCCGTGTCGCTGATGAGCATGGTAGACGCCACACTATTCGCTGATGGGGCGACATCATCAACCTGTGGGAATCGGTCCTTTTTGTTGATCA
>DOCI01000089.1:28303-32899 GCA_003503535.1 Planctomycetaceae bacterium
CACGGACCCGAACGAAGACAAGTCCAGTCTTCAGTACGACCAATCTGGACTTCTGCGTTTGATCGCAGATCGGAACTGGACAGTAACCGATTAGCGGGAATCAGAATCTCATCGTCCCATGGAAACGAAAAGCCAGACTGAAGCAGCAACTGTCGACCGTCACTCGCTGCGATCTGTCCATCATGGGATCGTAATCGCAAATGATTGAGAGCATATCGAGACGAATCATTATCAGCGACTTCAGCAGCGGCTCCGAGTGCCTCAAGCAATCGGGCAGGATTGGCTACCATCTGTTCTGGCTGAGACGGGAAATCACCAAAAACTGTCTGTTCAAACTGAGCGGTTTGAGGGATACCACTATCGGTCCATTCGGCTGTCACAGATTCACCAGCCAGCGAGAGTGTGACAAGTTCGTCTTTTGTTCCCTCACAGCGTCGGAGGAAATCAAACGGAACCGCGAATGACAAATCCGGTTGTTCGCCAGGCAGGTGATACTCCAGGGCGATATGATCATTTTGCGTTCTGATGAACAGACCTTGCTGTCCACATTGAAAATCGATGGCAGGACCGGTTTGTCGAGCAGTGATGCCCAGTCCGCGACTGAAGGTGATCCTTAGTCGACGAATGAGTGCTCGTGAAATCGTAATCAATATAATAGCTCCTTGAACTTGAGGGAAAGAAAAACCGCCACCCCAGCCATCAAAGCCAGGGTGGCGGTGAGAAAGTGAAGCATCAGGCAGCATGGCATCGAAACGGTGGCTGTTCGACAATAGCGACATTACGTTGCAGGTCGATCTCGTCCCAGTCGATCATCTGGGGTGGCAGATCGTAAGGTTCGGGATCGAAGTCGACCTCCAACGGGTCGGCCAGGCTAAAGCCCCGATTACGGATTTCGCGCAGGTCTTCACCTGTGGCATCGGCTACGAGTTGATTGAGTTGGCTTTGTGTCATAGATTACAAGCTCCTTAGTAGAATAAAAAAAGCCATAGCTACTGAAGCTATGGCATAATGGACTGATGATTGTGGTTCCCAGAAAAAGGGAATGTTGATGTTTCTTATTGAAGTGCCAGGTACTCCGATTGGAGGAGAGGATGCCCGCGAAAATGCTTGGGTCGATCGTATCGTTGAAGAAAACGACTTATCGGAGGTAACCTTGCGATTCAGGCTTGAGACGGGACGCAATGTGGATCTGGATAATCTCGTTCGTCCTGCAATGAGAGCCCTTTCAAAGCTAGGCTATTATCGCAAAGGATTTCCCGAGCTTCGATCACTCTCAGCGACAAAAGAGTTTGACGAATCCAGTGGGCTAACAATCGAATCTGGTTCTTTGCCTAGCCCAAGTCTTTCATTGCTGGAGATTCAATACGATTCACTCCCCCCGTCAGATAAGACACAAGACTGGCTTGCAGCATGGTCAAATACGGTCGAATGTAGCTGGAATAGGAAACCTCTTATTCAACCAGTCTGGATTGCAATAACTGCTAGAACTTCTCGATCCCCAGTTGGCCTACTGAAGCCGATTATTGATGGACTAGAACCACTGCTTGGACGAGATCCGATAGGCAGCTCGCGGTTCTATCCAAATGACGATCTCGTACATTGGTTGAGAATCAATCGTGCAGATTCTGGCCCCATACTTCAGATGGCAGCGGGTATAATCGAGTAAATCTCATCAGGGATTTATAACCAGTGTTGCTCTAGCCACTGACGTTCAGCATCAAGCGCATCACTGCGGTTGATAAAAGGTCCGAGCACTGGCCCGCCTACGGGCGATATGTCCGCTGTCCACTGACCAGAATCAGTTGGTTCAACGTGACTGCCACGGGCGATTGCCAGTCGGCCCAGGCCATGCAGGTCCAGTTCTTCGCTATACAGGCAACGAACCGACCCATCGGATTGAATAAGCATCTGCATCCGAATCTCCTTTATCGTGGCCGACGCTGGATGTTGCGACGTGGACGATCGACCAACAGTTGATCGAGTCCCGATTGCACGGCTGCCATCTGCGAAGAAACCTGTTGACGCAATGCTTGACTGTCTCGAAGTTGTTGAGGCTGTACGCCCCGCACAACCTGCTGTGCATTGGCAACCAGTTCATCAAGCTGTTCGTTCGAGCGAACATTCAAAGCCCGAAATCGCTCGAAGAACTCTGTCATATTGGTGATGGCCGTGACACGAAAGACTTTCGGTTTGCCATCCACATCCCCATTGAGTCGTTCAGTTAAGTGATCGACCAGCTTGGCCAGCTCTTCCATAAACGCCGCTTCAGCCAGTTGCACCGCTTCATCAAACCGGGCCTGCACACGCTGGCACTCGGCTTCATACAGTTCCGGGCTGAGCTGTCGTAAATAGTTCGGGGGCTCGATACTGGGATAGTCGTGCTCAATCGCAAACATTCCCACTAGTGAAGCGGGATAATCGCTGACGTTAAACAGATCACCCAGGCGTTGGCGAGCCGCACTCCTCATTTCGTCATAATGGCGATCCAGTTCCATGACCGCCTCGTCCAGTTCGTCGCGGAACTGAGCGATCTGATCATCAAACGTGTGGATCGATTCCTGACGAATCAATCGAATCCCAGGTTCTGGATACGGCAGTGAGACGCCCTTCCAATAGGCGATGGTTTGTCCCCGGATTGCCGTTACCGCCTTGTAGGCCGGATGGGAGGTATCAAGGAGTTTCTTACCCGCCGACAGAAACTTCCCTTCAGCTCCGAACGAATCGGCAGCCTGATTCCTTTGCGCAGACGTTAGCGACTTCCGCACTCCTAGCCAGTTGAAGCTCAAACGAGCCGCCGCCATCGTGGTACGCAGCCGTTCGCTCGGTGTCGTGAAACTCTGCGTGACAGCTTCTTCTAACAAAGTCGACATAGATTGGTCTCCAGTAATAGAACAAGCCGGAATCGACCACGCTGGTCACGTTCCGGCATTGATGAAATGAATAAGTACTGTCAGTTATGCGACGGATCGCGACTGACATTGCGACGAGATTTACTTTTGGGCAAATCATCAGGACCACGATAGATGCCCGATTCATTGGCAGACAAGCAACGTCCATTGGCCCAGGTCCGTAATCGCTCGACCGATTCGGCAGCCGTCACAGCAACGGGCACAACATTCTGAGCCGCTTGCAGCAGCGGTACATCAAGTAAAGCCGACAACCGGCAACAGGCTTTCACTTCTGCCCCAGTCCAGTTGGTGTCGTCCGGCAGACGTTGGTCTCTGCCAATCTCAAACAGATCGAGATACAAGTTCCAGATCGCGTCTTTCTCTTCGCGGCTGGGAAGATCGAGAAAGAAGATTCCATCAAAGCGTTCGCTCCGTCCGAACTCCGGAGGAAGTTTGGAGACATCATTGGCTGTGCAAACCACGAAAACATCGCTTTCGTGATCGTTCAGCCACGACAAGAACTGACCAAACATCCGTGATGACACTCCGGAATCACCACTGCCATTCAATCCGGCGAAGGCTTTTTCCACTTCGTCGATCATTGCCAAACAAGGAGCCATCGCATCAATGACACGTAACGCCTGACGAGTTCGTTCTTCACTCTGCCCTACAAGAGAACCCATCAAACTGCCAACATCCAGTGTCAAAACAGGACGACCGACTTCATTCCCCAACAACTTACAGAACTGCGACTTGCCGCACCCCGGTGGTGAAAGCAGTAGCACACCCCGAGGTCGCTTGAGAGGATTTCCTCGACTCGGATGCAGCATCGCTCGTTTGCAGAACGCCTTGAGAGCCGACAGGCCCCCCAGGCTACTGAAATCCTCTGTTCCCCGATGCAGTGAAAGCAGACCACTTTTTTTTAGCGTTTGGGTTTTGATCTCCCAGACTGCATCGGCTGTGATTCGGTCTTCGCGTATCAGCGACAAGCTGAAAGCGTTTTCCGCTTCCATTCGGGTCAGACCGGAAGCCGCATCGAGGACAGTTTCCAGTTCTGATCCCGCTGGAAGTTCCCCATCTTCAGTGGCGATCCCGCGGGCGATCTCCGCCAGTTGTTCACGGCTGGGTAAATCATGCTCGATGACCACGAACATCTTTTCCAGTTCGGTTGGAATCTGCACCACTGGAGAAAGCACAACCACAATCGTGCGGTTCTGTTTTCCCGCGATGATTTGCCGAGAAAGTGCCTGCACGATTTCTGCGGACTGCATGAAGCGATGAAAGTTCTGAAGTACGAGTACAGCGGTTCCGTCAGGAGTAGCCAGTGAGTTGATAGATCGAATCGCAGCCAGTTGATCAGAACTGGCCGCATCGGTTTCTGATTGGCCGGGAATGGTGAGCCCGGTTTCGATGTCCCAAGTGGCCAGTTGCCATTGCTGATCGCGACACAGACCAGCGATTTCGGTGAGGGCATCTTGATGTTCGTGCGATTCAATCCAGATCCCAGTGAAGCAAGCCCGCACGTATTCGTTGAGTCGATGGCATAAGTTCAAAGTCGTTCTCCTTTTCAAAAGTAGTTTTTAGATTCAGTGGATGTCAGTTGCCGATTTGCTGGCTCTGTTGCTGGGAAGCAGACTGATTAAAATCAGCAGTCAGTTGTTCGCTGCTTCGTTGTCCCAGGGCCTGTTCAATGAACTGACTGGCTTGA